>NZ_JARANT010000049.1 GCF_029889805.1 Halorubrum sp. Boch-26 | reverse complement strand
GAACGGCGCGTCGGCGAGGACGTCGGCGATGGCGTCGGGGGCGGGCGTGGCGGTCGTCGCTTCGGTCATGGGTTGGGGTCGATCGCGGGTGCGTCTCGTGTGGTCTGCGTGTCGCGTCGTGTTCGGTTACGCGTCGGTTCGTCTCGTCGGTGTCGCTACTCGTCGCCGACCAGTTCGACGGCGCGCTCGTAGGTGTACGTGAACTCCTCGTCGATCTCGTCGCCGCGGTAGTAGTTCGCGAGGCGGCGGATCTTCGACTCGGTGTTCTGAAGCGCGCGCTTGTTCTGGTGGTCTTGGCCGTTCTCCGCCATGTGCTCGCGGAGGCGGACGGCGCGTTCCATCAGCTTGCGGAGGTCCTCGGGGTACTCCGAGTCGGCGTCGTGCTCCTCGAGGATCTCGGTGAGCTTCTTGCCGGTCGCCAGCTTGACGTCGGGCACCGGAACGCCCTTGACGCCCTCGTCACGCAGCTTGAGGCCGATGACGCTGGGGTCGTGGCCCTGCTCCGCCAGTTCGACGACGCGGGACTCGATGTCCTCGGCGTCGACGTCGCTCCACTCCGGGTTCTCGTCCGTCGCCGGCTTGTCCGAACCGGACGAACCGCGACGGCGCGTGTGCATTCGTGCCATTGTCTGAAATTGGAACGGCACAACCACAACGTGACCGCGACTCCGCGCGGCGCGGCTGTCGGGGGCTCGCGTCGAGCGAGCGGTTCCGAGCGGCCGGTCCGCGCGAGCGGACCGGCTCCGAGCCGCGACGCCGGAGGCGTCGGTGCACTGCTACATTCCCAAGCCGCGGGCGAAGAGGCCCCGGCGCGTCGGATCTGCAGCTGTGCTGTTCCCGTCAGTGAAGTCGCCGCCGGGGTTCTTAAGCGTGTTCTTGTGAGCCGCGACACGCCCGGACCGAAATCGACCGACCGACGGGCACGTGGCGTGAGAAAGGAGGATTTAGGTGGATCGTCGGTCACCCGCAGCGTAGGAACGTCACATGAACGATCCACAAGACGACGCTTCGGCGGATCGCGTCGACGACGAACCGCCCGATGACCCCCCCGACGACGCCTCGCCGGACCGTGTCCCGCCGGACGGTGCACCGCCGAACGACGCCCGCGAGTCGGCCGGTGACACGGTCCTCGTCGCCGACGGCGGGGTCGGCGACGAGTCGGCGGCGACGAACGAGCCCCGGATCGCCTTCTACGGCGGCAAGTGGGCGAGCACGATCCCACTCGCCCTCTTCATCGTCTGGGCCATCTTCCAGAGCGGCGTCCTCGGGATCGGCGACACGAACGGCCTCGTCATCGGCGCGCTCGTCGGGACGATCCTCGGGATGTTCTTCGCGCGCGGCGACTGGAAGACGTACGCCGACACCATCTTCGAGGGGATGACCCAGCGCGTCGCCGCGACCGCGATCGTGGCGTGGCTGTGGGCCGGCATGTTCGCCGACACGCTGCAGGTCGGCGGGTTCGTCGAGGGGCTCATCTTCGCCGCCGACGCGCTGAACGTCGGTGCGACCACGTTTCCCGCGGCCGCGTTCGTCCTCTGCGGCCTGCTCGCGACCGGGATCGGGACTGGGTACGGCGCCACCATCGCGTTCGTGACGCTCTTCTTCCCGGCCGGCGTGCTGATCGGCGCGAACCCGGTGCTGCTGTTCGCCGCGATCCTGTCGGGCGCGGTGTTCGGCGACAACCTCGCGCCCGTCAGCGACACGACGATCGTGAGCGCGGTGACGCAGGACGCCGACATCGGCGGCGTCGTCGCCTCGCGATTCAAGTACGCGATCGCGGCGGCGATCCCCGCCTTCGCCGCGTACCTGATCGCAGGGTCGATCATGTCCGGCGTGAGTCTGGAGGGCGCCGTCGCGCTCCGCGAATCCGCGAACGCCCTCGGGCTGGTCCACCTGCTCTCGATGGGAATCGTCATCCTCACGGCGGTCGCCGGGCGTCACATCGTCGAGGCGATCTCGTGGGGACTCGTCGTCGCCGTCGCGTTCAACCTCGCGTTCGGCCTCTCGTCGGTGAGCGACATCCTCGTGTTCACCGTGCCCGAGGCCGGAACGTTCAGTTCGCTCCCGTTCGTCGCGGTCGGCGAAACCGCGGGCGTGGGCGGGAGTCTGTACACGGGCGCGACCGGGTTCTTCCCGCTCATCGTTCTGACCCTCCTGATCGTGTCGATGGCGCAGATCATGATCCGCGGCGGCGGGTTCGCGGCGATTCAGGAGTTCCTGCTCAACTCCGTCGCGACCACCGTCCGCCGCGCCGAGCTGACGATGGTCCTCGGCACGGCGACGATCAACGGGATGATCACGATCAACACGGCCGCGGAGATCGCGATCGCGCCCTACATCGCCCGGATCGGTGAGAAGTTCAACATCAACGGCTACCGGCGCGCGAACATCTTGGACGCCAACACCTCGGCGCTCGGGTACATCTTCCCGTGGGCCGGCGGCGTCCTCGTCGGTTACCAAGTGATGGTCGGGCCCGGCGGGCTCGGCGAGCAGTACGGGCCGGAGATGGTCGTCAACCCGATCGAGGTGGTGCCGTACGTGTTCCACGGCTGGTTCCTCGTCATCGTCTTCCTGCTGGCCGCGATCACCGGCTTCGGGCGGGAGTACATCCCCGACCGGATCTCCGAGGAGGTGTCGCGCGCATGAGCCGTTTCAAGAAGTTCCTCGCCGGCTGGTCGCTCCGGAGTTCGACCCCGAGCTACGAGCCCGGCGACGTGATCGAGGTGATGGTCACCGGCGACGCGGGCGGCGAGACGGTCGCCCGCATCGGCGACTCGACGCTCCGGATCGAGGGCGCGCCCGACGACGCCCTGAACACCCGCGTCCGCGTCGCGGTCGAGACGTGGGACGAGACGGCCCACCGCGGCACCGGGACCTACCGCGAGACGGTCGGCGAAAGCGCGTTTTGACCGCCTCGGACCGGGGCGCTTTTTAAGACGACCATCGAAGTACCGGGCGTGCTATCGGTCGAGCTCCACGCGCACTCCGCGCTGTCCTACGACGGACGCGATCCGGTCGACCTCCTGTTGGAGCAGGCGGCCGCGGTCGGGTTGGACGCGCTCGCCGTCACGGACCACGACGAGATCGACGCCAGTCTCGAGGCGGCCGAGAAGGCCCCCGACTACGGGCTCGTCGGCATCGTCGGCATGGAGGTGACCTGCGCGGTCGGTCACGTGCTCGCGTTCGGCATCGACGAGCGCGTCGAGAGCGGGCTCTCCTTCGACGAAACGCTCGACCGGATCCGCGACCAGGGCGGGATCGCGGTCGTTCCCCACCCCTTCCAGAAGTCCCGCCACGGCGTCGCCGCCCACATCGCCGACGAGCAGCTCGCGGGTGCCGACGCCATCGAGGTGTACAACTCCCGGCTGTTCACGGGCCGCTCGAACCGACAGGCGGAGAAGTTTGCGCTCCGGAACCGGATCCCGATGACCGCCGGCAGCGACGCCCACATCTCGGAGATGGTCGGCCAGGCGGTGACCGAGGTCGGCGCCGACGAGCGCTCGGCGGACGCGATCCTCTCCGCGATCCGCGACGGCCGGACCAGCGTCGTCGGGAAGCGGACTCCGTGGCGCGTCTCGCTCCGCCAGTTCGGCGGCGGCGCCAAGCGCCGCGCGCTCCGGGCGCTCGACTCACTGCGGTAGGTCGCGATGGCTGACTCCTCGCCCACCGACCTTCGCGGGGCCTCTCCCGCCCGCGTCCGCGACGCCCTCCGCGACGCCGACCCCCTTCCCGGCGGGCGCGGGTTCGGCGGGCGTCTCGCCGACCCGCCCGACCGTGACGGACCGGTTCTCGTCCGCGACGCCCTCGGTCGCCAGCCGCTGTTCGTCGAGCGCGAGGCCGTCGACCCGGCGACCGGGTCCGACCCGGAAACCGATCGCGCGCCGACCGACCCGGGCGCGTGGGGCTTCGACCGGAACGCCCTCGACGACCCGACGCCGGTCCCGGCCGGGGGCGTCGCGTCCGCCGCGGGAGTCGACCGCGCCTGGACGCTCCCCGACGGACCGCCGGCCGCCCCGGAGGCCGCGCAGGCGGCGGTCGACGCCGCGATCGACGACGCACTCAGCGTACTCGCCGGTCGGGTCGCCGACGAAAACGGAGGGCCCGGCCGACTCGCGGTCGCCTTCTCCGGCGGCGTCGACTCCGGCCTCGTCGCCGCCGGCGTCCCCGACGCGACCTGCTACGTCGCCGGCTTCGAGGGATGCCACGACGTCGCGGCCGCCCGCGACGCGGCCGCGGCGATGGACCGCGACCTGCGCGTCGTCGAGATCACGCACGAGGAGCTCTTGCGCGCGGTCCGTGAGGTCGCCGACGCGACGCGGCGCCGAAATCCGATGGACCTCGCGATCGCGGTGCCGCTGTACCTCGCCGCCGAGGCGGCCGCGGCCGACGGGTTCGACCGGCTCGCGGTCGGGCAGGGCGCGGACGAACTGTTCGGCGGGTACAGCAAGGTCGTCGACCCCGCGACCGACGACCGCGTCGACGCCGACACCGTGCGCGGCGCCCGGACCGAGACCGTCCGGACGCTCCCCGACCAGCTCGAACGCGACGTGCTCGCGCTCCGCGCGGCCGGGGTCGAACCCGTCGCGCCGCTGCTCGACGACCGGGTGGTCGCGGGCGCGCTTTCGCTCCCGGGCGAACTGCTCGCGAGCGACGGGGAGCGGAAGGTCGCGCTCCGGCGGGCGGCGGCCGGGCGCGTGCCGGAGTCGGTCCGGACGGCCGACAAGAAGGCGGTCCAGTACGGCACCTACGTCTCCCGAGAACTCGACCGACTCGCCCGGCGGGCCGGGTTCAAGCGACGCATGGACGACCACGTCGGACGGTACCTCGAGGACCTGCTGGCGGGCGACTGACGGCGTCGCGGTCGCTCCGCGATCGAGGCTCTCTGCCGAAAAACGGCCCGAGAGGGCCGTTGCTGACCAAGCCGCCGTATGGAGTACCAGTCCTACGGCCGACGCCCGACCGTTCGGGCGTCTGGTGACGAATAACGGGGAACAGTATAAAATCCGGGGAGTAGTGACAAATATGGCTGGCGGGATCGGCGTATAGCTGACGATCAGGCATCGAAACGGCGGTTTCGATTTGGATGTTCCGATCGGCCTGCCGGTGGAGCGGCGAAATCGCACGCGTATCCGGCTGCCGGTCGACGCGTGATTGGCCGATCGGGCGCGCAGTCGACCGCGACGCGTCCGCACCCGCTGCGGCCGTCCCCGACCGGACGCTCACCGTACGAGATACGGGTCGCTTCCGGCGATGAAGCGTCCGAGGTCGCTCTCGCGGCGGAAGTCGGTCGACTGCAGCTCCCGGAGCGCGTCCACGAGCCGGTCGGCGTCGCCCGCCTCCCACTCGGCCGGGTCCTTGATCGGGACGACGAGCCAGCCGGAGCCGAGGAGCTCCTCGCCGTGGAGCGCGTCCATGTCGATCTCGGTCTTCCACGCCCGCGCCGTGTACTGTTCGAGGACATGCTCGGTCGCCCGGGCACCGACCGGGAGGAGGACGTGCGCGGCGATCGCGCGGAGCTCGGCGTCGAAGAACCGTTCCATGTCGTCGTACGACGCCGCGGTCGGCTCGCCGTCGGGCACGCACATGTGGAGGTACGAGAGGTACGTGCGCTCGGTGCGGACCGACTCTGGGTCCGGGCTCTCGGCCGTTCCTCCGTCACTCGCCGACGGCGCGGTCTCGCCACTCGTCGACGGTGCGGTCTCGTCAGCCGCTCTCGTCCCGTCCGGTGCCGTGCCTTCGGCGAGCCCGGCGATCAGCCCCGCCTCGGCCAGCGCCGAGAGGAACGCCGGCGACCACGGCTCGCCGGTGAAGGGGACGCCCGTCTCGACGCCGCCGTGGACACCCGGATGGTCGCCGATGACGTGGAAGTCGGCGTTGGCGTCGCCGTAACCGGGGACGGACGACCGGCAGTCCGGCCGCATCCCGAAGGGGTTGCGCGTCCGGTCGGTAACGTTCTGCACGTCAGACCGTACGCGACGCTCCCGATAAATCCCGTTCGGTCTGGATCGGGTCGATTCCGCTCGGTCTCTGACGGTACTGCGTCGACCGCCGAGAGGCCCGGCCCGGACATCCCCGAGACACCCGATGCGAGGCGCACGAGCCACGGTGAATTCGCATAACTTATGGAAACGAGCGGGGTTCACACCGCCGTGAATATCCCGATCGTGACGGGCCGCCGAGTATATTTCATAATCGTTAATTTATAACCCAAAAACGCACGACTGCGTCGGGATCTCTCAACTGCGCGCCCCGGAAGGTATTTATATACTCCCCCGCTCCGGTCATTCGAAGACCCATGTTCGACCGCATCCGCTCGGCGGCCATCTTCGGGATCCACCAGGCGACCGTCGCAATCGGTATCTCGCTGTTCCCGGTGGCCGTCTTCGCTCGCAAGCGCCTCGGCATCAACGTCCCCGTCGGCCGGCTCGTTGAGACCACCGGTGACGTGTACGAGCGCGCCGAGGAGTAAGCGACCGTTCTCGATTCGAGCCATTCGTTAGCATCCCTGAGCGGCGCCGCCGCCGCCGCGATCACCGCTCGCGTTCCCCCGCCGGTCGGCCGCCGCGCTTATCTCACCGATCGTCAGTTTCGTCGAGGCGATCGACCGACGTGACCGCGACGGCGACGGCGACGGGCGGGCCGCGACGGCCGGGGACGAATAGGCCCGTCGGAACCGGCGGGCGGTCCGCGAAGGGTTGCCTTTATCAGCGCGCCGGGCCAACAAAGACGTAATGCGAACACCGACTGGCGACCTCTCCGAGGGGCCGGCTGACGAGTTGGGCCGCGACCAGCCCGTCTTCGGTCCCGAGCTCGGCGAGTTCGAACACAGCGAGCGCCGCGCGGCGCAGGCCGACGGCGAGGGCGAGATGAAAACCGGGACGACGACCGTCGGCATCCGCACCGCGGACGGCGTCGTGATGGCGACGGACATGCGGGCCTCCATGGGCGGCATGGTCTCCTCGAAGGACGTCCAGAAGGTCGAGGAGATCCACCCCCGCGGCGCCCTGACCATCGCCGGCTCCGTCTCCGCCGCCCAGAACCTCATCTCGACGCTCAAGGCCGAGACGAGTCTCTACGAGACCCGCCGCGGCAAGGACATGTCGATGGAGGCGCTGTCGACGCTCACCGGGAACCTGCTCCGGACGGGCGCGTTCTTCATCGTCCAGCCGATCCTCGGCGGCGTCGACGACGACGGCGCCCACATCTACTCCATCGACGCCCTCGGCGGCACCACCGAGGAGGAGTACACCGTCACCGGCTCCGGCTCCCAGTACGCCCTCGGTGTCCTCGAACAGGAGTACCACGACGAGGTCACCGTCGACGAGGCGACGACCATCGCCGCGAAGGCGATCCAGTCCGCCGTCGAGCGCGACCTCGCGTCCGGCAACGGGATCAACGTCGCCGTCGTCACGGAGGACGGCGTCGATATCACCCGACACAAGGAGTTCGACGAGCTGTTATAAGCGGTTCCGCTGGGACCGCCTCGACGAGACCGCTCCGATAATCCGCTGCGTTCCTTCCGTTCTCAGCTCTTCTAGCCCCGGGGACGGATCGTTCCGTTCGAGCGTCGGCCCCGCGGCTTCGTTCGAGCGTCGGCCCCGCGGCTCCGTTCGAATCCGGGCTTTTCAGATGTCGCTGCGGCGAGTCAGGCCTTGCGCTCGCCCGCGTCGTTCGGGGGCGACCGGATCCCGTCCCCCCAGTAGAACCGCGGGCCGAGGAGGAGGTAGCCGCACGCCAAAAACAGCAGCGCGAACGCGAACCCCTCGCCGATCCACGCCGGAAGGGCGGCGGTGGCCATGTGACCCGCCGGGGTGAGGATGACGGCGGCCTGCACGACCCCCATCACGAGCGCGTCCTGCGCGTGGAGGTCCGGGTACGTGATCGTCGTCCCCATGAGCACCGCGAACGCGGCGGTCGCCGCGATCAGGAGCGCGGGGTCGGTGTAGCCGGCGATCACCGCGGCCGCGAGGATCGTCGCCGCCAGCGTGGTCGGCACGCCGACCGTCTCGCGGGTACCGCTGTCGTACGCCGTGTACAGGCCGAGCCGGGCGACCGCCGTCGCGACGAACAGGGCACCGGCGCCGACGCCGGCGGCGACGAAGAGCGGAGCGCCCGCGAACGACGCCCCGTCGAGGACGACGACCGCCACGAGGGCCGCGGGCGCGACGCCGAACGAGGCCACGTCGGCCAGCGAGTCGAGGTAGGGACCGGCCTCTGTCGAGCCGCGATGCCGGGCGACCACCCCGTCGAGTCCGTCGGCGACGGCGGCGAGCAGAACCAGCCGGGCCGCGAGCTCGAGGTCGACCGTGGCCGCGACGACGGCGAGGAAGCCGACTGCCGCGTTCGCCACCGTCACCGCGTCCGCGAGCCCGAGCCGCCCGACGAACCGGAAACGCATACCGGATCGGTCGACGAGGCGGGGTTTAGGGTTTGTTATCCGTCGGGCGTGCGGCGCGAGGGGCGAGGCGGGGGCGCGGTCTCAGGGCACGTACCAGATCCCCCGCCCGAAGTCGAGCCACTCGCCGACGACGACGTGCGGGAGCGCGATGATACAGACGAAGATGGTGTAAAACGCCACCGCTCCCGGCAGCAGCGAGCCGCCGGCCATCGGGTTCGGCGCGACCATCCACAGCGAGGTCGCGACCAGCGCGGTCACCAGCGCGCCGACGACGAGCACGCCCCACGCCATCACGACGGAGACGCCCTCGGTCCGACTCGGCCGCTCCTCCTCGACGACCATGCTCCGGGCGGACTGCCGCAGCGAGTACCACAGCGGGAAGTACAGCCCGATGGCGATCACCACGGGCACGAAGACGAAGTAGGCGACGAGCAGCAGCGTCTCGGCGACGTCGAGCAGCCACGACCGCGTGACGCCCCCGCCCGTCGCGAGCCCCCCGCCGAGGTGGAGGAGGACGCCGAGGCCGTAGACCGCGCCCAGCGCGGTCGCGAACGCCTCCGGGGAGCTGGCGGCCCGGCCGATGAGCTGCCCGTCGAACACGTTCAGCATGTAGCCGGTGAACCCGTAGAACGTCTCCGTCCACGCCACGGCCGGGACGATCATCACGGCGCCGCCGCGGACGAGCGCGGCGAGCGCGCGCTGCGGCCGCGAGGCGAGGTGGTCGGTGCCGACGAGCGCGTCCATCACGTGGAGGTCACCGTGGCCGCCCTTCGCGACCGCCGTGCCGAACGCGAGCGCCAGCGCCGGCATCGGGGCGACGACGAACAGCCCCACGAAGCCGACGACGAACGCGAGGTACAGCCCCACGTAGCGCGCGCCGAAGGGGAGCCCGCGACGCCTGAGATTCGAGAAGTGCTCGTAGCCACCGTGCGGGAGGTTCAGCGCGACCATTCCCACGAGGTAGACGAGCATCTGCGTCCGCAGGGACGGCTCCGTTCCGGTCGCGTACAGCCCGACGAACGCGACGGTGAGAAGCAACAGCGCCGCGCGCGAGGCGTTGACGGCGATTCGTTCGGGGTCTTCGAGACGACGACGATCGGCGTGGCTCACGGATCCCGTCGACATGGGTGCGCGTACGGGCGCTTGATCGTTGTGTATTCACCCATACTATGTCGACTTTCACGACTCCCAGAGAGGTTCGCCGGTATCAACGCTTAATCCGTCGGACGACCAAGGGAGCATCATGCCGGGTTCTCGGGCGCTGTTGGTCCATCCGGAGGAGGGAAGTGACCGCATCGTGTCGGCACTCAGCGCCGCCGGATTCGACGTGACGACGGTCAACAACGCCACGTCCGCGGTCGCGAAAGTGACGACCGGCGAGTACGACTGTGTCGTGAGCGAGTACTCCCTGCCGGGGGACGACGGCCTCGCGCTGGCGGAGGCGATCGAGGAGTCCGACGCTCGGGTTCCGGTCGTGATGTTCTCGGCGGTGGAAGACGAGGAGGTTTTCGAGGCCGCCTTCGAGAGCGGGGTCGACGAGTTCCTCCACAAGAACGGATCCACGTCGATCGATCGCCTCGTGACTGACGTCTCGACGGTCTGTTCCGCGGAGGGAGCGCCGGGAGCCAAACAAGACGTTTCGGGACACGAACCAAGCACGGAGGAGGTCAGCCGCGCCGTGAGCGAGGCGCCCGTCGGAGTCAGCCTCAGCGACCCCGACCTCTCCGACTATCCGCTCGTGTACGCCAACGATGCGTGGGAGCAGCACACCGGATACCCGGTCGAGGAGGCTCTCGGCCGGAATCCACGATTCTTGCAGGGACCCGGGACGGATCCCGAGACGGTCGATCGGCTCTCGGCGGCGATCTCCAAGGAGGAGCAGGTGACCGTCGAGATCCGGAACTACCGCCGCGACGGGACGCCCTTCTGGAACGAGCTGACGGTCGCCCCGGTGTACGGCGACGACGACGAGTTGGCCCACTACGTCGGGTTCCAGAACGACGTCACCGACCGCAAGCGCGCCGAGCAGCTCGCCGAGGAGCGCGCGGAGAAGCTCGCGACGGAGCGGCAGGCGCTCGACCGGGTCCTCGGTCGAGTGAACGGATTGCTCAGTGAGATCAGCCGGATCCTCGTCGAGAGCCGCGACTCGGAGACCATCGCCGAGCGCGTCTGCGAGGAGATCGTCGACGAACCGGGATACTTGGGCGGCTGGATCGCCGAGGTCTCGTCGGCAACTGGGCGGTTGGACGTGACCGCGGCGAGCGGGATCCCGGTCAAGGCGGGGGCGTCGTTCGCCCTCAAGGAGACGCCGCGCGAGGTGCGGCAGGCGATCGAGACCGAGGAGGTCCACGGGCGGGCGGCCGGGAACGGCTCGGACAGCCAGCTCTCCCCGAGCGCGGTCGGCGCCCCGCGGCTCCTCGTCGTCCCGATCACCTATGGCCACCGGCGGTACGGCCTGCTCGGCATCTACAGCAGCGAGGGGAACGCTCTCGACCGGCGCGAGCGGAAGGTGTGCGAGTCCGTCGGGAAGATGATCGCCAACGGGCTCCACTCCGTGGAGACGACGCGCATCCTCACGACGGACCGCGTCGTGGAGCTGCAGGTCGCGATCGGAGACCCCTCGTTCTCGCTCTCCCGAGTCGCCGACGCGGTCGGCGGACAGATCGAACACCTCGGAACCACGCGCCTCGATGACGACGCCTGCGAGCTGTACCTCAAGGTATCGGACCCGACGGAGGACGTGAGCGACGTCGAGGCGCTCCCGTTCGTCGAGTCGGTCCGGTTGGTGTCGGAGACGAACGGCGACATCACCATCGCCGTGACCGCCACCGAGTCGCCGCCGCTGACGCGGCTCGCGGAGTTCGGCGGCGTCGTCGTCGAGGCCACCGCGGACGCCGCGAGCGCGAGCCTGACGATCGAGGCGCCGCCCGAGCAGGACGTGCGGGCGATTCTCGACGTGTTTCGCGCGGAGTACGACGGCGTCGAGCTCCGCTCCCGCATCGAGCGTGAGAGCCGGGACCGGAGCCTGACGGAGTTCGCAGCGGCCGTGGACGACCGGCTCACCGACCGCCAGCGGTCGGCGCTGAAGACGGCCGAGCTGAACGGCTACTTCGAGTGGCCTCGCCCGGTCGACGGCTCCGAGATCGCCGAGCGGATGGGGATCACCCGACAGACGTTCCACCAACACCTCCGAGCGGCCGAACGCAAGCTGGTGGAGGCGTACGTCGACCCGCGGTCGCGGAACTGAGGTGTCGGGCGATCACGGACTGACGCTGACAACATGTTCACCGCACGCGACTCCGCCGAGGTCGACGCCGACGTCGAATCGGTGTTCGCCTTCCTCGACGACCCGCACAACCACGCCGCCGTCACGCCTCGTCTCGAAGGAGTCAGGGACGTCGAGCGGCTCCCGAACGGCGGGAAGCGGCTGGCGTACACGTACCGGATGGCGGGGATCGGGATCGACGGGGAGATCGTTCAGACGGTCCACGAGCCGAACGACCGGATGACCTTCGAGCTCCGCGGCCGGCTGACGGGGACGATCGATCTGACCTTCGAGCCGACGAACCACGGGACGGAACTGACGTACGCGGCGGAGTACGACCTCCCGGAAAACGCGCTGACCGCTCTCGGCGAGCCGCTCGTCCGGCGGTTCAACGAGCGGCAAGTCCGGGCGACGCTCGACGCCGTCGGAGAGCGGTTTGAGGCGGACGACGCCGAGTAACGAGCGACGGCGGTCGAGAAACCGTCACCGTCGAAAACCGACGGCGCGAACCGTCATTCGGGCGAAGTATTAAGAACGCGATAGCCTAACTCCGGTGTATGGATCCCACTCCCCTCCAATTCGGTTTCGGCTTCGGCCTGGTGAGCGTCGGTCTGCTCTTCTTGTTGCTGGTGGTCGTCACGCTCTGGCAGTCGTTCGAGATCGTCGACGCCTACGAGAAGAAGACGCTCACGGTGTTCGGCGAGTACCGGAAGCTACTGGAACCGGGTATCAACCTCATCCCGCCGTTCGTCTCCCGGGCGTACCCGTTCGACATGCGGACCCAGACGCTCGACGTCCCTCGTCAAGAGGCGATCACGCGGGACAACTCGCCGGTGACGGCGGACGCGGTCGTCTACATCAAGGTAATGGACGCGAAGAAGGCGTTCCTCGAAGTGGACGACTACAAGAAGGCGGTTTCGAACCTCGCGCAGACCACGCTCCGGGCGGTCCTCGGCGACATGGAGCTCGACGACACGCTGAACAAGCGGCAGGAGATAAACGCGAAGATCCGGAAGGAGCTGGACGAGCCGACCGACGAGTGGGGGATCCGCGTCGAGAGCGTCGAGGTCCGCGAGGTCAACCCCTCGAAGGACGTCCAGCAGGCGATGGAGCAACAGACCTCCGCGGAGCGCCGCCGCCGCGCGATGATCCTCGAAGCGCAGGGGGAACGCCGCTCCGCGGTCGAGCAGGCGGAGGGGGACAAGCAGTCGAACATCATCCGCGCGCAGGGTGAAAAGCAGTCGCAGATCCTCGAAGCGCAGGGAGACGCCATCTCGACGGTGTTGCGGGCTCGGTCCGCCGAATCGATGGGCGAGCGCGCCATCATCGAGCGCGGGATGGAGACCCTCGAAGAGATCGGGAAAGGCGAGTCCACGACGTTCGTGCTCCCGCAGGAGCTCACCAGCCTCGTCGGCCGCTACGGCAAGGCCCTCTCCGGCTCCGACGTGCAGGAGATGGAGGGGCTCGACGGCAAGGAGTTCGACGACGACACCCGCAAGATGCTCGGGCTCGACGACATCGACGAGATCCTCGGCCAGATCGAGGAGTCCGCGGAGATGGACGTCGAGGAGTTAGAGAAGGAGGCCGAGGCGGTCAAGGCCGGCGGCGCCGGCGCGGACATCAAGTCCGCGGACGAGGTCATCCAGGAGATGGACGAGGAGCCGGTCGACGAAGAGGTCGAGCGCGAGACCTGACCGGCCGCACTCGGCGGCGACGGACCCGTTCGTACCACCGGTATCGCGACCGGATCCGGCGATTCTACCCCGAGCGAAGTGCTTTTGTCGTGGCGTCGACTATCCTCTCGCGTGACTGATGAGTTCGACGGACGGAAGCGCGAGACGCTCCGGCGGTTCGCCGCCATCGGAGCCGCCGCGCCGTTCGTCGGCACCGCGAGCGCGAGCGAGGGGGACGACGCCAACGAGACCCGCGAGGCGATCCGCGGGTACGTGCCGACGACCCCCGGCGCTCACTTCTCGAAGCTCCGCGACGACCTCCGACTCGGGACCGGCGAGGCGCAGTACCACCTCCGGAAGCTGGAGGAGGCGAGCGAGATCGAGTCGACGAAGGACGCCGACTACCGCCGCTACTTTCCGGCGGACCGGTTCGACGACCTCGACAAGCGCGCGCTCGGGTACCTCCGCCGGGACACGCCCCGCGGGATGATGCTCGCGCTGTTGCGCGACCCGGACGCGACGGGGGCGGAGCTCGCGACCGCACTGGGCGTCTCGCGGCCGACGATCAGCGCCGCGGCCGCCGCGCTCGACGACGCCGGCCTGCTCGACCGAACCGACGGCTACGCGCTGACCGAGCCGGAGCGGCTGCTCACGCTCGTGGTCCGGTACGCCGACTCGTTCGACGCCGACGCCGTCGCGTTCGCCGACGACGCGGCCGAACTCGTCGCCTACGACCCCTAAGCCGACGCCGTCGGCGACGGGCTTCCGCCGGCTACTCCGTGATCATCCACGTCGTGCCGGAGGAGTACCCCCACTTTTCGACGTCGATTGCCGACGCCGCGTCGGCGACGGCGCTCATGTTCGCGCCGACTTCCTTCGCGGAGAGGTCGAGGTCGTCGGCGATGAGTCGCGATTTGAAGTACGTCCGGTCGCCGGCGTTCTCGCGCAGGTAGCGCAGGATCTGCGCCTGCTTCGCGGAGAGGCCGGCGGGTTCGACTGCGGCCGCGTCCGGTTGGACCGTGCTCATATCGGAGACAGACGCCGTCCGTGCATAAGCGGGTTGGTAGACCAGATTAACACGCCGCTGTCGGGCGGTTTTCACGGCGGGACCCCCCGCCGGACGCCGGACCGATCCCCGCTTTCGGTACGATCACCGAACCGCCGGTGACCCGGTCGTGCTCGGCGAGCGCCGTCCCGGAGCGCGTCGCCGGCCGCCGGCCGTCGGCTCAGTACAAGTCGGAGACGAACGGGCCGAGCGCCCCCGCCACCGCCGTCGCCAGCGCGTCGGCGCGGTCCACGCGGCCGGCCGTGAGCGCGCCCGCGGCGCCGCCGCGTCTCGCGACTCCCGTCGTGTCGAGTACGCCGTCCATCACGGGACCGAGCTCCGCGCCGCCGGTGATCCGCGCTGCGACATCCGTCGGAAGCTCGAGGCTCGGGCCGGCTCCCCGACCGGTGCGCGACCCGTCCGAGACCACTGCCCACATGATGAGGAAGCACCCGTCGGCGCCGTCGAATCCCGCGACACCGCCCTCGATCCCGACCGCGAGGTCGTATTCGCCGGCTTCGAGGACCGCCTCGGCGCGGTTCTCCGCGCCGGCGACCGTCTCGGCGTGGCCCGTCGGCTGCTCGCTCACTCTCGACGGGACGGGGACCGACTCGATCGCGACGGTCGTCGGATCCCCGTCGAGTTCGCCGACGAGGTCGACCCCTCGCGACGATTCGAGGACCCGTTCGACCGCGCGCCGCTTCACCGGGTTGCCGCTGCCGACGCCGACTCGCATACCGGGGCTTGGGCGACGGGGCACGAATAGGCGTCGGGTCGGTCCCGGAAGCGAGCACGGAAGCGGCTACGGGGCGTCTTCGAGGCCGGCTACGGGGGCGGCTCCGGGAACGCCTCGGGGTGGAACAGCTCGGCCAGCCGCTCGACGCCGTCGACCAGCGCGGGGCTCGGCTGATTTAAGAGGGAGTCGTCGATCACGTGGACCGGCGCGTCGACGGCCCAGTCGCGCTCGGCGACGGTCGCGGGGTCGATCCGGTCGCCGCGGCCGCAGACGTGGACGACGAGGTGGTCGGGGTCGGCCGCCTCGACGCTCGCGGGGTCGACCTCGCGGGAGCGCTCGCCGGGCTCGACGAAGGGGTAGCGCCCGCCGGCGGCGCGCACGGCGTCGGGCACCCAGTTGCCGGCCGCCATCGGCGGGTCCGACCACTCCTCGCAGTAGGCCGTCGGGCGCGGCCGGTCAGCGACCGCCTCGGCGACACGATCGAGTCGCTCTCGGGACTCCCGAGCGAGTTCCTTCCCGGCCTCGGAGTCCCCCGCGTCGGCGCCGCGGGCGGCGAACCCCTCGACCGCCTCGTCGAGCGTCGCCGGCTCCCGGTGCCTGACGTCGAACCCCCGCTCGCGGCACTCGTCGGCGAGGTCGGCTTGGAGGCCGTCGCTCGTGAGGACGACCTCGGGGTCGAGGTCGGCGACGCGGTCGAGATCGGGGTTCAGCCAGCCGCCGACGGCGAGCGGGGACTCTCTGTCGTGCGCCGATCCCGCCTTCGCGGGAGGGTCACAGTGGCCGGTGACGCCGACGAGGGCCTCGGCGGCGCCGAGGGCGGTCACGGTCGCGGTCGCGCTCGGAGCCAGCGAGACGACGCGGGGAGCGGTCATCGCTCCCGGCTCGGGGCGGCGGCGACCCAAACGTTTCGGTCGGCGCGGTTCGTCTCGGCGATCACGCCGCTCGCGGAAAACACGTGATAGATCGTGTCCTTTCGTCGGGTTTCCGGCGACACGTTCCGGTCGTTTTAAGTTCGGTTCCGCCGTCTATCGGGTAAGATCGCTCTCGGACCGTGTTCAGTTACCGAGAGGGGGTTTAGCCATGAGTGAACGATTACACACGCGGGGGAGTCGCTCCCGAACGGAGACGGACGAGGAGGAATCGGAACAGACCGACGAGACGCTCAGCTGTCCCGAGTGCGACGGGAACGTCATCAACGACGAGGAACACGGCGAGAGCGTCTGCGCCGACTGCGGGCTGGTCGTCGAGGCCGACTCGGTCGACCGCGGCCCGGAGTGGCGCGCGTTCGACTCCCGCGAGAAGGACGAGAAGAGCCGCGTCGGCGCCCCGACGACCAACACGATGCACGACAAGGGGCTCTCGACGAACATCGACTGGCGCGACAAGGACGCGTACGGCCGGTCGCTCGGCGCCCGCCAGCGCCAGAAGATGCAGCGGCTCCGCAAGTGGAACGAGCGGTTCCGCACCCGCGACTCGAAGGAGCGCAACCTGAAGCAGGCGCTCGGCGAGATCGACCGCATGGCCAGCGCGCAGGGTCTCCCTGACAACGTCCGCGAGACCGCCTCCGTCATCTACCGCCGCGCGCTCGACGAGGACCTCCTGCCGGGACGCTCCATCGAGGGCGTCTCCACCTCCTGCGTGTACGCCGCCGCCCGGATGGCCGGCGTCCCCCGCTCGCTCGACGAGATCGCCGACGTCTCCCGCGTGGAGAAGGCCGAGATCGCCCGGACGTACCGCTACGTCGTCCGCGAGCTCAAGCTCGAAGTGAAGCCGGCGGACCCCGAGCAGTACGTCCCCCGGTTCGCCTCCGACTTGGAGCTCTCCGAGGAGTCCGAGATGCGCGCGAAGAGCCTCCTCCGCAACGCCAAGGAGAAGGGCGTCCACTCCGGGAAGTCGCCGGTGGGCCTCGCCGCGGCCGCCGTCTACGCCGCCGCCCTCCTCACCAACGAGAAGACGACGCAGGCCGCCGTCAGCGAGGTCGCGGACATCAGCGAGGTCACCATCCGGAACCGGTACCACGAGCTGCTCGAAGCCGAGGACGGCCTCGTCGCCTAGGCCCGACCGGACGACGATTTCCTGACGCCTGTCGGTTCCGCGCCCCGCCGGACGCACACAGCTAAGTCCCCGGCCGCGGAAGGGCCGCGTATGTTCGAGGAGTTCGTCCTGACCGCGAGCACGGCCGACCTCTCGGAGGAGCCGCGCGCCCGCGAGCACGCCGACGCCGTGGAGTTCCGGATGGACCTCGCGGACGCCCCGCTCGTCCAGCTCGACGCCTACGACGGCGAGCTCCCGCTGCTCGTCACGAACCGCGCGTCGTGGGAGGGCGGCGAGGCCGACGACCTGGGGCGATACGACGCGCTCTCGACCGCGATCGGATACGACGCGGTCGCCGCGGTCGACGTCGAGCTCGCGGCCCTCCGCGGGAACGCCCCCGAGGGCGAGCGGTCGCACGCGACCGCCCTCCGCGACACGGCCCGCGAGGAGGGCGTCAACGTGGTCGTCTCGGTCCACGACTTCGAGTCCACCCCGGAGCCCGCCGCGCTCGTCGACCTGCTCGCCGACGCGGCCGCCGAAGGCGACGTGGGGAAGCTCGCGACGACCGCGACCGCCCCCGACGACGCGCTCGCGATGATCGAGGCGACCCACGAGGCGACCGCGGCCGGCCACCGCGTCGCGACGATGTGCATGGGGGATCCCGGTCGCCACACCCGCGCCGTCACCCCGGTCTACGGCTCGAAAATCGGATACGCGCCGATCGACCCCGCGAACGCGACCGCCCCCGGCCAGTACCCGCTCGCGACGCTTAGAGACCTCGTCGACGGGCTGCGCGGCGACGACGTGGACGGGTAGCTCACTTATAAATGCGGAGAGGCAGCATCGACCGCTTCTAAGCCAAACTGCGGTGGCGCGTGCCGGCGAGCGCCCAACGGGCGCGAGTCGCACGCGCGAGGGAGTCGGTCGCCCGAGCGAAGCGATGGGCGACCGACGAGGCTGGGGAGGTGAGAGGTGCGGTGCTGTGCGGTCGGGGCGGGACTCAAAGGGGCAACCGCGAGGACGGCGGAGGCGACGCAAGCACTGGAAGGAGCGAACGCAGTGAGCGACTGAAGCGCGCAGCGAGCGTGCGCCGTCCTCGCGGCTGGGGCTTTGGCGGTGTTCGCCACCGAGTGCACGTATCGCTGAGCGGCTGGGGCTTTGGCGGTGTTCACCGCCGCGACACGCGAATCTGCATATAAATCACTGCCGGTATCACGGATCGCGTCTCCGCACACCACGTAGAGAGCCAAACCGCTTTACGAGCGCCCCCGTAAGGGCAGGTAATGGCGACGTGCGACGTGTGCGGGGAGTACGAGAACCTCCCGTACCAGTGTAAGCGGTGCGGCCAGACGTTCTGCGCCGACCACCGCCTGCCGGAGAACCACAACTGTCCGGGGCTCTCCGAGTGGAACGACCCGGGCGGCGTGTTCGACAGCGGCTTCGACGAGAGCGTCGACCCCGGCGGGTCAGACGGATCCGGCGGCGCGTCAGCGGGCGTCACGGACCGCGTCAAGCGACGGATCGACCGGGAGACGAGCACCGGCGGGATCGTGAGTTATTTCCGCGGGAACGCGACGTACGCCCTGCTGGCGGCGATGTGGATCACCTTCCTCGCGCAGTGGGTCGTGACGCTCACCCTCGGCGACGCCGTCCACAGCCAGATCTTCGTCCTCCGGTCGGACGCGATCGGTCGCGTCTGGACGTGGGTGACGTCCGTGCTCTCGCACTCCCGGCTCCAGCTGTTCCACATCATCGGCAACAGCATCGTGATCCTGTTCTTCGGCCCGCTCGTCGAGCGCGCGGTCGGATCGCGCCGCTTCGTCGGGTTCTTCTTCGGGGCGGGGATCCTCGCCGGCCTCGGCCACGTGCTGTTCGCGATCGCGACGGGCGCGCCGACGACCGGCGTGGTCGGGGCCAGCGGCGCCGGCTTCGCGATTCTCGGCGTCCTCACCGTGTGGCGCCCGAACATGCAGGTGCTGCTGTTCTTCGTGATTCCGATGAAGATCAAGTACCTGACGTGGGGGATCGCGCTCATTTCGGCGGTGCTCGTGATCCAGAGCGGCACGGGCGGCGTCGGCGGCATCGCGCACCTCGCGCACCTGATCGGCTTCGCGATCGGGCTCGCGTTCGGGAAGCGCAACGAGAGCCTCGCGCGGTCCGCCCGCGGTCCCGGCGGGATGAACATGGGCGGCGTCCGCGGTCCGGGCGGCCCAGGGGGACCGGGCGGCCCCGGCGGTCCCGGCGGACGATTTTAAATGCGGCCGTCGGATTCGCCGGTGCCGAACCCGTCGCCGGCGCGCTCGCCGCCCCGCAACCCCGACGCCGTCGCGCACCCGGAGTTCCTTCCCGACCCCGCGCTCTCGCGGGCCGAGATGGAGTCGCTCCAGCGCGATCTGGCCGCGACGGCGACGTTCGCTGACGACCACGCTATCGACCCGGAGACGGTCGCGATCGACGAGCCGGCCGACCTCGCCGAGGGGCTCCCGCC
>NZ_JARANT010000048.1 GCF_029889805.1 Halorubrum sp. Boch-26 | reverse complement strand
AACCCCCACAACACCGTGGCGGCGTTGGATGTCCGCGAGCGCCCCGGCGTCGACGTCGCCGGTCGCGACGATGGCCGTGTCGCGTCCCTCGGGGGCGACCGCCGCGCCGCCGACGCGGAGGAGGGGGTCGCCGGGCTCGACGTCGTCTGCGTCTCCGATCACTCCGACTCCGCTTCGCATCGACACGCTCGCGGCGCGCTCGGCGGTCTCGTACGCGGGGAGCTCCTCGCGGAACCGGCGGAGCGCGGTCGCGATCGCGTCGGCGTCGGCGTCGGGCTCTCCGCCGGCGCCGCCGCCGAGGTCGGCCTCCTCGGCGAGCCACGCGGCGGCGGCGCTGTGGTTCAACACGCCGGCGCGGAGCGCGTCGAGGACGAACGGACGGGCGCGGGCCGCTTCGCGGGTGTCGGCTGCCAGCGACATGGCAGTACGTGCGGCGTGGGGCGAGATGGCGGTTTCGGTCGGTGGTCGGAGAGGGACGATTTATCTTTCCCGCGAACCCGCGCTCTCCGAAGTCCCTAAGAGCGGCGCGCCCCCAGCACGGGTATGCAGTCGCTCGTCATCGTCGCACACGGCTCGCACCTCAATCCGGAGTCGAGCGCGCCGACGTACGACCACGCGGACACCATCCGCGCGACCGGCGCGTTCGACGAGGTGAAGACCGGCTTCTGGAAGGAGGAACCGCACTTCCGGGAGGTGCTCCGCACCGTCGAAGGCGACGAGATCTACGTCGTCCCGCTGTTCGTCTCGGAGGGGTACTTCACCGAGCAGGTGATCCCTCGCGAGCTCCGGCTCGACGGCTGGGACGTCGCCGAGTGGGATTCGGACGGCCTCTCGGCCGACCAGGCAACGCTCGTCGCCGAGGACATCGACCGGGAGGTCCACTACTGCGGCCCGGTGGGGACCCACCGCGCGATGACCGACGTGATCGTCCGGCGCGCGGAGTCGATCACCGGCGACCCCGACGTGGGCGACGACTTCGGCCTCGCCGTCGTCGGCCACGGCACCGAGCGCAACGAGAACTCCGCGAAGGCGGTCGCGTACCACGCCGACCGGATCGCCGAGCGCGACCGCTTCGACGAGGTGAAGACGCTCTACATGGACGAGGACCCCGAGGTCGACGACCTCCCCGAGTTCTTCGAGAGCGACGACGTCGTCCTCGTCCCGCTCTTTATCGCCGACGGCTACCACACCCAAGAGGACATCCCGGAGGACGTGGGGATCTGTGAGGACCACACGGAGGGGTACGACGTGCCGGCAGAGGTCGACGGCACCCGGATCTGGTACGCCGGCGCCGTGGGCACCGAGCCCCTGATGGCCGACGTCATCTTGGAGCGCGCGGCCGACGCCGGCGCCGACCTCGGGGGCGCGCTCGACGACGTGCGCGAGACCACTCGCGTCGCCACGGGGGACTGACCGTGGCGGACTCCACCTCTGACGCGGCCGCGGACGAAGGCGCCGCGACCGACGCCGGCGACTCCGACGGCCCCGAAATCCCCGAAATCGACCTCCCGAGCGACGCCTTCGACGCGGTCCTCGACGCGCTCGCCGACCGGTCGGACGACGACCCGCTCCGGTTCGAGGGGTTCGCAGTCGTCGTTGAGACCGACGGGGACGACACGACTGCCGGCGAAGCCGTGTATCGGCTTGAAACTGCCGGCAACGGCCCGCTGACGGAACTGAGCGAGCGCGGGCTCCACGCGGCGCTCACCGAGCACGCCCCCGCGGTCACGGACTGGTACGTCTTCGAGCACGTCGTCGGCGAGTTCGGTCCCCGCCGGGCGTTCCTGCGCTGGATCGAGGACGCCGACGGCGAAACCGTCGACGCCCGATACGCCGCGCTCGCGGAAGGGATCGAGCGCGCGTGGGGCGAACTGCGGATTACGGCCACGATCACCGACCGGGGGGAGCGCCGGTACGACGTGCGCCACGCCGACGACGCGGGGGTTCCGGTCGACGAACTCAACGCGTACGACGACCCCCTCGACGCCCGCGATCTGGTGACGCTCGACGAGAAGGGGCGCTACCGCCCCCTCAAGACCGCGCCGTCGCTCGCGGGCGGGTGGGTGTTCCCGGACCTCGGCCCGCGAGACGCGTACGAGGCGGTCGAGACGATCTACCCGGCGACGGTCGCCAACTGGCACCGCGAGCGGGAGGGCGAGCTCGACGTCACCAACTGGCGCGAGACGATGGCGCGGCAGTCCGGCATCTACGGCGTCGTGAAGACGTGGGACCGCGGCGAGGGCCACGAGCACGTCAACTGGGTCGCGGAGGCGTGCTGTGACGACTCGCAGTGCCTGAAGCGCCGCGAGTGGGAGTACGACGACGAGACGGAGCTCGACGTCGACGGCGGCGAGGGCGTCTTCCCCTGCCGCGAGCCCTGCTCGGTCGTCGTGAGCGCCGCGCGCAAGTGGACCAAACTTGAAAGCGAGCAGCCTCGGACCTACGAGTTCGAGCTGACGCCGAGCGAGAAGGAGCAGGTCGAGGCGATCATCGACGCGGTCGCCGACGGTCGGATCGACGATATCCGCGAGGCCGACACGAAGGAGGGCGCGAACCGCTACCGGACGCGGTTCCTGCGTGCCAAGCTGTTCGACGACGAGGGGAACCTCGCCGGTGTGCCGACCGAGCCGGACGGGGAAGGTGAGGAGTAGGGCGTCCTGGACGACCGGCGCGCCTCGACGACCGACGCGAATGGGCGCCTTGACGCCCGGCAAATACAGCGCGCGCGGGCGATCTTAGGGTGCGTCACGAAACCTTTAGACGGGGGAGCGGCGTATCCCTGAGCAATGAGTCGCGGCCCCGAGCTGATAATCACGGAGAAGGACAACGCGGCGCGCCGTATCGCCGATATCCTGAGCGGCGAGTCCGCGACGACGGAGCGGCAGAACGACGTCAACGTGTACAAGTGGGGCGGCAAGCGCTGTATCGGTCTCTCTGGCCACGTCGTCGGGGTCGATTTCCCGGCCGAGTACAACGACTGGCGCGACGTGGAACCGGTCGAACTGATCGACGCGCCGGTCACCAAAGAACCCACCCAAGCGGGGATCGTCGCGGCCCTGCGCAAACTCGCTCGCAACGCCTCCCGGGTCGTCATCGCGACCGACTACGACCGCGAGGGCGAGCTGATCGGCAAGGAGGCGTACGAGCTGGTCCGCGAGGTGAACGACGACGCCCCGATCGAGCGCGTCCGGTTCTCCTCTATCACCGACAACGAGGTGACCGAGGCGTTCGCGAACCCCGACGAGCTCGACTTCGATCTGGCGGCCGCCGGGGAGGCCCGACAGGTGATCGACCTGACGTGGGGGGCGGCGCTCACCCGCTTTCTCTCTTTGTCCGCCCGCCAGCTCGGCGACGACTTCATCTCCGTCGGCCGGGTGCAGGGCCCGACGCTCAAGCTGATCGTCGACCGCGAGCGCGAGATCCAGGCGTTCGACCCCGAGTCCTACTGGGAGCTGTACGGGAACCTGACGAAGTCGGGCGGCGACCCCTTCGAGTCGCGTTACTTCTACCTGAACAACGAGGGTAACGAGGCCGAGCGCGTCTGGGACGGCGACGTCGCCGAGGTGCTCACGGAAGCGCTCGACGCGGCCGAGGAGGCGGTCGTCGACGACGTGCGCCGCCGCACCCGCACCGACGAGCCGCCGACCCCGTTCAACACCACGGCGTTCATCCGCGCGGCGGGCTCGCTCGGCTACTCCGCCCAGCGCGCGATGTCGCTGGCGGAGGACCTGTACACCGCCGGCTACGTCACGTACCCCCGGACGGACAACACGGTGTACCCCGAGGACCTGGACCCCCGCGAGCTGATCGAGGAGCTCTCGGCCGCTTCGACGTTCGGGACGGACGCGAAGAGCCTCCTCGATCAAGACGAGATCGAGCCCACCGAAGGCGACGAGGAGACGACCGACCACCCGCCGATTCACCCGACCGGGGAGCTCCCCGCCGCCTCGGACCTCTCGGAGGACGAGTGGGAGGTGTACGAGCTGATCGTCCGGCGCTTCCTCGCGACCTGCGCCGAGCCCGCGACGTGGGAGCGGCTCCGGGTCGTCGCGCTCGCGAACGGCGAGGCGACCGCGATCGGCGAGGGCGCGGACGGGCTGGCGGCCCTCCGAGACCCGGCGGACGCCGACGGTCCAGCCGACCTCGTCGCCGACGGCGGGCTCCGGCTGAAGGCGAACGGCAAGCGCCTGCTGGAGGCCGGCTACCACGACGTCTACCCCTACCGCTCCAGCGACGAGCGGATCGTCCCGGACGTCGAGGTCGGCGAGACGCTCGCGCTCGACGACCGGCGCACGGACGCGAAGGAGACCCAGCCGCCCCGTCGGTACGGCCAGTCCCGGCTCATCGAGGAGATGGAGAAGCGCGGCGTCGGCACGAAGGCGACCCGCCACCGCACCCTCGAGAAGCTGTACGACCGCAACTACATCGAGAGCGATCCGCCGCGGCCGACCCGGCTGGCGGAGGCGGTCGTCGAGGCCGCCGAGGAGTTCGCGGAGCACATCGTCAGCGAGGAGATGACCGCCCAACTCGAACGCGATATGCAGGCGATCGCGGCCGGCGAGAAGGGGTACGACGAGGTGACCGAGGCGTCCCGCGAGCTGCTCGACCGCGTGTTCGACGACCTCACCGAGTCGCGCGAGGCCGTCGGCGACCACCTCCAGAAGTCGCTGAAGGCGGACAAGACGCTCGGCCCGTGTCCGGAGTGCGGCGACGACCTCCTCGTCCGGAAGTCGCGACAGGGGTCGTACTTCGTGGGCTGCGACGGCTACCCCGACTGCGAGTACACCCTGCCGCTCCCCTCGACCGGGAAGCCGCTCATCCTCGACGAGACCTGCGAGGAGCACGACCTGC
Source organism: Halorubrum sp. Boch-26 (assembly GCF_029889805.1). Lineage (GTDB taxonomy): Archaea > Halobacteriota > Halobacteria > Halobacteriales > Haloferacaceae > Halorubrum. The sequence continues at coordinate 15,507 of NZ_JARANT010000048.1, read as the reverse complement.
GCCAGGTGAAGATGCTCGCCGGCCGGAAGACGTTCGTCCACGGCTGTCCGCAGTGTAAGGCCGACGAGGCGGACGAACAGGAGGACGAAGTGATCGGCGTCTGTCCCGAGTGCGGTACGGAACACGGCGGCGAGCTCGCGATCAAACGGCTCCGCTCCGGTTCCCGGCTCGTCGGCTGCACGCGCTACCCCGACTGCGACTATTCGCTGCCGCTCCCCCGCCGCGGCGAGATCGAGGTCACCGACGAGACGTGCGAGGAGCACGGCCTGCCGCACCTCCGCGTCCACTCCGGCGACGAGCCGTGGGAGCTCGGCTGTCCGATCTGCAACTACCGGGAGTTCACCGCCCGGCAGGAGGGTTCCGAGCTCCAGACGATCGAGGGGGTCGGCGAGAAGACAGCAGAGAAGCTGCAGGACGCCGGCGTCGCCGGCGTCGACGACCTCAAGTCCGCGGACCCGGACGAGCTGGCCGCCGACGTCGACGGCGTCGGCGCCGACACCGTCCGCGACTGGCAGGCGAAGGCGGACTGAGGCGACCGCTCACGCAACGTCTTGACCCACAGACACATAAACGTCGCACCCGTCAACGTGCTTACGTATGGGTCGCGACCGCGAAGGAGACTTGGATCGGGTCGGCGGCTCCTCGACTGGACACGAAGAGGGCCCGGCCGATGAGGAGCCCCTGAGCGTATCGGGTGGCGACGCGGTCCCGCGCGTTCTCCGGTCGTTCGTCGACGCGATCCCGACGCCGACGCTCGCGTGCGACTCTGAGAGCACCGCGATCTGCGCGGCCAACGCTCCGGCGGCCGATCTGCTCGACCGCGACCGCGGCACGCTGACGCTGATAGGGATCGACGATATCGGTGAGACGGAGACGACGGTCGACGGGGACCAGATCGGCGCGGCCGTCGACGCCGCACGCGACGCCGACGGCGTCACCTCCTTCGAGTGGACCGTCTCCGACGCCCCGGTGCGGCGCCTTGAACTCTCCGTCCGCGCGGCGACGGTCGCCGACCGCGAGTGGCTGATCGTCGGCCTGACCGACGTCACCGACAGGGCCACCGCCGAGGAGCGGCTCCGGTCGCAGCTCCGCGTCACCGACGCGGTCGCCGCGACGGTCCCCGCCGCGCTGTTCCAGTGTTCCGCGCGCGGCACCCTCTCGCGGTGGAACGACCGGCTGGCCACGGACGCCGGCTACGAGGACGAGGAGCTGTCCGGTACCGCGCTGACGTCGCTGTTCGGCGACGAGAGCCGCGACGCCGTCTCCGACGCGCTCCAGTCGGTCTACGGGGAGGCGACGAGCGCCGAGTGCGAGGCGACGCTCGTCACCCGCTCGGGCGAGCGCGTCCCGTATCGGCTCTCGCTCACTCCGGTCACCGACGGCGACGAGGTCGCCGGCGCGGTCGGAATCGGCGAGGACGTCACCGAGGCGTCGCTCCGGGAGGAGCGGCTCGCCGTGTTGACCCGAGTGCTCCGGCACAACTTCCGGAACGACCTCAACGTCATCACGGGATTCACGAAGCGAGCGATCGGCCAAGTCGAGAGTCCGGAGCTGGCCGTCGAACTGGAGCGCGTCCTCGACACCGCCGAGCGGCTGTTGCGCGTCGGCGAGATCTCTCGACAGGTCGAGCGGGTGCTCGCCGACCGACCGTCGCCACGGCCGACGGACCTCGCGGACGCGGTCGAGGAGGCACTGATGATGCTCCCGTCGGAGTTCCGCGAGCGCGCCGACATCGAGGTCGATGTCCCGGCGGGGGTCACGGTGTCGGCGGTGGGCTACCTCGCCGAGGCGATCGCGGAACTCGTCGACAACGCGATCCGGCACAGCGACGCGGACCGCCCCTCGGTGACCGTCACGGCCGTCGAGCTCCCTAGCGAGTCGTGGACGTCGCTCGTCGTCGCCGACGACGGGCCGGGGATCCCGCCCGCCGAGCGCGCGGTGCTCACCGGCGAGGAGACGCCGCTGGAGCACGCGAGCGGGCTGGGGCTGTGGTACGTCAACTGGATCGTCACCGCCGGCGGCGGCAGCTTCGACATCAGCTCCGCGTCGACCGGCGGCACGCGGATCGAGATGGAGCTCCGCACGCCGGACGAGGAGTAGGATTCGACCCGTTTCGGGTCGTGGCTCCGATCACTCGACGAGTCGGACCTCGTCGCCGACGGCGACCCCGTCAGCGGCGCCGGCGGGAAGTTCAACGACCGTGTCGGCCCGCCCGCGGCCCAACCCGACGAACGGGGCGAGCCGCTTCCGCTTCTGTACCTCGCCGTCGACGAGCCACAGCGCGTCGATCGCGAACGGGACGAACAGCATGTGAAGCCACTGCGTGTCGGCTCCGTCGAACGGGAACACGAGCGCGTAGCCGTCGGGGACGGATCGTCTGAACATCAGGCCGCGGCCCTGTTCGAGCGTCGACCGCGCGACGTCGACGTCGTCGGCGAGGACGGTCGGCTCGCGGTCGGCGTCGGCGGCCGCCTCGGTGTCGTCGCTGGCCCCGGAACCGTCTTCGAGGCTCTCACTGCGGTGGACGAGTCGCACGCTGGACACGTGGCGACCGCCGGATAAATAGCCTCGCTCTCGGGACCGCGGGACGCCGTCTGAGAGCCGACCGACGCCGACCGACACCGTCCCGTCGTTCCCGGCTCAGCTCGCGTTACCGTACGTCTCGTCGAGGTACTCGACGATGTCGTCGCTCTCGGACATCCCCTCGATCCCGTTGGCCTCGTCGACGAGGACGGGCACGCCGGTCTGGCCGCTGACCGCCTCGACTTCGGTGCGCTCGCCGTGCGAGCGCGGTACCAGTACCGACTCGTACTCGAGGTCGAGCTCGGCGAGCTTGGTCCTCACTTTCGCGCAGTACGGGCAGCCCTCCAGTTCGTAGAGCGTCAGGTCCGTCATCACCCTCCCTTAGGCGTAGACGCGTAAAGAAGTACGGCGGACGGTGCGCGCGGCGTGCACGGGCGGCGTCTCGGAATCCGTAACAGACGCGTGCGGTCGACGCGCCTCAGAGGATGACGCCGCGCGTCTGCAGCACGTAGTAGGCCGCGAGCAGCGCCGCGATGGCGTACTGGCCGAGCGCGACCTCGTCGTACTCGCCGACGGCGACCTTGATCAGCGGGTAGGCGACAATGCCGGCGGCCAGCCCGTCGGCGATCGAGTAGGCGAACGGCATCACGGTGACCGTGAGCCCCGCGGAGACCGCCCACGCCGGGTCCGACCAGTCGACCTCGACGAGGCCTTGGAGCATCATCACGCCGACGACGATGAGTGCGATGAAGGAGGCGTACTCGGGGATGGCGGCGACCACGGGAATCACCGCGAGCGACCCGAGGAACAGCAGCGCGACGACCAGCGCGGTCAGGCCGGTCCGGCCGCCCTCCTCGACCCCCGTCGACGACTCGATGTACGTCGTCACCGTGGAGGTGCCGAGCATCGCGCCGGCGGTCGTCCCCACCGCGTCGGCCATCAGCGGCTTGTCCATGTCGGGGAGGTCGCCGTCCTCGTCGAGGAAGTCGCCGAACTGCGAGACACCGATGAGCGTCCCGGCGGTGTCGAAGAAGTCGACGAAAAAGAAGGTAAACACGACCAAGACGAAGGTGAGCGGCTCGATCTGTCCCAGCCCGTCGACGAACGCTCCCGCGAGCGGCGAGATGTCGTACTGCGCGCTCGGGAGCGTCTCCGGCGTGATCGTTCCGCGTTCGAAGACGCCGGCGAAGGTGAGCCCCCAGCCGACGACGGAGGTCGTCAGGATGCCGATCACGATCGAGCCCGTCACTCCGCGCGCCCAGAGGCCGAAGGTGAACGCGAGCCCGAGCAGTCCGAGGACCGCCCACGGGTTCCCGAAGATCCCGCCGAGCGTGACGAGCGTCGCGTCGTCGGGGACGACGATCTGGAGCTCCTGGAAGCCGATGAACAGGAGGAAGAGGCCGATACCGGCGCCGACCGAGCGCTTCACCGGCTCGGGAAACAGCCGGATGACGTACTCCCGCGCGCCGACCGCGGTGAGCAGCATGAACAGGACCCCTTCGACGAACACCGCGGCGAGGGCCGTCTCCCACGGGACCCCGAGCCCGAGCACGACGGTGAACGCGAAGAAGGCGTTGAGCCCCAGTCCGGGCGCGAGCCCGAACGGCCGGTTGGCGTACAGCGCCATCACGAGCGTCGCGAGCGCGGACGAGAGGATCGTCGCGATGGCGATCATCTGGACCACCTCGAAGAACTCGTAGCCGGGGATCTGGATCGCCTCAGCGAGGATGAACGGGTTCACGACGATGATGTACGACATCGCGAGGAAGGTGGTGAGCCCCGCGATCAGCTCCGTACGGACGTCGGAGTCGTGCGCCTCCACGTCGAACCGGGCAGCCAGCGTGTCTGTAAGCCCCATTGAACAGGTGTGAATTCCTCGGGATCGGGTGATAAGCCTTGCTGAATAAGCGCGATCGATATCCAAGTCCGTGTATTGTTACACCGATTCGGGCGTCAATAATCTAAAGAAAATGCGTAAACGTGCGTACTCTCTCGAGCGTCTGCAGTTCGTGTGGGGGGCTACTCGAACGTCGTCAGCGCGCCGACCGGCGCGTCCGTGATGTCTCGCGCACGAGCCATCCCCTCGTCGCCGACGGCGATGAGGGTGAAGACGCCGGTGACGTCGGCGTCGGCCTGAAGAGCGATATCGAGGAGCAGCTCTTGGGTCTCGCCCGACCGGATCAGGTCGTCGACGACGAGGACGGTGTCGCCGGCGTCGATCGCGCTCGCGGGGAGGTAGTAGGTGAGCTCGATCCCGGAGGCGAGCCGCTGGCGCGACTCGATGAACTCCTCGACCGCGGTCTCCTTCGACTTCTTGGCGTACGCGAGGCGCGCGTTGAAAAAGGAGGCCATCGCCGCGCCGAGGGTGATCCCGTCGGTGGCGGCGGTGAGGACGACGTCGGGCGATTCGAACTCGAACGTCTCCGCCGCGACGGGCGCGACGAGGTCGAGGAACGACTGGTCGAAGACCACCCCGGAGTTGTCGACGTACCCTTCCTCGTCGAACTCGACGCGAGCGACCAGCTCGTCGGCGAGCGCCTCTCGCCCGATCGCCTCGACGACCTCGCTCGCCCGGTCGGCGCCGGGCAGCACGTGGCCGTTCACGTACCGGTTCAGGTCGCCGGAGGGGAGCCCGGTCACCTCGGAGAGCTCTTCGTACGTCCGCGTCTCTTTTAACATCCGCAACACGGCGACCGCCTGCAGCTGGAGGGCCGCCTTCTCTGCTCGGTTCATGCAGATGATCGTGATCGCACAATTATGAATACGTCGAAGTGTATTGCGGCAGAAATACGCATGTGCGTGGTTGTCACGGCTGCGGTGGGGCGGCCGGGACGCCGATTCGGGCGCCGGCTGCCGCGTCGCGCCGGGCGACCTCAGGCGTCCGCCGTCGCGTCGAAGAAGACCGTCGGGTCGGTCACGTCGATCTCGACGACGTCCCGGTCGTCGAGGGGGCGAAGCCGGACCGTGAGCGCGCCGGCCGCGTCGGCGCCCGCCCGGAGTGCGTCCAGCTCGTCGGTTCCGAGGTACGTCGGCACGCAGACGGCGATCTCGGCGTCCCCGTCCGCCGCGACGACGAGGCGGTACTCGACGCCCTCCGCCGCGGCGGCGTACACCCGGACCCCGTCGATCTCCGCGTCGCCGACGACCGTCGACGCCTCCTCGAACTCGGGGCCGGGCAGCAACACGTCGACCCGCGGCGCGTCGGGGATCGGGTTCACGTCGCCGGGGTGGGCGGCGACCGTCGTCCAGCCCCGATCACGGTACTCCGCCGCGGTCGAGTCGCTGTCGGCGACCACGTCACCCCAGCGCTCGCCCGGGTCGGTCCGTCGCATGTCTCCGTGAATCCGCCGGGCTCGTAAATACTTGTCCAGTCGTCGTGACAGAAATCGCGATCCGTGAGGGCCGAGAGGCCTGTTCGCGTCGTTAGGTTCATAACGTTTCCTCGTATGGGGTAGCCTATGCGTTCCGACAACGACGATCACATCAACAGGCGGACGATGCTCACGTACGCCGGCACCGCGGCCGCGATCGGCCTCGCCGGCTGTTCCGGTAACGACGGCGGCGACGGGTCCGACGGGAGTGACGGGTCCGACGGGAGTGACGGGTCCGACGGGAGTGACGGGTCCGACGGGAGTGACGGCTCCGGCGGCGACGACGCCTTCGATATCGGCGTCACCATGGGCCAGATGGACTCCGGGCTCGACCCGCAGGACCACGCGGAGACGAACACGGAGATCATCGTCGGGCAGGCGTACGAGGGCCTGCTCGACCGCGACAAGCAGGGCGGCATCATCGCCGGCCTCGCCAACGACTGGGAACGCACGGAAGACGGCAGCGTCCGGTTCACCCTCCGCGACGGAGTGACGTTCCACAACGGCGACTCGCTGACCGCGGAGGACGCGGCGTTCAGCATCCGCCGGATCGTCTTCGACGACGTGGGTATCGCCAGCCCGCAGAAGAACGACCTCGGCTCCGTCAGCGAGGTCGTCGCCGGCGACGGCGAGGTGACCGTGAGCTTCGAGGGGTTCAACCCCATCGCCTTCCAGCTGTTCGCGACCAACTGCGAGGTCGTCCAGCGGTCGTGGATCGAGGAGAACGACAGCAACTACATCAACCGAAACGCGAACGGCACCGGCCCGTTCGTCGTCACCGAATACGACTCCGGCAACGAGGTCGCCTACGAGGCGTACGACGACTACTGGGGCGACGACAACCCGGTCGACGGCCTCACGATGAGCGCGTCGAGCGAGTCGAGCACGCGCGTGAACCGCCTCCTCGCCGAGGAGACGGACATCGTGACGAACGTGCCGCCGCAGGAGGTCTCGCGCGTCGAGAGCTCCGACGTCGCCGGAATCAACTCGGTGCCCAGCGCCCGGATCATCTTCCTGCAGATGCGCTACGACGTCGAGCCGTTCTCCAGCCAGCAGTTCCGGCAGGCGATGAACCACGCCGTCGACGTCGAGAGCATCGTCGAGAACGTCCTCAACGGGTTCGGCTCGATCACCGGCCAGCCGACCCTCGAAGGGCACGTCGGCCACAACCCCGACATCGAGCCGTACCCGTACGACCCAGAAGAGGCGGAGCGGCTCGTCGAGGAGTCCGGCCACGCCGGCGCCGAGATCACGCTCCAGACGCCGATCGGGCGCTACCTCGGCGACGTCGAGATCGCGCAGGCGGCGGCGAACCAGATCGACTCGCTGTCGAACGTCTCCTGCGAGCTCGAACAGCGGGAGTTCTCCTCGCTCGTCCAGGACATCACGACGGGGAACATCGAGGACAAGCCGCACTTCAACCTCCTCGGCTGGGGGAACGCCGAGTTCGACGGGAGTCAGACGATCACCCCGCTCATGACCACGGACGGCGCGCTCACGATCCTCGAAAACGAGGAGCTCGACCAACTGCTCGCCGACGCGGAGAACACGGAGGACCCCGACGAGCGCGTCGAGACCCTCCAAGAGGCGAACCAGCTCGCCCACGACCTCGCGCCGTGGGTGTTCCTGCACCAGCAGTTCAGCGTCTACGGCGTCTCCAGTGACATCTCTTGGGAGCCGCGTAGCGACGAGTTCATCGACCCCGACACGGCTACCCGACAGTAACGCGGGCCGACCGCCGCATATCGCTATCAATGTCATTCGGCAGATTCGTACTCAAAAGAAGCCTCCAGGGGCTCGGCGTCGTCTGGGGAGTCGTCACCGTCGTGTTCGCGCTCCGGTTCGTCACCCCGGGGAGCGCGATCAACGCGGTCGCCCCCTTGGACGCGAGCCAGGAGACCCGACGGGCGATCGCCACAGAGCTCGGCTTGGACCAGCCGCTGTACGTCCAGTACGGGCAGTACATCTTCGACCTGCTCCGCGGTGACATGGGCTTTTCGTACATCCGCGGACAGGAGGTCGTCGGACTCGTCTTCGCGCGGCTCCCGGCGACGGTCGAACTCGCGCTCGCCGCGAGTATCGTCGCCATCGGCTTATCGATCCCGCTCGGCGTGCTCAGCGCGACCCGGCGCAACGAGCCGATCGACTACGGCGCGACGCTGTTCTCGCTCGGCGGGATCAGCACGCCGAACTTCTGGCTCGGCATCATGCTCATCCTGATCTTCGCGGTGGAGTTCGACGTGTTCAACACCAGCGGCCGCGGCGTCGACGTCGGCGACGTCGCGCTGTCGGTGATCGGGTCGGAGCCGTTCGTCGGCACGCTGCTCGCGTGGCTCGCGTACATCACGCTCCCCGCCATCGCCTTGGGGACGTACTTCATGGCGCTTATCACCCGGCTCACCCGCTCCGGGATGCTCGACGAGCTCGGCAAGGGGTACGTGCAGGCCGCGCGGGCGAAGGGGCTCCCGGACACGTTGGTCCGCTACAAGCACGCGCTCCGGAACACGCTCATCCCGGTGATCACGGTGCTCGGGCTTCAGCTCGGCACGCTGATCGGCGGCGCGGTGATCACCGAGGCGGTGTTCTCGTGGCCCGGGCTCGGTACCCTCGTCATCGACAGCATCAACCGGCGCGACTGGCCGGTGTTACAGGGGAGTCTCATCGTCATCGGCACCAGCTTCGTCCTCGTGAACGTCCTCGTCGACGCCGTCTACGCGTATCTCGACCCTCAAGTGGTGAACGACTGATGGTTTCCGCACGTGTCATTCGCAATCTCAAGAAGGAGTTCAGGAACAGCGCGCTCGCGAAGATCGGTCTGCTGCTCGTGGTCGGCATCCTGTTTACCGCCGCGTTCGCGCCCTTTATCGCGCCGCACGATCCGACCGAACAGCAACTGGACCAGAGCGAGCTCCCTCCGCTCGGCTTCAGCGAGACCACCGAGCGGACCACATCGCAGATGGTCGACGGGGAGATCCAGACGGTGACCGAGACCGTCGAGATCACGCCCGACGCGGCGCATCCGCTCGGCACCGACAGCCTCGGTCGAGACATGCTCTCGCGGATCGTCTACGGCGCCCGGACGTCGCTGGTCGTCGGCGTGCTCGGGACGCTGCTGGCGGCGTTCGTCGGCGTCCCGGTCGGGCTGTTCGCGGGGTACCACCGAGGCAACGTCGACGACCTCCTGATGCGGATCGCGGACGTGAGCCTCGCGTTCCCGTCGCTCGTGTTGGCCGTCGCGCTCATCGGGCTCTGGGGGCGGGCGGCGGTCAACGTCCCCGACCCCTTCGTCGTCGCCGGGTTCGCGTCGGATATGCCGGAGAGCTTCGTGTTACCGATAACCGTGGTGATCGTCGTCGGCCTCGTCAACTGGGTGTGGTTCGCCCGCGTCGCCCGCGGGGAAGCGCTCTCATTGCGTGGCCAGGAGTACGTCAAGGCCTCCCGCGCGCTCGGGGCCGACGACACCTCGATCATCTGGAACCACGTCCTCCCGAACGCCATCACGCCGATCATCGTCCTCGCCACGGTGCAGGTGGCGGCGATCATCCTCTTGGAGAGCTCCCTGTCGTTCCTCGGCTTCTCGGGGACGACGCTCTCGTGGGGCTTCGACATCGCGCAGGGACGGGACTACATCTCGTCGGGCCAGTGGTGGATCGCGTCGCTGCCCGGCCTCGCGATCATGTTCTCCGTGATCGGGATCAACCTGCTCGGCGACTGGCTCCGCGACTCGCTCGACCCGGGCATCGAGGGCGAAGGGGGTGCCGCATGAGCCGGGGCGTGCGGGCCGACTCCGCGCTGCGGAGCGACGACGTGCTCTCGGTGTCGGACCTCTCGACCCGATTCTTCACCGAGGAGGGGCAGATCAACGCGGTCGAGTCCGTCTCCTTCGACCTCCGGGACAACGAGATCCTCGGGATCGTCGGCGAGTCCGGCTCCGGGAAGTCGGTGACCGCGCTGTCGCTCATCGACCTCGTCGAGTCGCCCGGCCGGATCACCGAGGGGGAGGTGTGGTACCGGAACCCCGGCCTCGCCGAGGAGTTCCGCGCGGCCGACGCGGTCGGCGTCGACGGCGACCACGTCGACCTCCGGACCGTCCCGCCGCGCCTCCGCCGGTCGCTCCGCGGCCCGTCGTTCAGCACCATCTTCCAGGACCCGATGAGCAGTTTCAATCCCTCGATCACGGTCGGCGAGCAGATCGCCGAGGCGGTGGAGGTGCAGCGGCGCGCGAAGGCGAACCCCCGCTCGACTCGGTCGCGGACGCAGGGCTACGGGCTCGGCCAGTACCTCCTCGACGGAATCGTCCCCGGCCGGGGCTACGCCAGCGAGGAGAGCACCGAGCGGGCGATCGAGCTGCTCGAACAGGTCGGCATCCCCGACCCCGCCGAGCGCGTCGACGAGTACCCCGGAGAGTTCTCCGGCGGGATGCTCCAGCGGGCGATGATCGCGCAAGCGCTCGCCGGCGAGCCCGACGTGCTGATCGCCGACGAGCCGACGACCGCGCTCGACGTCACCATCCAAGCGCAGATCCTCAACCTCCTGCGGGAGGTACAGGAGGAGCGCGGGATGAGCATCGTCCTCATCACCCACGATCTGGGCGTCATCGCGGAGATGTGCGACCGGGTCTGCGTGATGTACGCCGGCGAGGTCGTGGAGCGCGGGACGCTCGACGCGGTGTTCGACGACTCGGTCCACCCGTACACCGAGGGACTCCTGGGCTCGATCCCCGATTTGGAAGACCCGCGGCCGCGGCTCCAGCCGATCGAGGGGAACGTTCCCGGCTTGGTCGACGCCGACATGGGCGACCGGTGTTACTTCGCCGATCGCTGTCCGAAGGCGATGGAGTCGTGCCTGGAGAAGCCCACGGAACGGGTCGTCGACGCCGACGCCGAACACGGGGCGAAATGCGTCCTCGCGGACCGGCCCTACGACCCGAGCGAGGCGCTTCCGGAGGATCACTTCGGGGGTGAGGCCGAATGAGTGACGCGAGCGAGGGAGCCGGGGTCAGCGGGTCCGACCCCCTCCTCTCCGTCGAGGGGCTTCGGAAGTACTACGCGGACGACCTCTCGCTGATCGACCGCGTGCTCGGCGCGGAGGCGGAGAGCGTGAAGGCCGTCGACGGCGTCTCCTTCGATGTCGCCGAGGGCGAGACGCTCGGCCTCGTCGGCGAGTCCGGGTGCGGCAAGTCGACCACGGGCGAGACCGTGCTCCGCCTGCGCGAGGCCACCGAGGGCCGGATCGCCTTCGACGGCGAGGACCTCCTGGAGATGACCGACGCGGAGCTGACGGAGTTCCGGAAGCGCGCGCAGATCGTCTTCCAGGACCCGTTTTCCAGCCTCGACCCGCGCATGACCGCCGGCGACATCGTCACGGAGGGGCTCCGGATCCACGGCATCTCCGATCGGGCGGAGCGCCGGGAGACCGCCCGCGACCTGCTCGACCGCGTCGGGCTCTCCGCCGACCAGATCGACCGCTATCCCCACGAGTTCTCCGGCGGCCAGCGCCAGCGGATCGGGATCGCGCGGGCGCTCGCGGTCGACCCCGAGTTCATCGTGCTCGACGAGCCGGTCTCGGCGTTGGACGTGTCGGTGCAGGCGCAGATCCTCAACCTGCTCGACGACCTCCAGGAGGAGTTCGGGCTCACCTACCTCTTTATCGCGCACAACCTCAGCGTCGTGCGCCACATCTGCGACCGGGTCGCGGTCATGTACCTCGGCGAGATCGTCGAGACGGGACCGGTCGACGAGATCTTCGCGGACCCGGCGCACCCGTACACGGAGGCGCTGTTGTCGAGCGTCCCGCGGGTGACGACCGAGGACCGCGAGGCGGAGTTCGCGACGCTCCACGGCGACGTGCCGTCGCCGCGGAACCCGCCCGCGGGCTGCCGGTTCCACACGCGGTGTCCGGAGGCGCGCGCGGCCTGTCGCGAGTCGTCGCCGCCGGCGTACGACGTGGGTGAGCGGCGCTCGGCGACCTGTTTCCGCGCCGACGCGGGCCACTCGTACTGGGAGAGCGAGCCGATCGAGGAGAACGCTCGGAGCGCGGGCGAGGGCGCCGACGACTGATCGGTTCGGTTGCGCCGCCCCTCGTCAACTGAACGGTACCGGCGCTTCAGCCCCACGCAACGCGCCGGTCCCGGAACTCAGAGACCTCCCGTCCCAGGTGAAACAAAGGGGTTGTGAAACGCGGCGAGGGCCGTATGACGGAGAGGATATCGACACGAATCGCCCGACCCTGTCGGGTTCTATACAGTGCTATACGCGCCTATTGAGCGCAATGTGGTCCGTTTCCCATGGAGATCCCGATCCGTTTCACCACGGTATCAGTGCTCAATAACGCGTCTCACGGCAGCGATGCGCGCCGTCTCTCGCACGGCGTTCTCGACGGATGTCGGTCGGTTTATCGCTCCCGCACGACGACGAACTCCGCGAGGTCGCGGAGGTACTCGATCGCCTCCGTCTCCGGCGGGTCGGCGTCGTCGAGCGCGGCCAGCGCGAGCTCGGACTGCTCGCGTGCCCGTTCGTCAATCTCTTCGGGGCTGAGCGAGGTGACCTGCACCACCGAGGGGCGGTCCATCTCCGCGTCCTGTCCCGTCGGCTTACCGAGGTCGTCGGCGTCGGCGGTCGCGTCGAGCACGTCGTCGCGTATCTGGAACGCGACCCCGACGCGCTCGGCGTACTCGCCGAACGAGTCGATCGCATCGGGGTCGGCGCCGGCGGCGACCGCGCCGAGCTCGGCGGCGGCCCGGAACAGCGCGCCGGTCTTCCGCCGGGCGAGCTCCATGTACTCGGTCTCCGTCGTCGGGCGATCGGCGAGCTCGGTCGCCTCGCCCTCGCCGAGTTCGACCATCGCCTCGGCGACGGTCCGCATCGCGCGCGGCTCCGCGGAGAACAGCCCGAACGCCTCGCCGAGCAGGCCGTCGCTGGCGACGATCGCGGGGCCGTACCCGAACTCCGCCCACGCGGACGGGGTGCCGCGCCGGACCTCAGAGCGGTCGATGATGTCGTCGATCACGAGCGACGCGTTGTGGACGAACTCGATACCGGCCGCGAAGTCGACGGCGTCGTCGGGGTCGCCGTCGAACGCCTCGCAGGCGAGGATCGTCACCGCCGGGCGGACCCGCTTGCCGCCGGCGAGGACGACGTGGCCGACCTCGTCGGACAGCTCGTCGGGCTCGACCTCGTCGATGACGGCCTCCAGCCGGTCTTCGACCAGCGCGACCCGGCGCTCCAGGTACTCCATCTATCGCCCGGAGGGGCCGGTCGCGCAAAGGCCTAACGGAACGGCGCCCGCGGACTTACTTGAATTCGATGCCGAGGTCGTGGAGCCCGTCGCTGTTCTCGGCGACGTTGATGAGAAGCGGCGTGAGTCCCTCGATTTCGGGCGCGTTGGCGATCCCGCCGGCGTCGAGCGCGCGGAGCCCCTCGATCCCCTCCGCGACATCGGTGACCGTCCGCTTCGCGTCCTCGTCGTCGCCGATCACGAGCGTGTCGATCCCGAGGTCGGCGTCGAGGTTCGCGAGCCGGGCGGCCGCGAGGTTATGGAACGCGCCGACGACGGCGACGCCCTCGGGCGCGGCGTCCGCGGCGATCCGCGTCACCGAGCCCGCGCCGGGCCTGTGGTAGTGGAACCCCTCGTCGTCGCGTTTCATCCCCGTCGCCGGCGAGACGAGCACGTCGCCGTCGTCCAACTCGTCGGCGATCGCCTCGACCGTGTCGCCGACGTGGTACGGCGGGACGGCGAGGACGACGACCGTCGCCGCGGCGGCCGCCGCCGCGTTCTCGGCGCCCTCGACCGTCGCGTCGAGGTCGAGACTCTCCAGTTCCGTGGTGTACTCCTCGGCCTTGGTCTCGGCCTTCTCCGCGTCGCGCGAACCGATCGTGACGCGGTGGGGCGTGTCGGCCGCCAGCCGGAGGGCCAGCCCCTCGCCGATGTCGCCGGTGCCGCCGAGTATCGCGATCTCCATGCGAACGGTGGGGTCGCTCGCGTCTTAGGGGTTGCGTGACCGGCCGTCCTCGCCACCGTTGTGGCCGTCGGTTCAAGTGCACCGGTCGCCTAAGCGCGCCCATGGCCGACACTCCGTCGCTCGCGCTCCGCTACGTCGCCTGCGACGCCTGCGAAACGGTGTTCGCGCTGCCCGACGACCCCACGGAGCCAGACGCCTGCGGGCGGTGCGGCGCCCGGCCGCTCCGCGAGCTCCGCGATATCCGGGGGCCGGACGCCTACTTCGCGCCCTGAGGCCGGCGGCTCGTCGCTCGCGAGCGCGTCGCCCGGCTCACAGCAGGTCGTCCATCTCCAGCTCCCCGTCTGCGATCGCTTGCAGCTCCTCGTCCGAGAGACGATCGATCACGAAGTCCGGCATCCCCTCCGGGAGGCCCGCCGGGACCGACCGGCCGCCGTCGACTTCGCGCTTGACCGCCCTGTCGTCCGTGCGGGACGCGCCGGCCGATCCGGTGTCGTCTCGGTCGCCTGCAGCCAGCCGGCGCACGGTCCGCTCCACGGCCTCGACCGCCTCGGACTGGTGCTTGTTCTCGGCCGCCAGGTCCTGAATCTCGTCCGAGATCCGGTTCGACTGCCGGACCACCTCGTCGACCGTGGCGGCGATCTCCTCGGCGGCGGCGGCCTGCTCGTCGGTCACGTCCGAGACCTCGTCGATGCCGTCCGCCGTCTCCGTCACCGCCTCGGCGATGGCCGTGAGACTCTTTGTCGCGTCGCCGACGCGTTCGCTCCCCTCGTCGACCCGCTCGGTCGTCTCCGAGAGGCTCTCGACGGTGTCTTCCGTGTCGGTCCGGATCCCGCCGACCATCGATTCGATGTCGCTCGCGTGTCGCTGCGACTCCTCGGCGAGCGACTTGATCTCGTCGGCGACGACGCCGAAGCCGGCGCCGGCCTCGCCCGCCCGCGCGGCCTCGATCGAGGCGTTCAACGCGAGCAGGTTCGTCTGGTCGGCGATCCCGTTGATCGCGTCGACGAACTCGTCGATCTCTTCGACGCGGTCTTGGAGCGACTCAACGTCGGCGGCCACCTCGTCGACGGCGTTCCCGATGTCGCTCATGGCCGACGCGGCGTCGTCGGCCGCCGCCCGCCCGTCGTCGGCCATCGCCTCCGCCCGACTGCTCGTGCGCTCGACCTCGTCGGCGGTCGACGCCACTTCTTCGACCGTCGCCGAGAGGTTCGACACCTCCGAGGAGATCTCGCCGACTCGCTGTGACTGCTCTTCCGACGCGTCACCGACTTCGGCCGCGCTGTCGGCGACGTCCGACGCCGACTCTCGAAGGTCCTCGAGCGGCTCTCGGACCTCGTCTTCAACCTCGGCCATCAGGCGCTCGTTGCGCTCGACCTCCTCGGAGAGCTTCTCGCTGTACGAGTGGATGTACGTGTCCGTGACGACTTGCATGTCGAGGTTGACGATCCGGAGGACGGAGAGCAGATCCTCGATCGCGTCGTCGACTTCCTCCTCTATCGCCGCCTCGGTCTCGGCGTCGACGCCCCCGCCGCCGTTCGCGTCGCCCGGTGCGCTCGGCGTCGCCCCGCCCGCCCCGCCGGACAGCCGATCCGTGGGCGGGTCGACGCGCCGGGCTCCGATGAGCGGGAGGATGCGGGCGTAGTACACGCCGTG
>NZ_JARANT010000047.1 GCF_029889805.1 Halorubrum sp. Boch-26 | reverse complement strand
GGCCCGGGCGGGGCAGCGGCGGCCGCGGCGCTGGCCCAACAGGGCGTCGAGACGCTCGTCTTAGAGCGGGGCGTCGACGCCGGCTCGAAGAACGTCTCCGGCGGACTGATCTACGCCGAGGAGTCCGCGCCCTACACGATCGACGGGCTGTTCCCCGGATTCCGCGAGGCGGCGTCCGAGCGCCCGATCGACGAGTACTACATGCACAACGTCGCCGGCGACCGCGTGAAAACGTTCGACCTCGATCGGATCCACAACCACGACACCGACTGGTGTGAATCGGTGTTGCGCCGCCGGATGGACTCGTGGCTCGCTGAGCGCGTCCACGAGCTGACCCGCGAGACCGGCGGCGGGCTGCTCACCGAGGTCCGGGTCAACGGCCTGCTCCGCGAGGACGGCGAGATCGTCGGGGTCACCTGCGACGAGCTCGATCCCATCCGCGCGGACCTGATCGTCGGCGCCGACGGCGTCAACTCCGAGCTGGCGCGCGACGCCGGACTCATGAACTGGGACGACCCCGAAGACTGGTTCCAGGGGGTGAAAGCGGTCGTCGACATGGACCCGGACGTCATCAACGAGCGGTTCGGCGTGGACCCGGAGGGCGGCGCGGCCCACCTGTATTCGGGCGACCTGTTCGACGGCGTCCGCGGGGGCGGCTTCCTCTACACCAACGAGGACTCGCTGTCGATCGGGACGGTGTTCCACCTCGACTCGCTGACCGCACAGCGGGCGGAACCGCACGAACTGCTCAACGGTCTCCTCACTCACCCGCTGCTCGACCGCTGGTTCCAGGGAGAGTACGAGGAGCGCGAGTACTCGGCGAAGCTCGTTCCCGACTCGAAGAAGGTCGCGAATCCCTCACCGCACCGGGGACGACTCCTGCTCGTCGGCGACGCCGCCGGACAGATGCAGGCGCAGGGGCCGATCATCAAGGGAATGAACCACGCCGTGACCGCCGGCGGGCTCGCGGCCGAGGCCTTCGTCGACGCCCGGACGCGAGGGGACGCCTCGAAGGCGGGCGAGCTCTACGAACGGAAGCTCCGCGACGAGGGCGTGATGGAGAAGCTCCGTCCGCGGCGCTACCGGGCGACGCGGACCGTCTCCGAACACGACACCGTGAACCGGATCGGGAGCGCGCTGGTCGATTCGTCGCTGGGTGCGGCCGGCCTGCGGGCCTTCGACGGGCTCGCGGAGCGCGCGTTCAACTCCCCGCTGCTGCTCGGGATGGTGCCGGACTCCCGGTTCTCGTACGTCACCGTCCCGGCCCGGATCGCGGAGGTCCTCGGTGAGCCGGTCGAGGAACGCTTGCCCGCCGACTCGCGAGCCGACGACGCGGACGACGAGGCCGGGGTTCGCCCCCCGGACCTCGCGGACCGTATCGGCGACCTCACCTACGACGTCGGCGACCCGCATATCGAGCTCCGCGACGAGAGCTACGAGGCCAGCGGGGCCGCCGTGGCCGCCTGTCCGGTGAGCGCCGAGGACTTCGGCGGCGGCTGCTACCGCGACGAGACGATCCGGACGAACGGAGCGGAGAAGCACGTCGTCAGCCTCGACACACAGCCGTGCGTCGAGTGCGGTACCTGCGCCGTCGTCGCCGACACGGAGTGGGAACACCCCAGCGGCGGCAAGGGCGTCGAGTACAAGGAGGGATGACGTGACGGGGACGCGCTCCCGGTACGCCGACCGGATCGCGTCGCTCGCGGCGGAGGCTCGCGTCGCACGCAAGCGGTTCGACCCCGACTCGCTGCGGGACGACGACGGGAACGAGTCTGGGAACGCGGACGGCGCGTCGGAACGCGCGAACGACAGGTCGCAACACGCGGAGGTCGCTCTCGCGGGAACCGGCGTTTCTACCCTTGCGGAGGCGGCACTGGTCGCGGCCCGCGACGGACTCGGTCCGGTCGTCGGCGTGTATGTGGAGGCCCGCACGGCGGACGAGCCGGTTCGGTTCTCCGGACGGGAGCTCGACCGCCTTCACGCCGCGACGAGCGACTGGCTGGCCGTGTACGCCCGATGTCGGGGAGTTGCCGCCGATCCGGACGCGACCGTCCGCGAGGCCGCCGAACTGCTGGTCGACACACACGACATCACCGACGTTGCGGCGCTGCTCACGGGGACGCATCGCGACGATTCGTGAACGGCGACGGTCCGCGAACCGAGACATCACGCCCCGGTCCGGCGGACGCATTCCTCACGATCGTTCTGGGGAATACTTATCTGTTGTTGTGTGGTACCACGAGCCATGGAGCTCGCACAACGCGTTTCGATCGAGAACCGTGACCGGAAGGACATCTACGAGTACGTGGAGCGGCGCGGGTCGATATCGGCGGAGACGGCGCGCCGCGAGCTGGGATTCGACGAGGAAGCGTTCGGTCATCACCTCGCCGTGTTGCGACGTGACGGCTACGTGCGGGCGGATGACGGCGAGCTGAAGATCGCGTTCGACATTGACGCCGGAATGGTCCACGAGCACGACGACATCCGTTTCACGATCCGAACCGCACGACAGGCGGACCTCTCGGGGCTCGTCGGAATCATCCGGCAGGTGTCGAACGACGGGTCGTACATCGAGGCAGAGACCGTCGCCGACCTGATCGACTACGAGGAGATCCTGTTGCGGAACAACAGCGCCGAGTCGCGGATGTTCTTCGTGGCCACCGTGGAGGAACAGGTGGTCGGCTGGATCCACCTCGACCTCCCCCAAACCGAGAAGTTCCACCATACGGCGAGGCTCACTCTCGGCGTCCTCGACGAGTACCGCAGACGTGGAATCGGTACGACGCTGCTGGAGAAGGGGACCGCGTGGGCACGCGAGAACGACTTCGAGAAGCTGTACAACAGCATCCCCGCCACCAACGAGGAGGCCCGGGACTTCTTGGAGGCGCACGGGTGGCACACCGAGGCGACCCGCGATGACCACTACAGGATCGACGGCGAATACGTCGACGAAGTGATGATGGCGCGATCGTTGTAGGCGGCCCGAAGCGGCGATTTTTAGCGTGAGAACGCCCGTGAGGAGCAGCCCTGTGACGGACGGCCTCTCCGCGAGTGGCGTCGCGACGACTCCCCCTGCGACGGTCGTTCCCGGCTACGGCCACGCGTCTTCGTGACCGGGAAGCGGCTCCGCGACGACGCCGCCTCGCTGGACCAGCGCCCGCGCACAGGCCGGGCAGACGGCGTGGTCCGCCTCCCACGGAACGCGCAGACGAACGGCCGCCTGCCGCTCGCAGTCCGACTCCGTGCAGGTCGACGGGGGATCGCCCGCGTCGGCGGTCATACCCGACTCTCCGTTCGCGATCGCCTTCGGTGTTGGCCCCGCACCACCGCGGCCGCGGGTCACTCGCCGGTGAATCGATGGCGCTCGCGGAGCGCGAACTCCGTCCCGTACCGCTCGACGAGGGGCTCGTACGCGTCGCCGAGCGCGCGCATGCAGGCGGCCGTCGAGACGTAGCCGAGCTCGGCGGCGACCGATTCCCACGGGCGGCCCTGTAGGACCTTTCGGACGAGGAGGCGTCGCTCGCGGTCGTCGAGGAGGGGGGCTGTCCCGGAGTCGCCCTCCCCGTCTCCCTCGATCAGCGTTGCCATCGCCAAGTCCCGGAACGCGCCGGGCGCGCTGTCGTACATCCCGGGGCCGAACGACGCGCCGACGACGGAGCGCCACTCGGTCTCGGTCAGGTCGATCGGCATCGGCGCGGGACAGGCGCGAAGCGCGCCGGCGACCACGTCGGGGTCAACGTCGCGGTGGGCGTCTGAGAGCCCGTCTCGCTCGCGGTCCCGGAAGGCGGCGGCGTGGCGGTCGAGGAGCGACCGGCCCGCGTCGCTCGCCGGGCGCAGCATGATCGCCGAGTGCTCGCCGGAGGCGTCGTTGCGGGAGGTCGACAGGTGGACGGTCCGGTAGCCCGCCCGCCGCCAGAACCGGAGCAGTCGCGGGGTCGCGCCGTAGCCGACCGAGACGTAGTCGACGCCGTCCGCGTTCGCTTCCTCGCCGTCGTCCGCACCGAACTCGGCGCGGATCTCGTCGAGCAGGCGAGAACCGAATCCCTCGTCTCTGACGGCGTGGTGGGTCGCGATTCGGACGGTTCGGAGCCCCCGCGGCTCGGCGGCCGCCTCGTCCCGGAGCTGGCTCGTGAGCACGTCCGGCACCATGTTGCCCCGAACCCGCTCGCCCTCGTACATTCGCCGCCGCGTCTCGGCGTCGAGCCCGCCTTCCCGGGCCAGCAGCGCGACGGCGACGACCCGCCCCTCGGCGACGAGCGCCCGCGCCGAGAGGTTCGGCGCGTCGAGCAGCCGCGCGAGGTCGTTCGGCTCGGTGCGGTAGTGAGCGGCCACGAGCAGCCCGAACGCCTCCCCGAGCAGCGCTTCGTTCTCGAGCAGCTCGTCGGGGCCGAGCGCCCGATACGTCGCCTCTCCGAGCGCGCTCCCGGCGACCGCTTCGTCGACCGCGGGCCGCGCGTCGAGCAGGAGCGCCCGCGACGCCCACGCCTCGATCGGGTCGTTTCGGGCGTACCGGATCGGCTCGTCGAGCCGGACGTCCCGCACCGCCAGCGGGCCGTCGAGCAGCCGCTCGCGGAACCGAATTGCGAAGCCGCGGCCGGCCCCCTCGTAGCCGTGGACCGTCGTGCAGAACGCGACGGAGAGCGACTCGTCGATGAACCCCTCCAGCAGCCGAACCGGGAGCGCGGCCGCCTCGTCGACGATCGCGACGTCCGGGTCGCCGGGGAGCTCCGCGGCCTCGGCCGGCGGCAGGTACCGCACGCACCCGCCGCTCGGGGCGTCGATACGGCGGCTCTCGTCTTCAGCCACGTCTCCCTCGCTCCCGGCGTCACCTCCGTCGATCAGCTCCTCTGCCCGTGCGAACACCTCCGCGGCGTTGCGGAACGCGGGCGCGGTGACGAGCACGTCGGCGCCCTCGGCCGCGAGCGCGCCCGCCGCGAGCCCCGCCGCGCTCGACTTCCCCCGCCCTCGGTCCGCCTCGACGACGACCGCGTTGCCGGGGGGGGAGAGCGACTCGAACGCCCGCACCGCGCGCGTCTGATCCCCCGTGAGACACGCCTCGTACGCCGCGGCGGGGAACGTCGCGTTCGGCGGCGCGGTCGGCTCGGTTCTCGATTCGGTCTCTCTCGTTGTCTCCCTCGCCAACCCGTCTCGCTCGACGACGCCCCCTTCGGATCCGCCGACGGCCAGTGAGGCGATCGCGATCCCCGGATGCGCACGCACGGTGTCGACGAACCGCTCGCGGAACCGGCCTGTCACGTCGTCGACCCCGTACGGCGGGACTGCCAGCGAGTCGTCGAATCGGTCGCGGACACCGGGCCACTCGTCGAGCGCCGGCGTCAGAAGGACGAGGAGGCCGCCGCCGTCGACCGCGCCGACGCACCGCCCGAGCGCGTTCGGGACGAACTGCTCGTGGCAGTCGAGGACGACGACCTCGTGGGTCCGACCGAGCAGTTCGTCCGCGCTCCGCGGCCGGTGTTCCTCGAACCGGAACCCCTCGCGGGTGGAGACGACCGCGGTCGACGCGGGCTCGACCGCCTCGATCGCGGTGTAGGCCGCGTCGATCCCGCGGTCGCGGTCGCCGGCGAGGGCGAGGACGCGCCGCTCGTTCGTCGCTTCGGCCTCCCGTTTCGCGTCCCGCGCGAGCCCCGCGATCATTCGTTCGGTCGTCGTTGCCGGGGACCGGGGATGTGTCTTACCCTCCGGTCCGCTCGGCGGTCGGCGCTCCAGAACCGCCGACTCCCTCCGCGAGGCGGGAGGCTTACGGCGGCGCGGAGCGTCGTACCGCCCATGACTACGGTCACGCTCATCGGCACGCGGCTCGCGGACACGGGGCGCGAGTTCGTCTACGAGGGAGAGTCGCCCGACTGCGAGGGGTGTCCTTACCGGAGCCAGTGCCTCAACCTCTCCGAGGGGACCCGGTACCGCGTGACGGGGATCCGCGAGAACGCGCAGACCCTCGACTGCGCCGTTCACGACGCCGGCGTTCGGGCGGTCGAGGTCGAACCCGCGCCCGTCCCCGCGAACGTTTCGTCGAAGCAGGCGTACGCCGGCAGCCGCGTCTCGCTCGCGGGCCCGTGCCCCCACACCGAATGTCCGAGCCACGGGTACTGCGTCCCCGACGGCGCCGATTTCGATGACGAGCGCGTGATAGACCAGGTGCTCGGTGAGCCCCCGCACGACGAGTGCGCGCTCGATCGTGACCTGACGCTGGTGGAGTTCCGGGCGGAAGACGAGTAGCGAGCGGAAACCCGGCCGAGAGCCCTTACAGCTCGGTGACGGCGTTCAGGGTGATCCGGATCGCGCGCTCGACGTTGTCCTTGGCCTTCTCCGGGAGCTCGTCGTCCGAGTCCGCGCCCTTCTGCGTCCCCGCGACGAGGTTGCCGTCGACGGTGCAGATCGCGCCGGCCCGGAGCCCCTTCCGGCGCGCCAGCGAGAAGACGGTCGCGGCCTCCATCTCGATCGCGAGCAGGTTCGCGTCGTTCCAGTCGTCGACGTACTCGTCGCTCTCGTTGTAGAACGCGTCGTCGGAGACGATCGGGCCGACGTGGACGTCCTCGTCGTTGTCCTCGGCGGCGTCGACGAGCTCCCGAAGCGCGTCGTAGTCCGGGACCGCGGGGTACACCTCATCTTCGTAGCGCTTGCTCGTTCCCTCCTCTTTGGCCGCGCCCGTTGCGACCACCATGTCGCCGACCTCCATCTTCGTCTGCAGCGCGCCGCAGGTACCACACCGGAGGAACGTCTCGACGCCGACCCGCGAGAGCTCCTCGACGGCGATCGCGGCCGACGGGCAGCCGATCCCGGTCGAGCAGATCGTGAGGTCGGTCCCCTCGTAGCTCGCGTTGACGACCTTGTACTCGCGGTTCTGCGCGACGAGTTCGCTGTCGTCACACAGGTCGGCGATCCGGTCGACGCGTCCCGGGTCGCCGGGGATGATCGCGATCTCGTGGACGTCGCCCTCCTCGACCAGCAGGTGCGGCTGTTTCGCCATGTGCGCCGAGACAGCCGCCGCGCGCAAAAACGGACCGGTCGGGAGCGGGGGGTGGCGCCGCGAAGCGATTTTAATATCGCGCCATACGATTTATCAAGGGTTCGAACACCGCACTCTCCGCGCTACGACCAGACCGACTGCCTCGGCCGATCGCCCGGTTTATCGCCCGGTAGCGCCAGATCCGGGTATGAGCGACTCCGGCGGTTCCGTCGATCTCGTGCCGACGGTCGGTGCCCTCGTGGTCACGTTCCTCCTCGTCACGCCAATCGCGGGGACGCTCCTCGGTTTCAACTGGACGCAGGCCGTGCTACTCGGCGGGTTCGCCGGCTCCATGGCCGTCGCGTCGGCGTGGCTGACGGCGCGGCGGGCGGACGACTGAATTTCCGGCGAGTCGGTCGCCGAGGCCGTTATCGTAACTGAGACGCCGGGCGGAGGCTTTTATACGCGTCTGGGTTCGACATCTTACAATGCGATTTAGCCACGACCGTCGGGGCCAGTCGGTCGTGATCGGGACGGTGATCCTGTTCGGGTTCCTGATCGTGGCGCTCGGGATCTATCAGGTGCAGGTCGTGCCGACCGACAACGCAAATATCGAGTTCGAGCACAGCCAGCAGGTCGAGGGGGACTTCGTCGATATTCGCAACTCGATTTTGACTGCGGGGCAAACCGGAGATGCCCGATCGACATCCCTGAAACTGGGGGCGGCCTATCCTTCTCGAACATTCTTCGTGAACCCACCACCCGTGAGTGGATCGCTGTCGACGACGGAATCCAGACCGGTCCGCATCACCAATGTAACGATCGACGCCGAAGGCAACGCTGGGGCGTACTGGGAAAACCGCACGAACGGGACTAACGAGATCGCCTTCGACACGCGCTCGCTCCGGTACTCGCCGGACTACAACGAACTCCAAGACGGACCGGACCTCGTCTACGAACAGTCTCTGGTGCTCGCCGAATTCGACGACACGGTCCTCGGACGCACCGGCCAAACCACTTTGAACAGCGAGCGAAATCGGATCCAATTGACAGCGCTGGACGGCGACCTCTCCGCCTCGGGGGTCAACCGGCGGAGTATCGACCCGGATCCGCTCTCGGAGAGCCGTCGGTCCCTGGCGGTTAACGCAACGACCGACCCGTTGGTCATCGACATTCCGACGGACGTTCCGGCCGGCAAGGCGGCCAGCCTCGAAACCGCCTGGGAGCGCCGATTGGGGGACGCGGCACGAACCGTGACGGTCTCGGGCGGAACGGTCCGTATCGAGCTCGACCCGTCGGAGAACTACCGCCTGGATCTCGGGAAGGTCGGCGTCGGTACGGGTGCGACCGCTCCGGACGAATCGGACGGATACGTCACGCGGGTCTCGGGAACTGGCACGGCCGCCGTCGTAGAGGTCCGTGACCGCTTCAACAACCCCATCGAAGGGGCGGCCGTCGAGGTCAACGTCAGCGGAAACGTCTCCACGATGCTCACGGACGACGACGGTCGGGTATCGGTCACGCCGGAGGGAAGCCCGCGGATCGAGATGTCCATCAACGACGGTACTGAGGAGTGGGAAACCGTCGTCTTCCGCGCCGGCACCGTCGGCAGCGGGGCCGACGACGACAACATTAATCCGACCGGAGAGGACCAGATCGCTCTGAACGACGTGGGACTGAACGGAAACTCCGTCCTCCAGTTCCAGTTCGTCAACCAAGGCGACGAGGACCGGGAGTTCCGTGCGATCGAGTTCACCCTCTCGTACAGGCCCCAGGGCAACACCCGAGACACGTTCAGGATCACTGGGCCCGGGCCTCGAAATCAACGGGTGAATCTCCGCGGCGGGTTCGAAGACCTCGACGAGCCGTTCGTGATTCCGGCCGGTGAACGCCAGACGATAACGTTCACCTTCGATTCCAACGTCCGGGATGACCTCATCGGGATCAGCTTCGAGGACGACCTCAACCGGCGGTCTCTGTACATCTCTCCGGCCGAGGGATCCATCGACCAGCCTGACGGCTGACCGGACGGGCTCGCTTCGCGTCCGCCCTCCGAATTCTCGGTTCTGATACTTCAGACCGGACACTGATATACGCTTACTGTCAGATCCGACGTAGCCGCTGACACCCGAATGACTCGCGACCGCGCTCAGTCGACCACCGTCGGGACGATCCTACTCGTCGCCGTGTTTCTCGTCGTCGCTGCCACGGTCGGCGTGGCGGTCGTCGACGATGTGACGCCCGACGAGGAGCCGCTGGTCTCGGCCGAATTCGATGCCGACGGAACCGACCTCTCGATCAGCCATATCGGCGGTAACAGCCTCGGAAACGCCGACCTGCGACTGTTCCTCGACTCCGGCGGGAACACCACCCAAATCGAATTCAACCCGCCGCCGGACGAGCGCTTCTCCCCGGGTGATCGCCGCGAGTTCGGCGAAGTGCTGACGCCGGCTTCGACGACTCGCATCAGACTCGTCCATATCCCGTCGGGCACCGTGCTCGATGAGGGAACGGTCACCGCGGGAGCCGGCCCCGTTGAGACGGGTGCGATCGGGGGAACAGTCACCGAACGAGGCAGCTCGTCTATCCGAGCGTCGGGCGCCTCGTTCGCGCTCCGCCAGGTGTTGACGCCGCTCGACGGGGTTTCGGTGACCGTCTCCGGACCGAGCGACACCACCACGGTAACGACCGGGCCGAACGGCGCGTACCGCGTCGAGGGGCTCGAACCGGGGACTTACGAGGTGTCGACCTCGCCGGTGGATCTCGGCGCAGCGTCCGTCACCGCCGTCGTCGAGGCCAACGAGACGGCGACCGCCGACCTCGTCCTCGATCCGCCTGCGCCCGCCGAGTTCGCGGTGACGATCGACGACGCCGACGCTGAGGTGAACGCGGGGGAGCCGGTCGTGGTGAACGCGACGATCGAGAACGTCGGCGGGGAGTCGGGGACGCAGACGGTCGAGCTCACGGCCGGCGGGGCGACCGTCGACTCGGCATCCGTCACGCTCGCGGGCGGCGAGAGTCGTCGGATCTCGCTGGCGTGGCAGACGCTTCCGAGCGATGTCGGCGACACGGAGCTCGCGGTCGCGAGCGAGGACGACGCGGCGACGACGACCGTCGAGGTGCTCGAC
The DNA here is from genome assembly GCF_029889805.1 of Halorubrum sp. Boch-26. Taxonomy (GTDB): domain Archaea; phylum Halobacteriota; class Halobacteria; order Halobacteriales; family Haloferacaceae; genus Halorubrum. Next base: position 10,328 of record NZ_JARANT010000047.1, on the reverse strand, counting down.
GCCGACACCGAGGCGGTCGCGTACGTCGACCGCGACGAGGACGGCGGCGCCGAAGAGCTGTTCACGACCACGGATCTGGCGTTCCTGAGCGACCTCGACGGACACTTCGTCGTCTTCGATGACGCGTCGGTGCCCGGTTCGATGGCGGTCGACGCCGACCGCGTCACGGTCGAGGACGGCGTCACGCTCGACGCGGTCTCGATCGATCTGGCCGGGCGTGACGGCGTCTCGCTCGGGGACGGGGCGACGCTCGACGCGTCGAGCGAGCGGCTCGCCGGCGCGGCGGCGGGCGATATCACGGTACGGTCGGGCGGTGACCTCGACGCGGCCGGCGTCACCGCGACGACGGCGGCACGGGCGTTATTCGGGGCTTCCGGGGGCGACATCGACGTCTCAGCCGCGGGCGATGTCGACGTGAGTCAGGGGGACTTCGACGCGACCAGCCGGGCGTGGATCAGCTCCGGCGACGGCACGATTCGGATCGCGAGCGACGACGGAACGGTCATCGCGACCGGCGCCAGGTTCGATCCGGATCCGACGATCGAATCGAACGCCGAGTAGTTCCACAATCGACGTAAACGACCATCGACAAAACCATATGCTGCCCTCGTGAACGACCGCGTATGACCGAAGTCGGCATCGACGCCGTCGAGATCTGGACCGGAAAGCTCAAGCTCGACTTGCCGGGCACGTTCGCGCCGGAGAAGGGCGACGACCCGGAGAAGTACACGAAGGGGCTCGGGCTCAACAACTCCTCGTTCCCGGACGTCTACGAGGACATCGTCACGATGGGCGCGAACGCCGCGAAGGGGCTGATGGACCGCAAGGGGCTGAAGCCGGCGGACATCGGCCGGATCGACGTCGCGACCGAGTCGGCGTTCGACCACTCGAAGCCGGTGTCGACGTACATCGCCGGCTGCCTCGAACAGGTGTACGACGGCGACTTCACCCACGCCAACAAGGGCGAGCGCAAGTTCGCCTGTCTGGCCGGCACGCAGGCGATAGACGACGCCTACAACTGGATCCGCGCCGGGCGGAACCGCGACCGTCCGGCGATCGTGATCACGACGGACACCGCCCTCTACGCTCGCGGCGACCCCGGCGAGGCGACGCAGGGGGCCGGCGCCGTCGCGATGCTGATCGACGAGGACCCCTCCGTCGTCGCGCTCTCGACGGATCAGGGGTACGGATCGAAGGACGAGACGGACTTCCTGAAGCCGAACCAGCAGTTCCCGAGCGTCGACGGGAAACGCTCGGTCCAGGTGTATCTCTCGCGGATGCGGGAGGCCCTCGAAGACTACGAGTCCGTCACCGACGACATCGAGCTCGACGACTTCGCGTACGCCCCGTTCCACACCCCGTTCCCGGGGATGGTCCGGAAGGCGGCCCTGCTGGCGTACCGTCACGTCATCCGCGACACGGAGTACGAAGATGCGCTCGCCGAGGAGATCGGCCGGCAGCCCCGCGAGGGCGACTACGCGGACCGCGAGGCCTACGAGGCGGCCATTCGCGACTACATGGACGATCTGAAGACCACCGAGCAGTATCAGACGTGGTACGACACCGCCGTGGAGCCGACGCTTGGGCTCTCGCGAGAGGTCGGTAACTGGTACACGAGCTCGGTCCACATCGCCCGCGTCAGCGCGCTTCGCGATGCCCTGACGCGTGACCGGTCGTTCGCAGGTGAGACGCTGCTCGTCGCCTCATACGGCTCCGGGGCGCAGGCGGAGATCCACGCGGAGACGGTCCGCGAGGGGTGGCGCGCGGAGATCGAGGGGCTCGACATCGACGACCAGCTCGCGGCCCGCTACGACCTCACGTGGGAGGAGTACGAAGACGTCCACGACGTCCACGAGTACGACATGGACGTGGAACGCGAGATCGAGGAGTTCACCCAGCCTGACGGGGAGTTCGTCTTCACCGGCTGGGGCCGGATGAACGAGCGGAAGTACGAGTACGTCGAGTAACCGTTCGGCGAGGCGCCGGCGGGCGAGAGGGCACCCTAGTAATTCCGTTTCTGTGGCTCCGCTACCCGTGAAAACGGGTCACACGACGCTTCTCGAATACGATGGGTTTAAACGACGTTAGGCTGAAAATCACCTCAATGGTAACCATCTACGACGTGCCGGCGGACGCCCTCATCGAGGAGGTCGCCGCACGACTCGAGGACCGGATCGACGAGCCCGAGTGGGTCGAGTTCGCCAAGAGCGGCTCCGGTAAGGAGCTTCCGCCCGAACAAGAGGACTTCTGGTACGTGCGCTCCGCGAGCCTCCTCCGGAAGGTCGCCCAGAACGAGCCCGTCGGCATCGAGCGGCTCGCCACCGAGTACGGCTCGAAGAGTCGCGGTTCGAACCGGTACTCGGTCCGTCCCGGCCGTCACTCCGGCGGTTCCCGCAACCTCATCCGCTCGTCGCTGCAGGCCCTCGAAGACGAGGGGCTCGTCACGACCGCCGCCGGCGAGGGCCGTCGCGTCTCCGACGAGGGCGAGGCGTTCCTCTCCGAGGTCGCCACCGAGGTCTTCGAAGACCTCGACCGTCCGGAACTCGAACGGTACGCGTAACTCCGCCTTACGGTCGAATTTTCGCTTTTCACGCCGCGCACCGTCTCCGAGTCTCGACTCTGTTCTCCGTCCAGAGCGGCGCTCCGCCCCTACGTGATCGTTTTCGGTAGCGATCGACCCGATCTCGCCTAGATAAATTTCATATCGCTATATGGAATCACGGCGGAACGGCGAGATCGGTCGGTGAAGACCCGATCTCGGCCCCGGTGTCTCATCTCGATAGTTCCCGATCGCGCCGAACCGAAGGAGTTCGGTGCGGTCAGACACCGAATTCTCGAAACCGGAAAACGATCGATAGCGCTTTTATTTTTTAGGCTGACCAAAAACCATGCGACTTGGCAGACGCCGTCTGCTGGTGACCGCTGGCGCAGCGCTCGGGACCGTACTGGCGGGTTGCAACGCGTCTCAACCGACCGACACGGACGACGCGGAAGCCGAGCCGTGGGCGACGGCGACGTCGACGGACCCGGCCGTCGCGGCCGAGTGGAACGCGATGCGCGCTCGGCTGTGGGACGCCCTCGCACTGGGGCGCTCCGGGGACACCGAGACCGGGGCGACCGTCGCGCGGGGAACGTTCGCGCGCTTCGAGGAGGCCTCGGGCGAGCGCGGCGCCCACGAGGTGCTCGAGGCGACGAGCGAGGAGAACTACGCCGAGTTCGAAGAGGCGCTCGGCGAGCTCCGGACGGCCGGACTCGAACCGGACGACCTCGGACGCGCGCGGGAGGAGGCGGTGATCGCCGACGCGCAGCTCGCGGCGGCGCAGCGGGAGCTCGCCGGCGAGGCGACGGCGAACGCCCTTGACCTCCAGCTGTTCGGCGCCGCCCTCGCCGACGCCGCGTTCCTCGCCTCCGCGGATCGGTTCGAGGCGGCCGAGACCGCGGCTCGGGACGCCCTCGACCGGTTCGACGAAGCGGCGGTCAGCGAGGCGCTGGAGTCTGCGGACGCGGACGCCCGCGAGACCTTCGCGGGCGCGGCAGAGGCGACGGCCGAGGCCGCCGACGAGGGGGACGCCGAGGCCGTCCGAACGAACGCGAGAGCGGCGTTCTCCGCGGCGATGGCGGGGAGCTACTCGCTGGCGGACGACGAGCCCGCCGCGGGCGCGGGCCACGTCGCAGCGCTCCAGGCCCGGGGCTGGGACGCCGCCGCGCTGGCGTCGGCGGGAGGCCCGTCGACCGCGTTCGCGCACGCGGCGACGCTGACCGCGTATCGGGCCCACGCGTACGACGCCCGACGGCTCGCGGCCGCGGGGGAGACCGATCGCGCGGCTGCGGTCGCGGGCGACGTGTTCACCCACTTCGAGGAGGCCCGCGTCCACGACGCGTTCGAATCCGCCGACGGCGAAGCGTACGAGGGGTTCGAAGGGGGGCTCTCCGACCTCCGGTCGGCCGCCGAATCGGGAGACCTCGACGCGGTCGCCGAGGCCGTCGAGGCGGTCGACTCGAACCTCGTGTCCGGGACCGAGGCGCTCGCGGGCGCCGACGCGCCCCCGCTCGAAGCGGCGTTCTTCCGAGCGCGTCTCGCCGACGCCCGCGAGCGCTACCGCTCGGGGGAGCCCGACGCGGCGGCGTCGATCGCGACGTCGACGTTCGACCGCTTCGAGCGGGACGAGCTCGGCGTTCACGAGGCCATCGAATCGACGAGCGAGGAGCTGTACGCCCGCTTCGAGGACGAACACCTGAGCGCTCTCATCGACGCGTACGAGAGCGGCGACGACCCGGCCGTCGAGACGCACGACGAGGGCGCCCGGTCGGCGCTGTTCGAGTTCGCGGTCGCGGCCGGCCGGACCGCGACGGTGAGCGCCGGCGAGGCGGCGTACGTGACCGCGAGGGGGTTCGACGCCGCCGCGCTCGACGCGGTCGGCGTGGACGACCGCGCCCGAAGCGTCGCGCAGGGGGTCTTCGAGCACTTCGAGTCCGGAGCGGGAGGGTTCCACGAGGCGCTGGAGTCCGCGGACGAGTCGCTGTACGAGTCGTTCGAGGGGCGGCTCGAAGCCGTGATCGCGGCCGCGGACGCGGGCGAGGAGGTGTATCCCGCCGCGGTGCGGTTCGACGCCGAGGCGGTGGCGGCGGCCTACGCCGTCGTCGAGGCCGCCGGCGGGTCCGACTCGTCGGCCGCGGCCGACCCGCTGCAGGCGACGTTCGCCCACTTCGAGGAGGCCCGCGTCCACGACGCGCTCGAGGCGGCCGACCGGAACGCGTACGAGTCGTTCGAGGCGGCCCTCGACCGGTACGTCGCCGCGGTCCGAGGAGACGGTGAGGTGCGTGACGCCGCCGAGTCGTTCGCCCGCGCCGCTCAGTACGCGCAGTTCGCGCTCGTGGACGGCGTCGAAGAGCTGCCGCTCGATCTCGAACTCGCCGGCGCCGGCGGCTCGGAGTCGGCGGGCGGCGAGACGGACCTCGAAGGGGGACCGAACGTCGTCGAGGGCGTCCCGGACGACGCCGACCACGTCGTCGACATGAACGCGGTCGCGTTCGATCCCGCGGAGATCACCGTCTCGCAGGGCGACACGGTCGCGTGGCGGTTCAACGCCGGAGAGCCGCACTCGGTAACGGCGTTTCGGGACGGGATTCCGGACGGGGCCGACTACTGGGCCTCCGGCGAGTTCGACTCGGAGGAAGCGGCCCGGACCGGCTGGGAGAACGGAGCGGGGGCCGTGCAGTCCGGGGAGTCATTCGTCCGCACGTTCGAGACCCTCGGGACGCACGAGTACGTCTGTATCCCCCACGAGGCCGCCGGCATGGTCGGGACCGTCGCCGTCGAGTAGCGCGGGGGACGGCGCTCGCGTCCGCCCGACGATCGCGGGCTCCCGACCGGTGATACCTCACCGTCCGGCACGGCGCAGCGACGAGCTACCCCGTGTTCTTCATCCCGGCCGCGATGCCGTTGACGGTGAGCCGGAGGGTCCGCTCCTCCTCGTCGGTGCGGTGGGTCCGGCCGAGCAGGTTCGCCTGCAGCAGGTTCAGCGGGTCGACGTATGGGTTCCGCCGATCGAGGCTCTCCTCGAGCCACTCGCGCCGGATCAGGTCGTCGCGGCCGCTGATCGCCAAGACGAGCTCGCGTCCGCGCTCGTACTCGCCGATCAGTTCGGGGAAGAAGCGCTCGCGGAGCTCGTCGTCGGCGAGATCGGCGTACTCGGCGGCGATCTCGGGCTCCGTGCGGGCGAGCGCGAGGGCGGCGTTGTCGAGCGTCGTTCGGAAGAACGGCCACTCGGCGTACATCTCGTGGAGCGTTTCCAGCCCGTCCTCCTCACCGACCTCGTCGAGGTAGGCGTCGAGCCCGGAGGCGAGCGAATACCAGCCGGGGAGGATGAGCCGCGTCTGGGTCCACGAGAACACCCACGGGATCGCGCGGAGGTCCTCGACGGTGCGCTCACCGGAGCGGGAGGCGGGCCGCGAGCCGAGGTTGAGGTCCTCGACGACGGAGATGGGCGTCGCCTGCCCGAAGTAGGAGACGAAGCCGTCGGTGTTCAGGAGGTCGCGGTACGTCTCGCGGGCCGCGGGCGCCATCGTCTCCATCGCCTCGACCCACGACTGGGGGACGTCCTCGGTGGGCTCCTCGTTCGCCTCGTGGCGGGCGCGGATCTGCGCGTCGAGCATCTGTTCGAGCTCGCGCTCGGCGATCCGCGGGTTGGCGTACTTCTCGGCGATCGCCTCGCCCTGCTCGGTGAATTTCACCTGCCCGGTGACGGTCTCGTTCGGGAGCGCGAGCAGCGCCTCGTTCATCGGGCCGCCGCCGCGTGAGATGGAGCCGCCGCGGCCGTGGAACAGCCGGAGCGTCACGTCCTCCTCGCGACAGAACTGCGCGATTCGCCGCTGATTCTCGTAGAGGTCCCAGTTCGCGGCGAGGAACCCGTTCTCCTTGTTGGAGTCGGAGTAACCCAGCATCACCTCCTGTACATCGCCGCGGACCTCCAGCGCGGTCGCGTACGCCTCGTTGTCGAACAGCGCCCCGAGGATGCGCTCGGCGCCGTTGAGCGCGGACTCGGTCTCCAGCAGGGGGACGACGTCGAGCCCGCAGTGGTCCGGCAGCGAGACGGCGCCGACCTGGTCGGCCAAGAAGAGCACCTCGAGCACGTGGCTCGGCTCCTCGGTCATCGAGATGCAGTAGGTGTCTATCGCCTGCTGGCCGTACTCCTCCTGCCAGCCGGCGAGCTCGCTGAACCGCTCGAGCACGCGCTCGGTCGTCTCGGAGACGTCGCCGGGTTCGTCGGGGTCGATGACGGGGTCGTCCTGCAGGATGGCCTCGGTGAGGAACTCCTCGCGGGCCGCCTCGTCCATCTCGCGGTAGTCGACCCCCTCGCTCGCGACCGCCTCGGCGACGGCCTCGGTGTGGTTCTCGCGGTGGTCGCGGAGGTCGAGCGAGGCGAGCGTGAAGCCGAACGTGTCCACCTGCCGGCGGAGGGGTTCGACGAACGACTCGCGGACGGCATCCTGCCCGTCGGCCCGGAGCGACTCGGCGATCGCGTCGAGGTCGGCGAGGAACGCGTCGCCGTCGGGGTACTCGCCGGGGCGCACGTCGTCGACGCGGTCGAGCCGCTCGCGCATCAGCCGGAGCTTCTGGCGGTACGGCTCGTCGGGGTAGCGCTCCCGGGCCTCCTCGACGACGGTCGGGAACCGCTCGGCGTCGTCGGCGAGCGACTCCGTGAGCCGATCGTCGATCGCGTATCGCTCGCCGTCTTGGCTCAACACGGCGGAGAGCCGCTTGCACTGTTCGCGGTACTTCTCGATGGCGACCGCCCGCTGGCGTTCGAGCGTCTCGTCGGTGACCTCGGGCGTGACGAAGGGGTTGCCGTCGCGGTCCGATCCCGCCCACGAGCGGAACTCGAACAGCTTCGGGCAGTCGACGTCGCCGTACTCACTGGAGATGGTCTCCTCGAACTCCTCGTAGGCGTCGCCGACGACATCGAAGAGAGTGTTCTCTAGGTACCAGCCGACGTTGCGCGCCTCGTCTTCCGGCTCCGGGCGCCGCTGGCGTACCTGTCGGGTACCCCAGAGGCTCGTCACCTCGGCGGTGACGTCGCGCCAGGTCGCGTTGCGCTCGCGCTCGGTGAGGTTGCGCTCGTCGAGGTCCTCCAAGTGGTTGGCGATCGACCGCAGCTTCGCCTTCACCGTCGCCCGTCGGGCCTCGGTCGGGTGCGCGGTGAACGTCGGCTCGATGAGCACGTCCTCCAACAGCTCGCGCAGCTCGTCCGGTCCGACCCCCTGCTCGGCGAACTCCGCGACCGTGGCCTCGAAGGAGTCGTGGAGGGCGCCCTCGTCGTCGGCGTTCCGGATGGCGCGAACCCGCTCGCGCTCCTCGGCGAGGTTGATCAGCTCGAAGTACGTGGTGAACGCCCGGGCGACGATCTCCTCGCGGTTCGACGAGAGATCGCCGACCGACGCTTGGAGCCGGTCGCGGCTCTCTACGTCGCCGCGGCGGTACCGGATCGCGGCGTTCCGAAGGTCTTCGACCGTCTCGTACGCTTCCGTGGAGGCCTGTGCGGCGAGGACGTCCCCCACGAGCGCGCCGAGCTCCCGGACGTCCGTCCGCACGTCTCGATTGTGCAACTCCATACCACAGTGACACCCGTCGCCGCGGGTTAAATCCGATGTCTGAACGAATGTTTGCCTCGGTACCGAGTGAATATACCGATCGATCGTATACCGATCGGACGCTCGGTCATCGCTCTCCGTCACGGCGGTGCCGATCCGACCGGAATCGGTCGGTTTCGTCCGATTCCGGTCGGCCGGCCCCTCGGGGGGCGGGTTCGTCACCCTTTTTACCGATCCATCCCGAACCACGCGTATGAGTAAGTCCGACAAGTATCCGGCCGAGTCCGGTCGGCGGCGCTTCGTCAAGGGCGTCGTCGGGGGTGCGGCCCTCGCGGGCGTCGGGGCGATGGGGTCGGCGACCGTGAACACGCTGACGACCTCCGGCGGGGTCGGGGGCGGCGCGACGGTCGCGACGACGATCGCGCAGACCGGTGGTCCGGCGCCGCGCGGCCTCCCGCAGATTCCGCTCCAAGTGACCGACGACGGATACATCGAAGGGATCTGGCCCGAGACGACGACGATCACGCAGGAGGGCCAAGAGATCCAGGTCGCCCAACAGGACCTCGGCGGGAAGACCTACTCGGGCGAGTGGTTCCAGTACTGCGGCGTGGAGTCGCAGGAGAACGTCGCGCCGGGCTTCGAGTCGGACAATCTGTTCCGCGCCGCGCCCGGGAAGTACGACTGGCAGGACGAGACGTACGACGCGGGCGATCGGATCCACGTCGACGACTTCGGCGACTACGACGAGTGGGGCAACGGGATCGGCGACGACGGCGTGGGGAAGCCGGCCTCGGTCACGTGGCGGTCCGAGGACGCCGACACCAATCTGAACGCGATCGTCATCCGCTCGCCGCGGATCGAGGAGGCCGTCGAGAACTCCGACGACGAGTGGCTCCAAGCGTCCACCGATCAGGGGTTCATCGCGTACCTCAACGTCTGTACCCACTTCTGTTGTATCCCCGACTACAAGGTGTTAGAGGAGTCCGCCCGGTACGACGCCGCGAACGGAAGCTACTGCGTCTGTCACCAGTCGGTGTACGACCCGTTCACGCTCGAAGAGGCGCTGTTCATCGCCCGCCCGCGGCCTGACGAGTAACGTCGGCCGCTTCAGACACGCCGATCGCGACGACTCCGTCGGTTCTTCCCGCTCCGATTCGGTCCCGTCGTTAGAGCGAGCGCCGCGCTTTTGCCTCGGCTCCGCGTACGCGTGTCCATGAGCGACGACACGACGCCCGTCGACGGAACTCCCTCCAGCGACGGCGCGTCCGACGGCGACGAGACCGCTGCCGCCGAGAACGAAACGGACGCCGGCGGCGAATTCGCCGCCGAACTCGACCGCGCTCGCGGCCTCCTCGACGGCGACGATATCGAGGCGGTCCACGTCGGCGTCGTCCGCGACGGCGAGGTCGACACGACGTTCGCGCAGCGGGCGGACGACGGTCCCGAGGGTGAGGGGCTCCGCGCGCTCGCGTTGCTCGCGGCGCACGTGCGGCTGGTCGCGAGCGAGGCCGGCGTCGAGCCCGCCGCGGTCGCCGGCGACGCGGCGACGCTCGCGGGACGGGTGGATCGGATCCCCGCCAGCACGGACGACCTGCCGGAGGAGTGACGACCGCCGAGCAGGGCCTCTGCGGGGCCGCGCACGCGACCCGCCGCCGTCCCGAGACCCTCTCGTCTTCCGACTACTTCGCCCGAATTCGCGAGAGCTGGTGAGCAACGCCCGCGAGCGCGACGAGGAGTATCACGAGGTTGAACGCGGCCAGCGCGATCGGCTGGTAGGCCGGATCGAGCCACGTCCGGATCGCGGCGCCGCTCTGGCTGTAGAAGCCCCAGCCGGCGACCAACGCGAGCAGGACCAGCGCGGCGAGGCCGATCCGGTCGAGGATGCCGCGGAGGCGGTCGGTCGAGAGCCGGCCGATCGCCCCGTCGGTCGATCCGGCGGTCGATTCGGTGGTTGCGCTCGGTTCGCCCGTCTCGGTCGTGTCGGCGTCGATATCGGTCATGGGATCGGTTGCGGGTCGGTCGGGGTCGCGATCGGCGTCGGAGTCGATCGTCGGGCCGCTCTCGCCTCTGGCGGGTCGCCCGTCGTCGGTCATGGTCGCCTCCGCGCGTACAGCGCCGCGGCGAGGAGCGCGACGAGCGCGACGACCGGCCCGAACCCGGGCGTGCCGTCGGCGGTGCCGTCTTCGCCGGGGGGCCGCTCGCCGTCGGCCGCGTCGTCGCCGGCGCCGGCCGTGCCG
>NZ_JARANT010000046.1 GCF_029889805.1 Halorubrum sp. Boch-26 | reverse complement strand
TATTTTAGTTGTACCACCGACACCGACAAAAAAGAAAAAAAGACAGCGCCGAGGAGACCGGCGTCGACGAGGTGGCCGCCGCCCTCGACGCCGCGGTCGACCGCGCCGACTCGGACGACTGCGTGCTGCTCGTCGGATCGCTGTTCGCGGTCGCCGAGGCGCGCGCGGCCCGGCTCCGGACCGTGACGCCGCGGTCGATTACCGACGAGACCGGCGCTCGCCGCGCGCTCGACGCGGCCGGGGTCCCGTCCCACGCGGCCGCGGCCCGCGCCGAGGGGATCGACCACCGCGTCCTCACGCTCCGGCTGCGCGGCGACCGCGCCGAGCGCCTCGCGGCCGCGATCCGCGAGGTCGGCGGCGACGCCGCGATCGGGGGGATAGGGGCGAGTGAGGGGCGCGTCCCGGGCGGCGAGCAGGTCCCGATCACGCTCGGCGGAACGGTCGCGGAGTACCGCGAGTTGCTCGACCGCCTGCGCGCCCGGAAACGCGAGGGGGTCGCGGGCGTCGCGGCCGACATCGCCGACCGACTCGGGATCGACGCTGCCGAGGTCGACTCCGGGATCGATTCCGCCCCGGACTACCCGTGGACCGACGGCACCGCCGTGATGGGCGTGCTCAACGTCACGCCGGACTCCTTCCACGACGGCGGGCGCCACGAGGCGCTGGAAGACGCGGTCGCGGGCGTCGAGCGCATGGTCGAGGCGGGCGTCGACATCGTCGACGTCGGCGGCGAGTCGACCCGGCCGGGCGCCGAGCCGGTCCCCGCCGCGGAGGAGATCGACCGGGTCGTCCCGACGATCGAGGCGGCGCAGTCGGTGTCGGCGGTCGCCGACGGCGACGTGCTGATCTCGGTCGACACCCGGAAGGCGCCGGTCGCGGCGGCGGCGCTGGAGGCCGGGGCCGACATTATCAACGACGTGACCGGGCTGGAGGACCCCGCGATGCGCGAGGTCGTCGCCGAGGCGGACTGCCCGGTCGTCGTGATGCACAGCCTCGACGCGCCGGTCGACCCGACGAACGACCCCGAGTACGACGACGTGGTGAGCGACGTGGTCGCGTCGCTCCGCGAGCGGCTGGCGCTCGCCGACACGGCCGGGATCGACCGCGACAGGGTGATCGTCGACCCGGGCCTCGGCTTCGGGAAGTCGGCGTCGGAGGCGTTCGAGCTGCTCGACCGCGCCGGGGAGTTCGCCGCGCTCGACTGTCCCGTGCTCATCGGCCACTCGCACAAGTCGCTGTTCGGGGCGGTCGACCGGGGCCCGGACGATCGCGAGCACGCCACCGTCGCCGCCACCGCGCTCGCCGCCGACCGGGGGGCGGACATCGTGCGGGTCCACGACGTGGCGGAGAACCGCGCCGCGGTCGACGTCGCCGGCGCCGTGAACGGGTCCCTCCGCAGGGGCGGCGAGGCCGAGGGCGGAGACGACGGCGCCGACGCCCCGGACGAATGACGGCAGCGTTTTCCACTCGTACCCCTTCGCGCCGGTATGGCCCGGCGTCTGCTGCTCGGCTGTAGCGCGGTCGGGAACACGCTCGTCGAGCGCACCCGCGAGTCGCGCGGTGAGCTGATCGCGATCACCGACGACACCGGGTGGGCGTCGACCCTGCGCGACCGCAACGTCGCCACCGTCGAGGCCGACCCCACGGACCCGTCGACGTACCCCGAACACGTCGCGGTCGTGCTCGTCGCGAGCGACGACCCCGCGCGCAACGTCGCCGCCGCGGAGGCCGCGCGGGAGCGCTACCCGGACGCGATGATCGTCGCGCACGTCGGCGCGAACCCGACCGCGGCCCAGGGGTCGGCGCTGGAGGCGGTCGCCGACCGCGTCGTCGACCCGGTCGAGGCATTGGCCGCGCGCGTTCGGGCGGCGACCGGCGTCGACGGCGACGAGCTGCCGCCCCGCCTGCTGTCGACGCTCCGCGGGCTCTCCGGCCCTCTCCTCGTGGTCGCACACGACAACCCCGACCCGGACGCCATCGCGAGCGCGATCGGGCTGGCGCGGATCGCCGAGGTCGTCGGCGTCCCTGCCGACACCTGTCACGGCGGCGAGATCGCTCATCAGGAGAACCGAGCGATGGTGAACCTGCTCGACCTCTCGCTGACGACGTTCGACGGGATCGACCTCGACGAGTACGACGGGGTCGCCCTCGTCGACCACTCGCGGGCGGGGATCAACGACAGCCTCCCCGAGGGGCACCCCATCGACATCGTCGTCGACCACCACCCGCCCCGGGGACCGGTCGACGGAGAGTTCGTCGACATCCGGCCGGACGCCGGCGCGACGAGCACGCTGATCGAGGAGTACCTCTCGCGGCTCGGCGTCGAGCCGGACCGGCAGCTCGCCACCGCCCTGCTGTACGGGATTCGAATCGACACGAAGGACTTCACTCGGTCGACGTCGATCCCGGACTTCGAGGCGGCGGCGTCGCTGTCGCCGCTCGCCGACGAGTCGACGCTCGAACGCGTCGAGAGCCCGAGCGTGAGCCAGGAGACGCTCCGGGTGCTCGCGAACGCCATCGAGGGGCGAGACGTCAGGGGGTCCACGGTCGCCTCCTGCGTCGGCGAGATCAGCGACCGCGACACCCTTGCGCAGGCGTCCGAGCGCCTCCTCGATCTCGACGGGATCACGGTCACGTTCGTCTACGGGTACATGGACGGGGTGATCTACGGCTCCGCGCGGTCGCGCGGCGCGGACCTCGACGTGGGCGAACTGCTCCGAGACGCGCTCGACCCGGTCGGTTCCGCCGGCGGGCACGCCACCATGGCCGGCGCGCAGGTCCCGCTCGGCATCTTGGAGGAGGTCTCGGAGTCGGAGTCGCTGGCGGAGGTCGTCGAGACGTTCGTCTCCGGCCGATTCTTCGAGGCGCTCGACGACGCGCCGACCCAGCCGACCGGCACGCCGTCGGAGTTCTCGACCGACTGAGTGCGTCGTTTCGCGACGGAACGCGGACCGTTCTCGCGGTCGGTCGTTCACTGCGGTTGGCCGCCCGCCGCGGCTGACCGTCCGCCGCGTCCAATGGCGCAACCTACATATTTCGCGGCGGCGAACAGTATTGCATGACTGACGATATTGTCGATCACCGTCGACTGATCATCGCCGGTACCGGTATCGCGGGGCTCTCCGCGGCCATCTACGCCGCGCGGTCGAACAACGACCCCTTGCTCATCGAGGGCGACGAGCCGGGCGGCCAGCTCACGCTCACCACCGACGTGGAGAACTACCCCGGCTTTCCCGAGGGGATCTCCGGGCCGCAGCTCATCAACAACATGAAAGAGCAGGCGAAGAAGTTCGGCGCCGAGACGCGCAACGGGATCATCGAGGACGTCTCGAAGGAGCCCGCGGGCCACTTCCGCGTCGAGCTCACGAACGGCGACGGCTACACCGCCGACGCCGTGATCGCCGCCTCCGGCGCGAGCGCCCGGACGCTCGGCGTCCCCGGCGAGGACGAGCTGATGGGGTACGGCCTCTCGACGTGCGCGACCTGCGACGGCGCGTTCTTCCGCGGCGAAGACATGCTCGTCGTCGGCGGCGGCGACGCGGCCATGGAGGAGGCGAACTTCCTGACGAAGTTCGCCGACACCGTCTACATCGCGCACCGCCGCGAGGAGTTCCGCGCGGAGGACGTCTGGATCGACCGCACGATGGAGAAGGTCGAGGACGGCGAGATCGAACTGCTCCTCAACACCGAACTCACCGAGATCCACGGCACCCCCGAGGACGGGATCGACCGCGTGACGCTCGTCGAGCACCCTGACGGCCACCCCAAGGAGAAGCTGGAGGACCCGACGACCGCCGACGAGGTCGACGAGTACGCGTTCGACGTGGGCGCCGTCTTCTTCGCCATCGGCCACACGCCGAACACGGACTTCCTGGAGGGGCTCGGCATCGAGACCGACGACGACGGCTACCTCGTCACCGAGGGCGGCCGCGGCGGGAATCAGACGGCCACCGGCGTCGCGGGCCTCTTCGGTGCCGGCGACGTGGTCGACTTCCACTACCAGCAGGCGGCGACGGCCGGCGGGATGGGCGTGAAGGCCGCGCTCGACGCCGACGAGTACCTCACCGAGCGCGAGCGCGCCGGCGAGCTTTATGAAGGTGCGGTCGACGCCGCGGCCGCGGACGACTGAGACTCGTCGGACCCCGTGGACGTTTATAAATGACCGTCCGCCTCTGCTTTTGCAGACCGACGACCGATTGACTGCGGCCCGACCGCTGCCACCACCTCAGACGCCCATTTATCAACAGCCGACTGCGAATCGCCGGTGAAATCCTCCAAAACCCATCCGTGAGGCGGGCGCCCCTTTGAGTCCCGCCCCGCACAGCGACCGCACCTCACGCCTCCCCAGCCTCGCCGCTCGCGCCTTATAAAGGCGCTCGCGGCGTCCCTCGCTACTCGCGGCCAGTGGGCCGCTCGTCGGCACGCGCCGCCGCACCGCCGCTCTACTTATAACTGGTCGCCGCCCGCGCTACGAGAGAATCTCGACCTCGTACCCGTCGGCTTCGAGCGCGTCGACGATGTCGGCGGCGTGCTCGGCGTCGTCGGTCTCCAGTTCCAGTTCGAGCTCGGCGGCGTTGACGGCGACGTCCCGCGAGGTGCGGTCGTGGTGGACCGCGTACACGTTCGCGCCGGTGCGCGCGACGATGCTGGAGACGCGCTCCAGCTCGCCCGGACGGTCCTTCAGGTCGACCGTGATCTTGAGGTAGCGACCCATCTGGACGAGCCCGCGTCGGATCACCGTCCCGAGTCGGTTGAGATCGATGTTGCCGCCGCAGAGCGCGGCGACGACCGTCTCGCCGTCGTCGTACTCGAACGCCTCGGAGAGAACGGCGGCGAGCGCGACCGCGCCGGCGCCCTCAACGAGCGTCTTCGAGCGTTCCAAGAGGAGCGTGAGCGCCAAGGCGATCTCGCGGTCGTCCACGGTGACGATCTCGTCCACGTACTCTTCCATGACCGCCAGGGTCTCCTCGCCGATCGCCCGCGTGGCGATCCCGTCGGCGATCGTGTCGACGCTGTCGATCTCGCGCACCTCGCCCGCCTCCAGCGACTTCGCGGCCGAGGCCGCGCCCTCGGCCTGTACGCCGACGACCCGCGCGTCGGGGAGCCGCTCTTTGACCGCGACGGCGACGCCCGAGATGAGGCCGCCCCCGCCGATGGGGACGACGACCGTGTCGAGCTCGGGGCAGTCGTCGGCGATCTCCAGCCCGAGCGTCCCCTGTCCGGCCATCACGACCGGGTCGTTGAACGCGTGGACGTACGTCCGGCCCTCTTCTCGCTCCAGGTCGTGGGCGTACGCCTGCGCCTCGTCGTAGTCGACGCCCTCCAGCCTGACGCTGGCGCCGTACCCCCGCGTGGCCTTCACCTTCGAGACGGGCGCGAACTTCGGCATCACGACGGTGGCGTCGACGCCGGCGCGCTGGGCCGCGAGGGCGACCCCCTGCGCGTGGTTCCCCGCGCTCGCGGTGACGACGCCGGCCTCGCGCTCGGCATCGGAGAGGGTCGCGATCCGGTTCATCGCGCCGCGGATCTTGAACGCGCCGGTGCGCTGGAGGTTCTCCAGCTTGAGGTGAACGTCAGCGCCGCTCATCTCGGAGAACGTTCGCGACCGCTCTAAGGGGGTGTGACGGGCCACGCCGTCGACGCGCTCGCGCGCCTCGTGAACGTCGGAGAGGGATAGCATGCGTTTCCGTCGCCGCGCCGACCGCTAATCGGTTCCGGTCCGAGCCGTCTCGCGCGAGTTCACTCGGCTTCCGCGCGCCGTCTCGACCGACCGACGGACCGGACCCTCCGGGGTGTACAGGAACCCGACGGACGAGCGACCGGCTCGCCGTCTGTAAAGGGGGGAATGCACGCGTGTGACGTGCAGCTGAAACCAAGCGGGCTGTATACAAAAAGGTGGGGCTAGCGGAGCGAAAGTAAAACCGCACGACTGCTCCGCCGTCATACCTCTGTCAGACGAGATTTTCGGGGGTCAGCTGCACCCGCACGTCGGCCCGTTCGAGGTACGCCGTGACGCGCTCGCCGAACTCGCCGGCGGTGCCCGAGAGACTGTCCGACCCCGTCGCGCCCGATCGCGTTTCGCCCGACTGCGTCGCGTCGGGCCACGTCGCGTCCGCGCCGAGGCGGTCGGGGTCGCCGACGTAGACGGCCGCCCGATCCGGGTAGCCCCCCGGCGCGTCGAGCGGGGCGCTTACCCGGTGATACAGCCCGTCTCCGACCCCCTCGTACTCGTCGAGTGCGGCCGCCTCGTCGGTTCGGAGGAGGCGACCCGCCGTCTCCCCGCCGGGCGCGAGTGTCGGGTACCGACCCTCGACGGGACGGAGCCCCGTCAGCGTCGCTGAGCCCACGTAGACGTACGAATCGAGTACCTCGGCCACGCGGTCGGGCTCGGTCAGTGTTCCGTACGCGAACACGTCCATAGATCCGTGTGGGTCGTTCGCACGCTTGAAGCTTCGGACGCCAGCGTCGGGCGTGGAGCAACCCGAACCGCATCGGCTCCGGCGGTCCCAGCCGCCTCCGACATGTAAAAACGGCGCACGACCGTCCCACGTGGTACATGGACTTCCCGCGGCTGCGCGGCGTCTGGCGGCGCGTGTTCGCGCTCGCGTGGCCCGTCATGGCCGAGCAGACGTTCCGCACCGCGATGCGGACGACCGACGTGCTCGTCACCGCGCTGTTCTCGCCCGCCGCGGTCGTCGCCATCGGGCTCGCCGACCTCTACGCCCGGTTCCCGCTCCGGATCGGCCTCGGACTCGGCGGCGGCGCCATCGCGCTCTCCTCGCAGGACACGGGTGCGGACGCGACCGGGAACCGCGACGAGGCGGTGACGCAGGCGATCCTGATCGGCGCGCTCGCCGGGATCCCGTTCGTGCTCGTCGGCCTCCTCTTCGGCGAGCTCGCGATCGACGCCTTCGGTCGGCTGGTCGGCGAGCGGACCGCGCCGGAGGTCGTCGCCCTCGGCTCGACGTACCTCGCGATCGTGTTCGCGACCGCCCCCGCGCGCCACGTCGCGCTCGTCGGCGCCCGCGCGCTGCAGGGGACGGGCGACACCCGGACGCCGATGTACGTCAACGTCGCCGCCAACTCCGTCAACATCGTCGGCTCGGTCGTCCTCGGACTGGGGCTGTTCGGCTTCCCGCGACTCGAGGTCGTCGGCGTCGGGTTGGCGACCGCGGGTGCGAACGTGCTCACCGCCGGCCTCCTCTGTCTCGCGATCTGGGGGTCGTGGACCGAGGCGAACTTCGCGCGTCCCCGCGATCTCACGATCGCCGGCCAGCTCCTCCGCGTGAGCGCGCCGCGGGTGGCGGAGGGGTTCGGCTCGGAGCTCGCCGAATTCCCGTTCAACGCCCTCCTCTTGAGCTTCGGCGAGGCGGTCAACGCCGGCTTCCAGATCGGACGCCGAGTGTATCAGCAGGTGACCGGACCGCTCTCTCGCGGCTACAACGTGGCGGCCTCGGTGCTCGTCGGGCAGGCGCTCGGCGCGGGCGACCCGGACGAGGCGCGATTCAACGGCTGGGCGGTCGCCGGGCTCGGCGTGCTCACGGTCGGGTCGATCGGCGTCGGACTCGTCGTCGCCGCGCCGCGGCTCGTCCCGCTGTTCACCGACGACGCGCCGACGGTCCGGTACGCGGTCGACTTCGCCCGCGTCTACGGGGTCGCCGGGGCCGCACTCGCTTGCTTCTCGGCGCTCTCCGGGTCGCTGCAGGGCGCGAGCGAGACGCGGATCCCGTTGGTTGCACGCGTGTCCGGGATGTTCGGGCTGTTCCTCGGCGCGTCGTGGCTGCTCGGTCGGACAGCCGGATTCGGTCCGACGGGCGCGTACGTCGGCGTCTCGGTCGCGTACGTCTGGATGGCGGTCGTCGTCGCCGCCGGCTTCCGGTACTCCGGCTGGGCCGGGCGGGCCGCGGAAATGATGGCTGAGCGCGGCAGTGGGCTCGCCGACCCGAACGGCGACGAGACCGAGGAGTCAGCGACGGACTGACCCCCCGACACGCGGACTCGTTAAGTGGGAGACAGCCGAACCGCTTCGCATGGATCTGTCATCCGCTGTCACCGCCACGACCTCCACCCTCCGGCGGCGTCCCGCTGACCTGATCCCGTTCTACCTCCTCGGAACGGCGGTCCCCGTTATCGCCCGGATCGGGATGTTCACCGCGCTTGCCGGCGTCTACCTCCATTTCGAGCTCACCGGTCGGCTCGCGGCCGCTCGCGACGCACTCGCGGAACTGGACCTGACGCCGCCGGACACCCAAGACCCCGAGGCGCTGCAGGCGTGGGGCGAGTCGATCGCCCCGGCGCTCGAACCGCTCGCGTCGCCGACCGCGATCGCCCTCCTCGCGGCCGGGACGCTGGCGACGGTCGCGATCGCGATCCTGACGTACGCCGCGGTCTCGGCCGGGCAAATGTCCGCCGTCGTCGCCCGGCTCAAGACCGACCGCGGCCTCACCGCGGGTATCGCCGGGGTCCGAAACCGCTGGCTCACGTTCCTCGGGATCTACGTCGCCGAGCTGCTCTGTTGGCTCGGCGTCCTCCTCCTCGGGGGGCTCGCGATCGGCGCCGCGTTCGTCGTCAACCCGTTCCTCGGGGCCGCGGCCGCGTTGGTGGTCCTCCTCGTTGGACTCGTCGCGCTCCTGCTCGTGCGGGTCGTCTTCGCGTTCGCGCCGGCCGCCATCGTCGTCGACGACGCGGGCGCAGTCGGCGCCGCGGAGGGCGCCGGCGAGTTCGTTCGGTCGAACCCGGCGGACGCCGCCGCGTACCTCGTCGTCGCCGTCGGCGTCCTCGTCGCGATCTCGTCGGCCGCCTCGGCGCTGGCGTTCCTCGGCGGCGGCGCGGTCGTCGCGCTCATCAGTGCGGTCGTCGCCGCCCCCGCGCTCGACCTGCTCAAGACCGTCCTCTACGCCGACCACCGCGGGGCCGTCGACCCGCTCGATCCGCCCGAGGCGAGCCTCCGTGCACAGCTCTCCGGCGGCGTCCGCCGCGGCTGGCGCGAGATGGCCGGGTTCGTCCGCCGGACGCCGGGACTGCACGCGATCGTCGTCGTCGTCGGAGTCGGGTTCGGCGCGCTCGGCTGGCTCGCCGTCGACCCGTTCGTCGGCGCGATCGCGACCTCCATCGAGGGCCGACTCGTCGGTCACATCCCGCCCGTGGCGGCCGTCAACTTCTTCGGGAACAACTGGTCGGTCGCGATCGCGACATCGCTTTCGGGGGTCGCTCTCGTGGTCCCGGCGCTCTCGTCGGTCGCGTTCAACGGATTCGCGCTCGGCGCCACCGCCGCGTTAGAGGAGAATCTCGCCGCGCTCGCGGCGTTCGTCGCTCCCCACGGAATCTTGGAGATCCCGGCGCTGTTCGTCTCCGGTGCGCTCGGGATCCACCTCGGGATCGTCTCGTGGCGAACCCTCCGCGGGCGTCGGTCCCACGACGAGTTCGCCGATGCGTTAGAGGCCGCCTTCTGGGTGCTGATCGGTGTCGGGCTGCTGATCGCCGTCGCCGCGTTTATCGAGGGGTTCGTGAGTCCGTACTACTGGCGGCCGTTCCTCTAGGTGCCAGCGACACACGCTCAGAGCCGCCCCGCCCGTACGTTCAAGTCGCTCCGTCACGAATCCTGACCCGTATGACGCGACGCGATCCCTTCGGCGAAATAGAGGAACTGCTCGAACGGATGGGGCGGGAGTTCGAGGAACTCGGCGGCACGCTCGATACGCCCGACGCTCCACGGTTCCCCGGCTCCCGCGATGTCGCCGTCGATGTGATCGAGGACGACGAGTCGTTCACGGTTCTGGCCGACCTTCCCGGATTCGACGACGACGACATCGATATCGAACTGCGTGAGGATTCGCTGTCGATCGCGGCCACGCGCGAGGAGGAGCGCGATATCGAAGTCGCGGACGCAGACGCCGACGACGAGGGCGACTCGAACGTCCGGTACCACCGCCGCGAGCGCCGATCGCGGTCCGTTTCGCGACGGATACCGATCGCTGAGCCCGTCGAGCGCGACGGTACAACCGCCTCGTATGAGGACGGTGTCCTCACCGTCACGCTGCCGAAGCGGTCGGACGCCACCAGCGGTCACAGTATTGACGTGAGCTGAGCCGCCGGTACTTTCTCCACCTCCCCCGTGCTATTTACCCGCATGGACGACACAAACGGGCCGGGCTCCAGAGACGGCTCGGAACCCGAGGAGCGCCAAGACCTCGCGGCCGCCCGACGGGAACTCGTCAACGCGCTCCGCGAGCGCCTCGACGTGAGCGAGCGCACGCTGTCTGCGATCGAGGCCGTGCCGCGGCACGAGTTCGTCCCCGAGAGCCGCCGCCCGCGCGCCTACGCCGACCGTCCGCTCCCGATCGGCCACGACCAGACGATCAGCGCCCCGCACATGGTCGCGATGATGACGGACCTCTTGGATCCGGACCGCGGCGACCGCATTCTCGAGGTCGGCACCGGCTGCGGCTACCACGCGGCCGTCATCGCCGAGCTCGTCGAGCCGGGGAACGTCTTCAGCGCCGAGTACGTCCCCGAACTCGCCGCGGACGCCCGCGATCGACTCGCTAGACTCGGATACGACGTGACCGTCCGAGCCGGCGACGGCCGCGAGGCGTTCTGCGATGAGGCGCCGTTCGACGCGGCGTTCCTGACGTGTGCCCCGTCCGGCGACGTCCCCGAACCGATCGTCGAGCAGGTTCGGACCGGCGGCCGCGTCGTCGCGCCGGTCGACGACGGGGGATTCCTCGACCGCGGCGGCCAGCGGCTCGTGCGCCTGACGGTCCGCGAGGACGGCGTCGACCGCGAGGATCACGGTGGCGTTCGCTTCGTGCCGATGCAGTGACGGCGGTCGACCGTGACGATCGCTCTCCCGGCTCCGCTGCGAACGAGCGGTTTTAGGTGACCGAGCACCGAGACCGACCATGGACGAGGCGTCGCTGCGGGCCGATATGATCGAGGGGCTCGAACACGAACTCGGCGAGCCCCTCGGCGCCGCCGTGCTGACGGCCCTCCAGCGAATTCCGCGCGAAGCGTTCGTGGACGACTCTCCGTACGCGAACGCCACGAGCGACGAGGCCGGAACGCGCGTTCTCGCACCGGCGACGGCGGTCCGCCTGATCACCGCGCTGGACGCCGCCGAGGGCGACGACGTTCTCGTCGTCGGCGCCGGCGTCGGCTACTCGGTGGCGATGCTCGCCGAGATCGCGGGCGCGAAACACGTCCACGCGATCGACATCGACCGTGAAGCGGTCTACCTGGCGCGCTCGAACCTCTCCGCGGCGGGCTACGACGCCGTCCTCGTCGACCGGCGCGACGGCGCCAACGGCCTGCCGGAATACGCGCCCTACGACCGCATTCTCTTGGAGGCGGCGGTTCTCGAACCGCCACACGCGCTCAGGGAGCAGCTCGCCGACGGTGGGCGGCTCGTCTACCCGCGCGGGAACGCGGTCCAGACCGTCGCGGCGGTCGAGGCCGTCCCCGATAGCGGGGCGGAGTCGGACGACGACGCTCCGCCGGGCTTCCGTACTGTCGAGACCGCCGGTCCCGCCCGACTCCAGCCGATGCTCGTCGACGGCGAGCAGCGCGGCGTGGAGCGAAATCGCACGCGCCGCGAGGACGCCGAACGGGCCAAGCAGGGCCACTTCGCGCGACACGGCTGGGAGCAGGAGTGGATCGACTGGGACGACCGGCTTTAGCGGCCGGATTATGGACGTTGGAAGGCTAAAACCTCGCCCTGCAGGGCGGGGAGAATGTCAACTCGGCCGATCCTCGTTACTCCTCGACGACGAGTACCGCCGTGTTCTCCCGCTCGTCGACGTAGTCGCCCTCGGCCGGCGGCTTGACCTCCACCGTGAGCGTTCCGTCCGGCTGATTCGGTCCCAGTTCGGGCGCCACCTCGATAGTCGCGACGCCCTCCTCGTTCGTCTTCGCCGTCGCGACCCCGTCGATCTGTGCCGACCCGCTGCGGACGATCACCGTCGCGTCCGCGACCCGCGCTCCGTCGGGATCGATGACGGAGACGTCGATCGACTGCTCGCCGGGCGTCGTCACCTCGGGCTGCGGCTGCGCGTCGACCTCCGTCGCGGCGAGCCCCTCGATGTCCCCGATCATCCCCATCATCACGCTGAGGCTGGCGACGCCGACGACGAGGGCGATCACCAGCCTGACCGGTAGCCCTTCGATTGCGCGGCTGTCCGTGCGGAACGATCGCCGGTTCGCGGTGCGTCCGTCGCGTTTCGAGTCGGACATACGCCCCGCTGGCCGCGGTATCACTGATAAGCGGTCGGACCGGTGGGGCCCTCTGCGGGTTCCTTCGTCTCGCCACCCGGTCGTTTTTGTGCGATACCGCGACCACCGTCGGCCATGCACGTGCTCGGCCGCGAGACCGATCCGGATCGCACTCCCTCGCTCCCGACGGTCCGGCTCGGATCCTTCCTCGCTCGCGACGGCAGCGCCGGGGCCGCAGTCGGCGTCGACGCGGACCGCCCGCACGCTGGCGTCGTCTTCGGCAAGCGCGGCACCGGGAAGTCGTACACGCTCGGCGTCCTCGCCGAGGGACTCGCGGACGCCCCCGGTGTCTCGCCGGTCGTCGTCGATCCAATGGGGGTTTTCGACGGGCTTCGGGCCGCGGGCGGTCGCGTGGTCGACCCCGCTATCCGGCCGGACGCCGTCCCGCCTGCGGCGTGGCCGGACTTGCTCGGCCTCGACCCGACGAGCGGCCCGGGTGGGGTTTTGTGGCGGGCCGTCGCCGACGCGACCGAAGACGCGGAGGCGGTTTCAGTCGCCGACCTCCGCGAGCGCGTCGTCGAGGCCGACGCGCCGGCGGACGCCCGTCGAGCCGCCGCGAACCACCTCCGGCTCGCCGCGTCGTGGGGCGTGTTCGACGCCGAGGCGCCGCCGATCGCCGCGCTCGCCGCCGACGGTACGCCGACGGTGCTCGATCTCGCTGGCGTCCCGGAGGCCGCCGCGGCCGCCGTCGTCAGGGCGGTCGCCCGGGGACTCTACCACGCCCGGATCGAGAGCGACCTCGATCGCCTCCCGTGGCTGCTCGTCGACGAGGCGCACGCCTTCTTCGACGGCGTCGCCGCTCCCGCGCTCGGGACGCTTTTGACTCGCGGCCGTGCACCGGGGGTCTCGCTCGTCTGCGCGACGCAGCGCCCCGGCGCCCTGCCGAGCGTCGCCGT
This sequence comes from Halorubrum sp. Boch-26, assembly GCF_029889805.1. Lineage (GTDB taxonomy): Archaea > Halobacteriota > Halobacteria > Halobacteriales > Haloferacaceae > Halorubrum. Next base: position 7,315 of record NZ_JARANT010000046.1, on the reverse strand, counting down.
CTCGCAGTCTGACCTCTTGATCTGTCACCGGCTCACCGCCGAACGCGACGTCGCTCGGCTCGCGGAGGCCGAGGCGACGTACCTCGCCGGCGACCTCGCCGAGCGGCTCCCGACCGGCACCGGCGAGGCGCTCGTCGTGGACGACGCGACCGAGACGGCTCACACGGTCAGAGTCCGCGAGCGGCGGACCCCGCACGGGGGCGGGAGCCCGCGAGCGAGCGACGTGGACGCCGCCGCGCACGCCGCCACTGCCGAGCGCGTCGAAGACGACGGCGACGGCTCCGGCGGCGACGCCCCGGACGCGGCCGAGTCCGAAGGCCCAAGATGACCCCCGTCGACGCGTCGGTATGGAACGGACGCCGCTCGGTCTCCTCTTCGTCGCCGCTGGCGGCTTCCTCGGTGCCGTCGCCAGACACGGGGTCGACGTCGCCGTCGGGGGCCCCACCGGCGCCGGCACGCTCGTCGTCAACGCCGTCGGGTCCTTCGCGCTCGGACTGCTGGTCTCCCGCGCGACGGCGACCCGGACCCAGCTGTTCGTCGGCACCGGAGCGCTCTCGTCGTTCACCACTTACAGCACGTTCGTCGGCGACGCCGTCGCGCTCGGAGGGTCGCTCGGCGCCGCGTACGTCGCTGCGAGCTACGCTATCGGGTTCGCGGCCGCGCTCGGCGGACTCCTGATCGGAGGGCGGTCGTGACCGACCCGCTCCTCGCGGCCGCGCTCGTCGGCGTCGGCGGGTCGCTGGGCGCGACCGCCAGACACGCCGTCGGACTCCGGATCGAGGGACGGCGATCGGTCGTCGCCGTCAACGCGCTCGGAAGCCTCGCTCTCGGCGGCGTCCTCGCCGCGCCGGTCGGGTCCGCGGCGACCGCGCTCCTCGCGGTGGGGTTCTGCGGCGCGTTCACGACATTCTCCTCGTTCGCCGTCGAGACCGTGTCGACCGCGACGGGCGGAGAGGCGGATATCGCGATCGGATTCGCCGTCGCGAACCTCGTGGCCGCGCTGAGCGCGTTTCTCGCCGGCTCGGCGGTCGTCAGCGCGTTCGCGTGAGTCGAGACGTCACCCCGACGCGACGCCCGCGAGCGACAGGTACAGGCACCTCCGGGACGTATCGTCTCGCGTGACAGACGACGCCGAGAGTCGGAGCGACGGGAACGTGAGTCGGGGCGACGGAGGCGCCGATGCCGAGCGCGCGGCCGGCGGTTCGGGTCCCGCTGACCCCGACGCGAACGCCGCGTCCCCGGAGGCCACGGCCGAAGCGTTCGGCGACGACGCGCCGTCGTTCGGCGACCTCTCGCTGCCCCAGCGGGTGTTCGTCGCCGCCGTACAGAATCCGACCCGCGGAGTCGTGATCGTTGGACTCCTCGCGTTCGGCTTCTCCTTTTACGTCGCCTTCTGGCTCGTCTTCCCGCGCGTCGCGGCGTTCACCTCCGCGATTGGGGCGGTGCTGGTCGCGATCGTCGCCCTCGTCTACCTGATCTCGGACCGCTTTTCGGGGTGAGGCCGGTGAACTGTCGGTGACCGGGAGGTCCGCTCACGGGTGCGGCTCGTAGAACTCGCGGAGCGTCGTCCCGAACGTCGGCGCGAGCGTCGCGACGGCGTCGCCGACCAGCACGTCGCGCTCGGCGAACGCCCGCTCCACCTGTGCGCCGAGCGCGACGTCGCCCGCGGCGTCGCTCTCGAGGTACGCCCGCACCGCCGTGAACTCCCGCTCCCTCTCGACGACGTACCTGTCTCCGTCGATGAACGGGCCGTACGTCTCCGGGTCGACGTCGTCGGCGTACGACTCGTAGAAGCTCGCGGCGTGCTTCCGCACCGCGACCGGGGGCCCCTCGTGGCGCTTGACCGCCGGCCGCTCCGCGACTTCCAGTTCGGCGTACAGCGCGGCGCGGACCGGCCCGCCCGCCCCCGCTTCGGCTCGATCGTCGCCGACCATCGCTTGCGCGCGTAACACGTCGAACCCGTGTGCGTCGAGTCCGCGGACGATCCCGTCGAGGGAGCGTCTGAGCTGGGGCCACAGCTGGTCGTCGACCAGATCGGGCGCGTCGACGACGACGGCGACGGGAGTCGTTCCTCGGCGATCGAGGTGGTCCCGGACGCCCGCGGCATCGAGCGGCTCCGGGTCGGCCGGCTCGAACAGCGCCTCGCGGGGCGCCGCGAGCAGCTCACGGGCGTAGTGCTGGAACCGCGCGGCGTTCGCGGCCGACAGGACCGCCGCGACGTTGCGGGTCGGGTCCGTGGGGTCGACGACGACGAGCGGGTCGTCGAACGTCTTCTCGGCGTGACCCTCCGGGTCGAACTCCACCGGCGGGTGCCAGCTCCGGGCGGACTCGACGAGCGGGACGAACCCGCCGAGCTCCAAGACGAGCAGCTCAGTCAGGTAGCCCGAAAACCCCTCCGTGCGGAGGTCGCTCCCGTAGGCGCCGATCCCCTTCAGAAACGCCTTCGCGAGCACGACGTCGGCGGCGAGGTCGTCGTCGAGCCGCGCAGAGAGATACGCGTCGTGGAACGGCGTCCGATCGACCGCCGAGACGAGGTCGCTCGCGGTCTCCACGTCGTGACAGGGGACGAGGTCGACGTCGAACCCCTCGTACGTTCCCTTCACGTACGGGTGCTCGGCGTACTCCTCGTGGCCGTCGGGGAGGACGGCGTGGCCGACCGCGAGCCCGTACTCCTCCAGCTGGGCGCGGTCGAGGTCGGCGTCGAACCGGACGAACAGGTCGATGTCGCGGTCGCCCGAGACCCACGTCCCGCGCGCTGTCGACCCCACCTGCACCACGTCGGCGTCGACGGGGAGGCCGGCGATCGCCTCGCGGGCCCGCTCCGCGAGCTCGCCGGCGACCGCCCGCAGGCGCTCGCGCTCCTCGGGCTCCGGAACGGCCCGCTCGCGGACGCGCGAGAGCACCGCCTCGAGTTCGTCGGACTCGGCGCCGTCCGACTCGGGATCGCTCATACCCGTCCCTCTCGCGGTCCGGCCGAAAACGTGTCGGTCGCGGGGGCGACCGACCGGTCCGCGACACCGACGGCGACCGCGGCGCCGACGCCGTGCCAACTCGTCTCCCCCGAGTCGGGCGGAAACGAAAGCCATATCAAAAGAACGCGAGTATCCGAAGATGAGCCGAAGTAGCTCAGTTGGTAGAGCGCCTCGCTGTTACGACGCTCGGCGGAGCTCCCCCCGGACGTCACAGTTACGAGGCGGTCCCAGGTTCGAGTCCTGGCTTCGGCGCCTTCCTTCCGTTTCATTCTCGGCTATACTTTCACTTGGTGGCGGGCCTATTTTGTGTATCTACCCCTCCATCGGATATGTCGAATCGGAGCGAGCAATTTGCTTCACTCGAGGAGCCACAGAAACGCGGCCAAGCGGCCAAGCGGCCGAAGCAATCGTAAAATCGGAATTTGTGAGTTATGGAATTTCTGTTCTATCTCCGGAATACGATAATGAGCCGTATGATCTTGTAGTTGAGATTAAAGGGAATTTCTACCGTATTCAAATAAAAACAGCTTTTGAAGCGACGACCGACGGAGCAGTACGGTTCCGAACGCGGAGTACCCGGACAAAGAGTTCAGGATACGAGCGAGAGGGATACGAAGGGTCCGTCGATTTTCTCGCAGTCTATGCTCCCGTGTGTGATGAAACCTACTTGATACCTATCAAAGATGCTAGTAAAACTCAAATGACGATTCGATATGAACAGTCAAAAAACAATAACATCAAAAATGTCAATTGGCATGAAGACTACCTCTTCCACGAGATATTGCCCTCTCTCGGTTCCAACCCGACAATATAAAGAGGAACCGAGAGAGACGAATTGATACGAAAAGGGCCTTTAGCTTAGTCTGGCTCAAAGCCTTCCGCTCATAACGGAAAGATCGCCGGTTCGAATCCGGCAAGGCCCATTCTCCCGCGGTAACTATTTTCCGCGAGCCACGCGCACCCGAGGACCCTACTCCAGCAGCCCGACCAGCTCGTTCACGTCGTCGACGACGGCGTCGGCGCCGTTCTCGGCGTACTTCCGGCGTCCCTCCTCGCCGGTGAGTCCCCCCGTCAACACGCCGACCCCGTAGTAGACCCGGCTCGCGTCCTCGTCGTCGGCGTTGCGCGCGGTCCGCACGTCGTCGAGGGTGTCGCCGGCGAAGGCGACCCGCTCGGCGTCGAACCGCTCCGCGAGCTCGACGAGCGCCCGCGGGTGCGGCTTCCCCTCCTCCCAGTCGTCCATCGTGAACCGGCGGTCGTCGGGAACGTCGAGACCGACGCGCTCCAAGGCGATCTCCGCCTCGGCCCCGGGTCGCCCCGTCAAGACGCCAACGTCGAACCGCGCGGTGAGGTCCGCGATCGTCTCCGGCTCGACGAGCGTCGGCTCGTCGTGGATGTACCCCGGCGCCGACAGCGGCGGCTTCCCGCCCTCCAGCTCGCGGTACAGCTCCTCGCCGAGGTAGAGTGCCTGGAACGTCTCGCGGAGGCGCTCGGTGTCCCACTGATCGCGGACCCGCGCCTGCGCGACCCGCGGGAGATCCCCGACGACCGCCTTCGCCGCCGCGAGGCCACCTCCGGCCTCGGCGACTCGATCGGTGAACGCCTCGGGGTCCATCCGAAGCCCTTCGCGGCGCGCTAACACGTACAGTGCGGCCGCGTCCGTCAGCTCCCAGTCGTTGTTGAACCCGCCGGCGTCCTTGAACGCCTGGACCGTGTCGCGGTCGATCGTCTTGCCACACACCCTGTCGACGGACTCGAGTATCGCCCGCCGATACGAGTCGGCCACGTCGACGAGGACGCCGTCGATGTCGAGAACGACTGCGTCGACCTGCATACCCGTACGCCGGCAGGTGAGGGAAAGAACGTTCGGGTTCCCGGCCGACTCCGCCGGAAGATCGTTACCGACCGTCGGCCGAGGACCCGGATCTCGCCGAGCCACTGCGGGCGACGTAGACGGTCGTCCCCGACAGCGACCGACGACGGACCGAGACCGTCGGCTCCTCGAAGCCGAGGGTCGTGAACAGGCACGCGGCGTCTAAGCGCTCCGCGAGCGCGACCGTCGGGCGCTGGAGCTCCGCCGGGAGGTTGCAGGCGTACACCGCGTCGAACTCGCCGCTTGTCCCGCCGAGCACGGATTCGCTCTCACCGTCGGTCGCCTCTGCGAGAGCGAGCACGTCGGCCTCGACGGCGCGGAGCGAACCGGCGACCGTCGGCCCTCCCGTCTCGCTGGCCGCCGCCAGCGTGCGCTCGCCGCCGGCGATGTCGACTGCGACGACGTCGCGACCGCGCTCGGCGAGCGATCGCGCGACCTCGGGGCGATCGCCGACGCCGACCTCCAGCAGTCGTTCGTGGTCGGCGAGTTCCTCGACGAGCGCTAGGCGGGGCGGTGAGACCACGGCGCGGGCTTTAAGATTGGGGCGGTCATAAGCGATTCCATGCTCGTGGACATCGTTCCCGTCGGGGAGGTCACCCCGCGCGTGAAACGGGAGGCCTCCGCTGTGCTCCGATCGGTGTACGACTGTGACGTCACGGTCCACGACGATCAGCCGATCCCCGAAACCGCCTACGATGAGGGCCGCGACCAGTACCGCGCCGAGGACCTCATCGAGACCGTCAGCCGGGTCGGCGGCGGCGAGAAGAACATCGGTATCACCCCGCGTGACCTGTACTACCGCCGCCGGAACTACGTGTTCGGGCTCGCGTACCTCAACGGAAACGGCTCCGTGATCTCCACCCACCGGCTCCGAACCTCTTCCGACGGCGGCGTGTCCACGAAGCCCGCGGTCGACGTGTTCTCAGACCGCGTTCGCAAGGAAGTCGTCCACGAGATCGGCCACACGCTCGGGTTGGAGCACTGCGACAACAGCAAATGCGTCATGTCCTTCTCCCCGACCGTCCGCGAGGTCGACGTGAAAGAGGAGAACCTCTGCGGCTCCTGTTCTCGGCTCGTCCGATAACTCGGTCGCCGGTAAACGTAAACCCCGTCCTGTCCAACTGACGCCCATGGCCGCAAAGCCGGAATACCGCGACCGGCCCGACGTCGAGGTCGCGTTGCTGGACGCGCTCGTCGACCGCGGCGACGAGGGGATGACAGTGCTGGAGCTCCGAGCGGCGGTCGACGCCGACATCGACGCCGTCGAGGAGGCGCTCTCCGCGTTGAAGGAGGACTCGCTCATCACGGTCGAGAGCAAGGAGCGCGTCCGCGTCTACGCGCACGACCGCGTGTTCCCCGACCCCGACGCGCCGAACCAGGACCGCCGAGAAGGACTCGTCGACACGCTCCGCGATCGGCTCGGACTGTAGCCCCGACACCTGACCGTCACACCGCGATCGTCACACCGCGACCGCGCCGTCGCGACCTCACCGCGAGCCAGCGACCTTTTGCCGCTCCCCGACCTCTCTTGGGGTATGACTCTCGTCTCCGGCACGCACGGCGCCCACGGCGCGACGTACCGCGACCGCGGAGGCCGTCGGGTGGTCGACCACTACGGGAAGCCAGAGCGCGTCGGGAAGGCGGTTCGCAACGTCGTCGGCGCGATCGAAATGGGGTACGGCGTGCTCGCGATCACGGGCGACGACCGCGTCGAGTTCGTCGACAACGCCGTCTCCAACCGCGTCCCGGCCGAGGACGGGCAGGGCGTGTACGCGCTCCTGCTCGACCCGCAGGGCGGCATCGAGACGGACATGTACGTGTACAACGCCGACGAGCGGCTGCTCGTCTTCCTCCCGCCCGAGCGCACCGAAGCCGTCGCCGAGGACTGGTCGAGCAAGGTGTTCATCCAAGACGTGACGGTTGCAGACGCCTCCGACGAGTTCGGCGTGTTCGGCGTTCACGGCCCCAAATCGACCGAGAAGGTCGCCTCCGTGCTCGGCGGACCCGGCGCCCCCGAGAAGCCGCTCTCCTTCGTCCGCGGTTCGATGGTCGACGCGGGCGTCACCGTCATCGCGACCGACGCGCCCCTCGGCGAGGAGGGGTACGAGGTCGTCTGTGCGGCCGACGACGCCGAGGAGGTGTTCGACACGCTGATCAACCGCGGGCTCAACGCGGCGCCGTTCGGCTACCGGACGTGGGACGCGCTCTCCGCCGAGGCCGGCACGCCGCTCTTCGAATACGAGCTGGAGGGAACCGTGCCGAACGTCCTCGGGCTCCGCAACGCCCTCGACTTCGAGAAGGGCTGTTACGTCGGGCAGGAGGTCGTCTCCCGCGTCGAGAACCAGGGGCGGCCGAGCCGGCGATTCGTCGGCCTCGCCCTCGACGGGCTCGCCGACGCGACCGCCGAGATCGACTGCGACGCCGATCCGGAGGGGTACGACGATGCCCTCCCGACTCCCGGCGCGGCCGT
>NZ_JARANT010000045.1 GCF_029889805.1 Halorubrum sp. Boch-26 | reverse complement strand
GTGGGGGCGGTGGCGAGGCGGATGACACCGACAGCGACGACGACGGCGTCGTCGCGACCGCCGGCGCCGACGAGGGCGTCGAGGTCGTCGAGGTCGTCGTCGACCAGCGCGAGCTCGACTCCGCCATCGCCAAGGACCTCTCGACGCGCGACGGACTCGTTACCCGACTGGAGACGCTCGCGGTCGGCGACTACGTGCTCTCCGACCGGGTCGCCGTCGAGCGCAAGTCCGCGGCCGACTTCGTCGACTCGATGCTCGATTCCGATCGATCGATGTTCGAGCAGGTCGGCGAGCTCTCGCGGGCGTACGCCCGCCCCGTGATGGTCGTCGAGGGGGCGAACCTCTACGGTCAGCGCGACATCGACCCCAACGCGATCCGCGGCGCGCTCGCGTCGCTCGCGGTCGACTTCGACGTGAGCGTGCTCCGCACCGAGGACGAGTCCGACACCACGGAACTGCTTGCGACGATCGCCAAGCGGGAGCAGGAGACGCGCGACCGCGAGGTGAGCGTCCACGGCGAGAAGACGACGAAGACCCGCGCGGAACAGCAGGAGTACGTCGTCTCCTCCATCGCCGACATCGGCCCCGTCACGGCGCGCACTCTCCTCGAACACTTCGGCACCGTCGAGGCCGTGATGACCGCGCCCGAGGACGACTTACTGGAGGTCGAGGGCGTCGGCCCGGTGACCGCAGAGCGCATCCGCGAGGTCGTCGGCAGCGAGTACGAGTAGCGCTTCCCCCGAACCGCGCGAGCCGTTCAGTCGAACCCGCTCACCAGCGTCACCACCCACTGACCGAGGTCGTACTCGGACCTGACCTCCACGCGCGTCACCCACTTCACCCACTGGAACCCCCGCCGATCGGGGGCGACGATCCGAGCGGGCGCGCCGTGGCCGTGGCTCAGCCGCTCGCCGCCCACGCGGGTCGCGAGGAGGGCGTCTTCGGCCTCGTCGAGCGGGAGGCTCCAGCGGTACCCCGTGACCGACGTGAACCGGACGTAGGCCGCGTCGTCGCCGAGCTCCCCGGCCGCGTCGAGCAGGTCGCCGACGCGGGTCCCGCCCCACTCCTGCACCGTGTACCAGCCGCTCGTGCAGTCGAGCAGCGCCTCCCGCCCGTGACCGGCGTCGAGGTCGTCCGCGGTCAGTTCGACGGGACCGCTCACGAGACCGTCGACCCGCAGTCGGTACTCGGCCCGGGCGATCGGGTCGGGGTCGTCGGCGACCCACGAGGTGACCGGGAACGCGCCGTTCCCGTCGCCCTCGCGGGGCTGCGACCCGGTGAACCGACGGTCCGCGCCGGCCGTGTCGAGCAGGTCGTTGACGCTCTGTTGGAGCCGGTAGGTCGCGGCGCCAGAGGCCAGCAGGACGGTGTACCGAACCGCGGTCCGGCGGCGCTCGAAGTCGACCCGCCGCGGGAGCCGGAACCGGGTCGCGGCGTGCGCGGCCACGAGCGGGAGGAGGGCCAGTCCGAAGCCGACGTGGACGGAGAGGAGCGTCCAGTAGGAGAGCCGCACGTCGACTCCGAACGCCCAGACGACGCCAGTCGCGAGCGCGCCGAGCGCGACGACGAGCGTCAGGACCGACAGCGCGGTCGACCGGCGCCACAGGTTCGAGTCCGTGAGCCGGCGCCGGACGCGCGTGAGCTTCCACGCGAGCAGCGCGACGATCCCGAGGCCGAGCGCGCGGTGGAGCCAGAACAGCGGCCACCCCTCGGGGACGCCGACGGTAAAAGAGACGAGCCCGGTGAGGACCTCGGCGGTCACGAACGCGAACAGCGACCAGTCGACCGCGCGCGGCGGCGGCTCCAATCGGTCGAGCGCGCCACGGAAGGTCTCGGCGATTCCGCGCCTCGTTCCCATCTCGATCGCGTTACGTGCTACCGAGGCAAAAGGCTACAGCCCGTCCACCCCGCTCACAGCTCGTACACTTCGCCGTCGACCGCGAGCGGCTCCGCGAACGCCTCGTCGGGCGGGTAGTAGTGCGCGACGTGGACGAGCCGGGTCCGGTCGGCGTCGAGCTCGTCGGCGAGCGCGAGCGCCCCCTCCCGAGTCATGTGTTTCGAGCCGAACGTGCGCGGGACGCCGTCGGGCCCCTCGTGGCGCCCGCCGATCGGGTGGTGCTCGCAGAGCGAGGCGGGGACGATGGCGTCGGCCAGCAGGAGGTCGGCGCCGGCGAGCGCCTCGCGGGAGCGCTCGGAAATATCGTAGCTCGTGTCGCCCGTCAACGAGAGCGTCGCGCCCGTCTTCGGGTCCTCGACGACGACGCCGTAACACAGGAGCGGCGGGTGGTCGACGGGGACGAACCGGACCTCGAATCCGCACGTCTCGAAGGGCTCGAACGGCTCGCGGGCGTGGACGCCGATCCGGTCTTCCAGGTAGTCGTACTTGTCGCGGATCGTCTCGGCGACGCTCTGGTCGGTGGCGGGGTCGGTCTCGCTCGGCGCGTGAACGGGGAGGCCGTCGACCAGCCGGTAGACGTTGCCGAGCCCGTCGAGGTGATCGAAGTGGATGTGCGTCACGAGGCCGGCGTCCGGGAGGGGAACGTCCGCCGCGAGGAACTGCTGTCTGAAGTCGGGACTGAAGTCGACGAGCAGGGACTCGCCGGTGCGCTCGTTGGCGACGTGGACCGAGAACCGCGAGCGCGACACCCCCCGCTCGCGCGCCGCGGCGCAGGTGTCGCAGTCGCAGCCGACGGTCGGCGTCCCGGTCGTGTCGCCGGTGCCGAGGAGCGTGACCCGCATCTCGGATCCGTCTCGGCGACCCACCGACTTAGCGTCCGTGGTCGATCGGTCCGATCGGTGGGATCTGACGGGGCGTCCGAAGCGGCGCATCGCCCCCGAGATATATGCCCCGCAGGGCCGACCCTCCGGTATGCACGACGCCAGCGAACTCGTCCTCGCGCGGCTCCCCTCGGGCGTCCCGATCCGGACGACCGTCCACGTCTACGGCGAGGGACGCCTCGTCGACGGTCCGAACGGTCCCGAGCTTGATGTGCCGACCGACGGCGGACCCGTGATCTACGCGCAGGCCGCACAACACGGCCGCGAGGTGAACGGGACCGCGGTCCTCCGGCGGCTCCACGAGCGGCTGACCGGCGAGGGGAGAAAATCGGTCGACGCGGACCTCGCGGGGACCCTCGTGACGGTCCCCATCGCCGACCCGCTCACGTTCGACCGCGTCTCGTACACCGCGCCGGAGCCGCTCGACGCGACCCACTCGAACATGAACCGCTGCTGGCCCGGAGACGAGAAGGGGACGCTCCACGAGCGGATGGCGGCCCGGCTCTGGGCGTTCGCGAGCGCGGCCGACGCGATCGTCGACCTCCACACCGGGTCGCCGGCGATGCTCACGCACACGGTCTACATGCGCGGCGACGAGTCCTGCCGCTCGCTCGCGGAGGCGTTCGGGACCGACCTCCTGCTCGCGGAGGCCGCGGGCGACGACGCCGACACGGAGTGGAGCGAGCGCGGCTTCGCCGGCAAGCTCCGCGTCGCCGCCACCCGAGAGGGGATCCCCGCGATCACGCCGGAGTTAGCGCACAGCCGTGAGGTCGTTCCCGAGGCGGTCGACGCCGGCGTAAAAGGGACGCTCGGCGCCCTCCGCCGCGAGGGGCTGCTCCCCGGCGAGCCCGAGCCGTGGGACGGGACGGTCGCGCGGAACCACCTCGGGCGCGTGAACGCCGCCGAGTCGGGGCTGTTCACCCCGGAGCGGGACCTCGCCGTCGGCGACGACGTGGTCGAGGGAGAGCGGCTCGGCGTCGTCCACGACCCGACGACGTTCGAGGTCCTCCAGACCGCCGAGGCCGACCGAGACGGGATCGTCTACTCGATCGCCCGCGAGTCGACGGTCACCGCGGGCGCGACGCTCGTCGGCGTCGCGGAGCGGCTGGAGGAGTGAGGAGCGGTCTGCGCCCCGCCTAGGGGGCGGCGCGGCTCACGGCTGTCGCACGCGGATCTGCCCGTTGGCGTCGACGGTGACGAACAGGCGGCTGCGCACTTCGCGGCCGTGGACCGCGTCGCCGGCGCGGTCGCCGATCGTCTTCATCAGGTTCGGCGCGGTCTGGTTCACTTTCACGCCAGCCTCGTCACAGGCGTCGTACACGCGCTTCGGGGCGTCGTACAGATCTGTGTCGCCCTCGATTTCGACGCGGACCGGCGCGGCGAGCGCCTCCGCGAAGGCGACCGTCTCGCGGGCCCGATCGACGTTGTCGCGGGCGCTGGCCTCGACGCTGGAGACGTTCGCGCGTGACGTGCCGAGCCGGTCGGCGATATCGGACTGGCGGAGCCCCCGCTCGCGCAGCGCGAGCACTTCGGCCTGTCGGTCGGTGAGGACGCTCTCGTCGGCGTCGAATCCGGCCCGTTCCAATAGCTCGGCGGCGTCGACGTCCTCGACGTCGTCGGCCGCGTCGGCGGCGTCGGAGGGACCCTCGTCTGCGACCATACTCGTCACAAGGGGACGCTCGCTCAAAAAACGGCGGTTTCGGCGTCCGTCTCGCGGCGGGCGCGAAGCCGACCGCGCGGGACGGGCGTGATAGAGACGGATCGGCGGCGTCCGGACTGTCCGTGGGGCGGGGCAACCCCGGGACGCGCTCACTTACCCCAGAAGTTCTCGCGGCTGCCGAGCCGTTCGCGGTCCGGGCGGTCGCGGCGGCGGTCGCCCTCGCCGTCCTCGTCTTCGGCGTCCTCGGCACCCGTCTCTGCGGCGTCATCGCCTTCGTCGTCCGCCTCCGGATCCTCGGGGAGGCGCTCGACGACGTCCTGTGCGGTCGCGTGGCTCGACTTCACGCGGTGGATCCGGACCTCCGCGCGCGCCGGCGGGAGCAGCCCGTCGACGAGGACGATGAAGCCGTCGTCGGTGCGGCCCACGCCCGCGCCGCTCTCGTGGATGTCGTCGACCTCGACGACGACCTCTTCGCCGGGCTGGACCGGCTGCTGTTTCAGTTCGTAGATGGGCATATCATAGTGTTGACACCATTCCGCGCCGCCCTTGTTGCCGTAGTGTTGACACCCCATCCCCTCGATTCGCTCGTCGAAACTGGGGCAATCGTCGGCGAGTGGACAGTCCGCCATACCGTAGGGGAGACCGGCCGCCGTTGTAAACGTTTTCGACTGGTCGGCCGTAACTGCGGTGTATCGGCGGCTCATCCGGCTAAACGGCCGCTGGTGGGGGTCTCAGCGCTGCGCTCAGGCCGGCTCACAGGAACTCGCGGACCTCCGAGTACCACATGTCGTGGTGGTCGACCGCGCCGACCGCGTCCGCCACGTCGACCGCGATCGCGTGCCAGCAGCGCTCGCTCGAGTCTTCGGCGTCGAGGTTGTACGTCGCGTCCGCGCAGGTACACTCCCCGTCCTCGACGACGTACTCGTCGTCGTGACCGACGACGACGGTGAAATCGCGGTAGCGCTTCACGCGACCCTCCCCGACCGCCTCGATCGCGCGCTGCCCGCGGTCGTCGTGTTCGTCGACGATGGCGGCGGTGATCGGGCCGGTGAGCTCTCCGGCGTCCGCGATCGCCGCGCGCCAGTCGTCGACCGGCTCCATGGCCTCCCGTTCTCGGGCGGTCGGTTAAACAGCGTCGGTCAGATCGGGGCGGACGCGGCGTCGGACCGCACCGCCGGGCGGGTCCGCCCTCGACGCGTGGTTTCAAGCCTGTTCCCCGCCTCGCTCCGTCATGGCCGAGACGTGTCCGCACTTGGCGTATCGCGAGGAGGGCGACGGGCGATCGTTCGAGACCGCCCGCGCCTTCTGCACCGTGACCGGGTCGTTCGTGCAGCCCATGCGGGCCGACGTCTGTAACGCCCGGTACGAGCTCGACCCCGCGGCGGACTGCGAGTTCTACGTGGACCCGGAATCGACGGAAGACGGAACTGAGCCCGCCGACCCCGACCGATGACCTACGACGACTACCTCGACGGGAAGCCCGCGATCATCACCGCGGCGCTCACCGGCGGCGTCCACGGGAAGGAGGCGCACCCGGCCCTCCCGGAGACGCCCGCGGAGATCGCGTCGGCCGCGGCCGCCTGCGAGGACGCCGGCGCGAGCGTGCTCCACCTCCACGCGCGCCGCGAGAACGGGGAGCGCGCCTTCTCGGCCGAGCGCTTCCAGGCGGTCGCCGACGCGGTCCGCGAGGCCACCGACGACGCCGTCCTCCAGCACTCGACCGGGGGGACCGCCGCCCCGGACGCGCTCCGCCACGAACCCCTGCGAACCGACCCCGCCCCGGAGATGGCATCGCTCGACATGGGGCCGCTCAACCGCTACGACCGGCTCACCTCTGAGAACACTCGCGAGCTGGTCGCGTCGCTGCACGCGGAGATGAGAGAGAAAGGGATCAAGCCCGAGCTAGAGGTGTTCAACGACGGCCACCTGAACGAGTCGCTGTCCGTCCTCGACGAGCTCGACGACCCGCCGTACCTCAACTTCCTGTTCGGCGGCGGGACCACGTCGCCACCGCACCCCCGGAATCTCGTGAATCGAGTCGAGGCGCTGCCGGACGGCGTCGAGTTCAACGTGATCGGGTTCGGCCCGCACCAGCTCCCCATGACGACCCAGTCGCTGCTGCTCGGCGGGCACGTCCGGGTCGGACTGGAGGACAACCGCTACTACGAGCGCGGGGAGCTGGCGACGAACGAGCAACTCGTGGCGCGGGCGGCGCGGATATCGGAGGAGCTGGGGCGACCGGTGGCGACGCCCGCGGAGACGCGGGAGTTGCTCGGGCTGCGCGGGCGGTAGGGAGGGCACGTTACGAAGCTCGGCAGTGACACACTATTTAAATGATGGTACGAGACCGATGGTCATTTATAAATAAACGAGACGGTGGCGCGTGCCGATGAGCGCCCGGAGGGCGCGAATCGCCCGTGCGAGGGAGTCGGGCGGCCGGAGCGAAGCGGAGGCCGGCCGACGAGGCTGGGGAGGCGTGAGGTGCGGTTGCGGTGCCGTGCGGGGTGGGACTCAAAGGGGCAGCCGCGAGGGCGAAGACGCGCGACGTAAGGACCGGAAGGAGGGAGCGGTAGCGACCGACTGAGGACCGCAGCGAGCGCATCGAGCCCTCGCGGCTGGGGCTTTGGAGGCGTTCACCGTCGATCCATCTTCAATCATTTATAAAGCAACTACGTCCGGAACGAGCCTCGTTCCCCTCTTACTCCAGTACGACCAGCACGTCGCCCATGTCGACGCTGTCGCCCTCGCCGACGTGGACGCTCGCGACGGTGCCGCCGCGCTCGGCGACCACGTCGTTCTCCATCTTCATCGCCTCGAGGACGCAGACCACGTCGCCGGCGGACACCTCGTCGCCCTCGGCGACGTCGACCGAGAGGATCGTCCCCTGCATCTCCGCCTCGATCGCCTCGCCGCCCTCGGCGACGTCGACGCCGTCGTCGCCACCGTCGTCGGACGTCGCCTGCGGCGGTCGCTGCTTGCGGCCGCCCGCGCCGCTCCCGCCGCTCGCGGGCGTCGGGATCGCGGGCGCGCCCCGTTCCGCTAACTCCACGTCGAAGCGCTTGCCGTTCACCTCGACGGTGAACTCGCGCTCGGTCACCTCCTCGTCGTCGCCGCCCGCGGCCGACTCGGTCCCCCACTTCTCCTGGGCTTCGGCGACCAGCTCCTGGTCGAGCTCCTCGTCGAGGTACTTCGTCGTGTGAGTGCCCGCGACGAAGCGCTCGTCGTCGAGCATGAGCCGGTGGAACGGGACGATGGTGACGACGCCCTCCAGGTCGTACTCCGCGAGCGCGCGCTTCGACCGGGCGACGCACTCCTCGCGGTCGGCGCCCCACACGATCAGCTTCGCGATCATCGAGTCGTAGTCGGTGACCAGCTCGTCGCCCTGCCGGAGCGCGTCGTCGACGCGCACGCCGATACCGCCCGGCGGGTCGTACGTGTCGAGCCGCCCCTCGTTGGCGGGCTGGAACTCCTTCGCGGCGTTCTCGGCGTTGATCCGGAACTCGATGGCGTGCCCGTCCAGCTCCACGTCGTCCTGGGAGACGGAGAGCCCCTCGCCGCTGGCGACCCGGAGCTGCTCTTTCACGATGTCGATCCCCGTCAGCTCCTCGGTGACGGTGTGTTCGACCTGGATGCGCGTGTTGACCTCGAGGAAGTAGAAGGGCGTGTCCGGACCGAGCGGCGCCGACGGGTCGCGGTCGACGTCCTCCTCGACGAGGAACTCGACCGTGCCGGCGTTGGTGTAGTCGGCGGCGGCGACGCCGCGGCGGGCGGCCTCGCCGATCTCCTCGCGGAGCTCGTCGGAGAGCGCGGGGGAGGGGCCCTCCTCGATCACCTTCTGGTGGCGGCGCTGGAGCGAGCAGTCGCGCTCGCCGAGGTGGACGACGTCGGACTCGTCCGCGGGGGTCTCCCCGTCCTCGCCGGCGTCCGCGACGATCTGCACCTCGACGTGGCGGGGGGTCTCGAGGTAGCGCTCGAGGTAGACGGAGTCGTTCGAGAAGTACGCCTCGCCCTCGCGCTTGGCCGACTCGAGCGCCTCCTCGGCCTCCGCGGCGCTCTCGACGACCTTCATCCCGCGGCCGCCGCCGCCGCCCTCGGCCTTGATCGCGACCGGGTAGCCGTGCTCGTCGCCGAACTCGGTGACCGCGTCGACCTCGGTGACGGGCTCCGTCGTCCCCGGGACGATGGGGACGTCGGCGTCGTCCATCACGCGGCGGGCGTGGGTCTTCTCCCCGAGCCGCTCCATCGCGTCGCTGGCGGGGCCGATCCAGGTGATTCCGTCGGCGTCCTCGACGCGGGCCGCGAAGTCGGCGTTCTCGGCGAGGAAGCCGTATCCCGGGTGGATCGCGTCGGCGCCGGCCGCGTGCGCGGCGTCGACGACCGCCTCGCCGTCGAGGTACGAGTCGGCGGCGCGGGCCGGGCCGACGTTGTACGCCTCGTCCGCGTACCGGACGTGGCCGCCGCGTTTGTCGGCGTCACTGTACACGGCGACGGTGTCGACACCCAGCTCCGCACAGGCGCGCATCACCCGAACCGCGATCTCTCCGCGGTTCGCGACGAGAACCTTGTCGAACATTCTTACACCATCATTCCACCATAACCCACCTCATTCTATCGGTCTGTGACGACGACCGATGACGACGATCGTCGTACTGTACCGACGCTCGTCGAGATCGCCCCGGGACGGTTAAGAGCCTGCCCGCTTCCATATCCCGACATGCTATCGCCCGGAAACCCCTACGTGTTGCCGTCGACGCTGGTCGCGGCGGGCGCGTACCTCGGCGCCACGCTGCTGACGGACGCCTCGATCCTCGTCCGAATCGGGATACTTGTCGTCCTCGCCGGGATCGTTCCCGTCGTCCTCAACCGAATCTTCGGCGGGTCGAGCGCGGATACCGCGACGGAGGAGAGCGTGGAGGAGCCGCCCGAGGCGTGACTGTCGACCACAGATATATAACCTATCGAACCTATCTCCGAACGCACCCTGTGAAGGGCTCGCGTGGCGAGGATCCGTCGGGCGCCTCGCCGGGGGAATGCACGCGCTCGGGCGCTCTCGCGTCCGGGAGCAAGTGTTCGGAAACGAAGCCAGCGGCGGCTCCGCCCCGAGGCGTCGTCCCCGTCAGAATCGCCGTCCCCGTCAGAAGCGGTCGGCGCGACCGGCGGCCGTCCACGGGTCGGTCGGCGCGTTCTCCGGCACCCGAATCGAACGGCCGCTGAGCCGGCCGACTCGCCCCACGAACGACCACCGCTCGCCGTCCCACGTGCGCTCCTCGTCCGTCGCGGCCGCCGCCGCGGCCAATTCCCCGTCGCGGAGGTGCGCCGCGACCGCGGCGGCGATGGCGGCGGCCTCCGCGTCGTCGGCGTCGTCGGGGAGCGTCAGGCCGTCGAGGACGGCGGCGACCGCCGGACCGCGCGGACCGTTTTGCGAGTCAGTCGCCATCAGATCGGGATGTTGCCGTGCTTCTTCTCGGGCCGGTCCGAGCGCTTCCCCTTCAGCATCTGGAGGTCGTCGATCAGCCGCGCGCGCGTCTCCGCGGGCTCGATGACGTCGTCGACGAAGCCGCGGTCGGCGGCGCTGTACGGGTTCGCGAACTCCTCGCGGTACTCGTCGATGAGCTCCTGCCTGCGCGCGTCGGGGTCGTCGGCCTCGGCTAGCTCCTCGCGGTAGAGCACGTTGACGGCGCCCTTCGGTCCCATCACCGCTATCTCGGCGGTCGGCCACGCGTAGTTGACGTCGCCGCCGATGTGCTTCGACGACATCACGCAGTAGGCGCCGCCGTACGCCTTCCGAGTGATCACGGTGAGCAGCGGGACGGTCGCCTCCGAGAAGGCGTACAGCAGCTTCGCGCCGTGCCGGATGATCCCGTTGTGCTCCTGGTCGGTGCCGGGCATGAACCCGGGCACGTCCTCGAAGGTGAGGATCGGGATGTTGAACGCGTCACAGAAGCGGACGAACCGCGCGCCCTTCTGGCTCGACTCGATGTCGAGGGTGCCGGCGTTCACGCGGGGGTTGTTGGCGACGATCCCGGTCGAGTGGCCGTCGAGCCGAGCGAAGCCGACGACGACGTTCTTCGCGAAGTTCTCCTGCACCTCGAAGAAGGAGCCCTCGTCGACGACCCCGCCGATGACCTCCTTCATGTCGTACGGCTTCCGGGGGGCGTTCGGGACGATGTCGCCCAGCTCCTCGTCGGCGCGCTCCGGGTCGTCCCACGGCTCGACGCGGGGCGGGTCCTCCACGTTGTTGGCGGGGAGATACGAGAGCAGCCGCGCGATGTCGTCTAAGGCGTCCTCCTCGCTCTCCTCGGCGAAGTGGGCGACGCCCGAGGTCGACGTGTGGGTGACGGCGCCGCCGAGCTCCTCGAAGCTCACCTCCTCGCCCGTGACGGTCTCGATGACGTCCGGGCCGGTGATGAACATGTGCGAGGTGTCTTTCACCATGAACGTGAAGTCCGTGATGGCGGGCGAGTACACCGCGCCGCCGGCGCACGGCCCCATGATCGCCGATATCTGCGGGATGACGCCGGACGCCTCGGTGTTGCGCCGGAAGATCTCCGCGAAGCCGCCGAGCGAGGCGACCCCCTCTTGGATCCGAGCGCCGGCGGAGTCGTTGAGCCCGACGACGGGCGCGCCCACGTCCATCGCCTTGTCCATCACCTTGCACACCTTCTCGGCGAACACCTCGCCGAGCGAGCCGCCGAAGACGGTGAAGTCGTGCGCGAAGACGAACGTCTTCCGGCCGTTCACCTCGCCGTAGCCGGTGACGACCCCGTCGCCCGGGATCTGCTGTTCCTCGGTCCCGAACTTGTGGTTCCGGTGGGTGCGGAACCGGTCGAACTCGTGGAACGTCCCGTCGTCGAGGAAGTAGTCGACCCGCTCGCGCGCGGTCATCTTTCCCTTCTCGTGTTGGGATTCGATCCGGTCTTCGCCGCCCCCAAGCGCCGCCCGCTCGCGGCGTTCTCGGAGGTCCTCGATACGGTCGTCCATCGTCACGCCGGACCACCCTGGGTCATTACCTCGTGGGTCGGCGAGCGGCATCAAAAGGGTTCCCCTATCCGACGTTTCGGAGTTCGACGCGCGTCGAATCCGGAGACCGCTCGACCGGTGCCCGCTCACTTCCGCGGGATCACCGTTGACCGCCCGCACGAGCCCTGTCGGCGGTTCGCACGGAGACGGGCGGTTCGACGCTTTTAAACCTCCGATGGACCACTCTCCGGTGAGACAGGCTTCGCCTGTTTCACTGACCCGTAGGAGCGACCTGCGTACTACGGAGGTGAAAATGGCAGACACAATACAAGAGGCCGTAACTCTCGCACTCGACGATGCGCCCGAGCGGAACTTCCGCGAGACCGTGGACATCGCGATCAACCTGCGAGACCTCGACCTCAACGATCCGTCGAACCGCATCGACGAGTCCGTCGTGCTGCCGGCTGGAACGGGGCAGGAGACACAGATCGTCGTCTTCGCGGAGGGCGAAACCGCCGTCCGCGCTCAGGAAGTTGCTGATCAAGTGCTTGACAGCGACGACCTCGAGGACCTCGGAGACGACGACGACCGCGCAAAGGATCTGGCCGGCGACACCGACTTCTTCGTCGCAGAGGCCAACCTGATGCAGGACATCGGTCGGTACCTCGGTACCGTCCTGGGTCCGCGCGGGAAGATGCCTACCCCACTACAGCCGGACGACGACGTCGTCGAGACCGTTAACCGGATGCAGAACACCGTACAGCTCCGGTCCCGCGACCGGCGCACGTTCCACACCCGCGTCGGCGCCGAAGACATGGGCTCCGACGCGATTTCGGACAACATCGACGTCATCATCCGGCGACTCGAAGCGAGCCTCGAGAAGGGCCCGCTCAACATCGACGGGATCTACGTGAAGACCACGATGGGTCCCGCCAGAGAGGTGCCCGTATGAGCTCGGTCCGCAAGACCGAGACGATCCCGCAGTGGAAACAGGACGAGGTCGACGAGCTCGTCGAGTTCATCGACTCGTTCAACTCCGTCGGGATCGTCGGCGTCGGCGGCATTCCGAGCCGGCAGCTCCAGGCCATGCGCCGCGAGCTGCACGGCTCGGCCGACGTCCGCGTGAGCCGGAACACGCTCACCACCCGCGCCCTCGAGGAGGTCGACGACGGCGTCGAAGAGCTGATCCAGTACGTCTCGGGTCAGGTCGCGCTCATCGGCACGAACGACAACCCGTTCGGCCTCTTCAAGCAGCTGGAAGCCTCGAAGACCCCCGCCCCGATCAACGCGGGCGAGGTCGCCCCCAACGACGTCGTCATCCCCGAGGGTGACACCGGCGTCGACCCGGGACCGTTCGTCGGCGAGCTCCAGACGGTCGGCGCGGCCGCGCGTATCCAAGACGGCTCGATCATGGTCACCGAGGACTCGACGGTCCTCGAGGAGGGCGAGGTCGTCGACGACGACCTCGCGAACGTCCTGGTCGAGCTCGGCATCGAGCCGAAGGAAGTCGGGCTCGACCTCAAGGGCGTCTACTCGGAGGGCGTCCTGTTCGAGCCGGACGAGCTCGCGATCGACGTCGACGAGTACGCGGCGGACATCCGGTCCGCCGCGGCCGCCGCGCGCAACCTCTCGATCAACGCCGAGTACCCGACGGCCGCCACGGTCGGCAGCCTTCTCTCGAAGGCCTCCGGCGAGGCGAAGTCGGTCGGACTGTTCGCGGAGATCGAGAGCCCGGACGTCGTGCCCGACCTCATCGGGAAGGCCGACGCCCAGCTTCGCGCGCTCGCGGCCCAGATCGACGACGAGGAGGCGCTCCCCGAGGAGCTGCAAGGGGTCGAGGCGGCCCCTGACCCGGCTCCCGAGACGGGCGACGCCGACGAGGAGGAACAGGCGGAGGAAGACGACGACACGGACGACGCTGAGACGACCGACGACGACGCCGACGAGGACGACGGCGACGGCGGCGACGGTCTCGGCGCGATGTTCGGCTAACACTACGAGGACACACCAATGGAATACGTTTACGCTGCGCTCATCCTGAACGAGACTGGCGAAGAGATCAACGAGGACAACATCATCGGCGTGCTGGAAGCCGCCGGCGTCGACGTCGAGGAATCCCGCGTCAAGGCGCTCGTCGCCGCGCTGGAGGACGTCGACATCGAAGAGGCCATCGAGACGGCCGCCGCGGCACCCGCCGCCGGCGCCGCCGGTGGCTCCGCGGACGCCGCGGACGCCGACGAGGCGGACGAGGACGACGAGGACGACGAGGCCGAGGAAGCGGCCGACGAGGCCGCCGACGAGGACGACGACGAGGACGGCGGCGAGGGCCTCGGCGAGCTCTTCGGCTGACGCCGGCCGAGCGCCGAGACCTCGACCGCGTCGACCCGACTTTCAACGTTTTTTTCCCGGGCAGCGGCCGCCATTCGGATCACTGCCATCGACCCGGGGGAGCGCCGAACCGACCGGAGCGTCGCGAACGTCGACGACTCGATGGCGACCCGACTGACGGCTAAGCGATCGCCGTTTCGAGCGCGTCAGGCACCGTCCGTCGGCATCGCCTCGTCCATCTCCCACGCCGAGAGCGACGAAATCGACGCGCGTCCGCCCTCGGCGACGGCCGATATCTCGACGGCGTCGTCACGAGTCGGATACACCCGGCTCGTCAGGCAGTGGCGACCGTTTGCGTAGATCTCGATCACGGACCGATCGAGGAAGAGCCGCAGCGAGAGCGGCTCGTCGTACGGCGGCGCCGCCATCGACTGGGTGTCGGCGAACGCGTGGTGGTCGCCGCTCGACGGCGCGCGATCGACGGAGACGGTCCCGTCGCGCTCGTAACGGATCGGGGTGCGTTCGGCCCGGTCGGGCGTCTCGAACACCGACAGCTCGACGGCCGCGGCGTCGTCGAGCGCGATCTCCGCCTCGATCTCGACCGCCGCGCCGGCGACGTCGAGCCGTTGACGATCGGCCGGCGCGAGCGCGACCGTCTCGTCGACGGCGAGCCGGTCGGCCCGGAGCTCGGCAACCTCCTCTGCGGGGCGCTGTCGGAGCTTCCCGTCGGGACCGGTCTCGATGACGCGCGGGAGCGAGAGCGCCCCGGACCAGCCGGCGTCCCACTGCGCCTCGACGTCGCGGGCCTCGGGGAGCCACCCCCACGTGAGCGTTCGGTCGTCGTCATCAGTTCCATTCGAGTCCCTCAGCGACTGCGGCGCGTAGAAGTCGCCGTGGTCGAGCAGGCCCTCGGACTCGACGACGAACTCGCCGTCCTCGACGCCGCCGAGGAAGTAGACGACGTTCTCGTAGTCGGAGACGTGGAGGAGCTGACGGTCGCCCAGATCGAGCAGCTCGGGGCACTCCCACACCGCTCCGGCGTCGGGACCGCCGGCGAGCAGGGGGCCCTCGTAGCTCCACTCGGTGAGCGTCTCGCCGGTGTACAGCAGGGCCGCGCCGCCGCCGTCGGCGAGCCCGGTGCCGACGAGGTGGTGCCAGCGGCCGTCCTCGCGCCAGACGTTGTGGTCGCGGAACTCGGCGCGCCAGTGCTCCGTTTCGAGCACGTCGAGGTCGGCCGGCGGCGACTCGATGACGGGGTTCCCCTCGTACTTGTCCCACGCCCGGAGATCGGGGTCGTCGGCCGTCGCGAGGCAGGGGAGCTGGTCGCGGCCGTTTCCGCCCGTGTACAGCAGGGTCGGGGTCCCGTCGTCGTCGACGGCGCAGCCCGACCAGCAGCCGTCGCGGTCGGGGCCGTCGGGGGACGGCGAGAGCGCGACCGGCTCGTCGGTCCACGTCACGAGGTCGTCGCTGACGGCGTGGCCCCAGTGGATGGTGTTGTGGAACGGCCCGGCGGGGTTGTACTGGTAGAAGACGTGGTACCGCCCGTCCCATCGGATCAGCCCGTTCGGGTCGTTCAGCCAGTTCGCGGGCGGCGTGAGATGGTACGTCGGTCGGCCGCCGGGGCCGTCCTCGCCGGCCTCGGCGACGCGCTCGCGGAGGCGTCGCATGTCGTCGGCGTCAGTCGGTCGTGTCGGCGCCCCCTCGTCGACCGCGAGGCTCCGGAGGCAGCCGGCGACGAGCCGGTCGCGCGTCTCGGCGAGGCGGTCGGCCGCCGGGTCGTCTGCCGTCGCGGGCGGCTCGCCGAAGAGGACCGGCGCGCCGAGCCCGAGGACCGCGCCGTCGCCGTCGCCAGCGGTCCACGAGACCGCGGTCATCTCGTTGGGAACGTCCGCGTCGCCGCGGACGGTCGAGGCGAGCACCTCGCCGCGCTCGGGAACGGCCCGCTCGTAGCGGACCGCGGGGACCGCGCCGATGGCACGGATCGGGTGGCGAAGCCCCTCCAGCGACGCCAGCGCCGGGTGGTCGGCGTACGTCGACCGCCACAGGACGCCGGTCGGCTCGGAGAGCGATTCGTCGCCGACGCGGTCGGGCGGAATCGATTCGACGGCGAGCCGGTCGACGGCGGCCATCGCCCTGAGCGTCAGGAGGAGACCGCCGCCGTCGGAGAGGAAGTCGTCGATCGCTGCCGCCGCCTCGTCGAGGGGGGCCGCGTCGTGGAGCGGTGCCGCGCGGTGCCACCAGAGGACGTCGAACCGCCGGATCGGGTCGTCGCGGTCACCGACCCCGGGACCGGGGTACGAGCCGTCGAGCGAGTCGTCCGCGGCCGATTCAGCGGCGATCCGTCGACCCGGCTCGTCCGAGGTCGCCGACTCGACCGGGACCGCCGCCTCGACCGCGCCGAACGGGACGACCTCGGCGGCGACCCCCTCGCGGGCGTCGAGCCACTCGAACGCGGCGCGCTGTTCGTCGGAGAGGTCTCCCGCGGCGAGCAGACCCACGCGGGACGGCGACTCCGTCATACGTGCACTCACTCGGTACCGAGTCAAAACCGTGTCGTCCCGACGCTCGGGCACCTCGTCGGAGCGGGAGAGCCGTCGCCGGGAGCGATCGACCGGAGCGGCGGGAGACGTAACCGTCAGCGGCAACGGCGGGCGGGGATCCGCCGGCAGGGTTTTTACCGTTCGAACGGAATGTGTTCGCATGAGCACAGAAACGGTCGATACTGGGAGCGACCCGGCGATCGAGGTAACCCCCGACGCCGCGGCGGAGGCGCTCTCCCTGCTGGAGGGAGAGGACCTCGATACGGAGGAGGCCGGCCTCCGGTTGTTCGTCCAGCAGGGCGGCTGCGCGGGCCTCTCGTACGGGATGCGGTTCGACACGGAGCCGGAGGAAGACGACCTGATCGTCGAGCACCACGGGCTGCGCGTGTTCGTCGACCCCGCGAGCCGGAACTACATCGGCGGGAGCAAACTCGACTACGAGCACGGCCTGCAGGCGGCCGGCTTCGAGGTCGAGAACCCGAACGTCGTCTCCGAGTGCGGCTGCGGCGAGTCGTTCCGGACGTAGCGCGGCTCTTGGACCAACCGCCCGCCGTCGACTCGCGCTTTTAAGCGGTTCCGTCGGATACGGACTGGTATGAGTCTCGACGCTTCGACGACGGCCGACGGCGAACGGGTGTACACCGACCGGACGATGACCGAGCGCGGCGCCGAGGGCCCCTTCTACGTCGTGTTCGCCGACGCGGACGGGTCGGCCCGGTGGGGGTTTCGCTGCGGGAACTGCGAGTCGTTCGACACCGCGATGGACACGATGGGCCGGATCCAGTGCACGGAGTGCGGCAACATCCGGAAGCCCGACGAGTGGGACGCCGCCCACGAGTGACCGGCCGCGCGGGTACTCTGGGCGATCGACCGGCCGCGACGGGAGCGCGTGAACGGCCTCGTCACACGGCGAGTGACCGGATCCGCGTAATCGTGAGAAAGTTTATCACGAATGGCGGTCAACGCCGAGGTAGATGGCCACTGCGAGCATCCCACCGACGACGGAGGCCAGAGACGTCTTTCGTGAACTCGGGTACACCGTCTCCGGAGGCGGACAGGAGTTCGTCGCGGAGCGGAAGTGGAGGCGCGTGCTCGTGACGGTGCTCTGTCTGGACGACGACGATCTGGACCCGTATCTGGCCGACGGCGGCGAGACCCCGCGGCTCCGCTGTTTCGTCACGTGGCGCGACCGAGCCGGCGACCTCCGCGACCGACTCGTCTCGAAGAAGCCCCCGTACGACTGGGCGGTCATCGGCATCGAGGCCGACGGGGAGGACTTCGCGGTGATGGAAGGCGCGCCCGGTAGTCCCTGACGCGGTTCGCGGGCCCACCGCCCCCTTTTATATCGACGTGCGTCCAACTGACACGTGACATGGTGTTCAAAAAGATCACGCTGATCGGAACGAGCGAGGAGAGCTTCGACGCCGCCGCCGACGAGGCGATCGACCGCGCCGAGGACACGCTGGAGAACGTCTACTGGGCGGAGGTACAGGAGTTCGGCGTGGAGCTTCAGGGCGCGGTCGACCGAGAGTATCAGGCCGAGGTCGAGGTCGCGTTCGAGCTCGAAGGCTGAGATCGATTCGCGTCTCGTCGGAGCGGCGATTACGGTTTTTGCGTCTCCGACGTGATCGAGGGCTTCTCAGCCGCTCGCTTATAAGCGGCCGATTCGGGATCGGCGGCGAACACCGCCACAGCCCCAGCCGCGAAGACGATCGCCTCGCTTCGCTCGCTGGACCGCGAGCCTCGCGCCTCCCCAGCCTCGGCGGACGGACCGGCGAGGGCGGAGCCGCGCCGGACCGCCGCCTCCAGCGAGAATCGGAGATTCTCTGGCAGCCACCTCGCGCGTGCGACTCGCGGCCTCCCGGCCGCTCGCAGGCACGCGCAACAGCAGATTCGATCGTATAAGTGATCGCGGAGGGCCCCATTCGATCGTATAAGCGATCGCGGAGGAGCCCACCTATTTATCCGACCGCGACCACGGACCGCC
The DNA here is from genome assembly GCF_029889805.1 of Halorubrum sp. Boch-26. Taxonomy (GTDB): domain Archaea; phylum Halobacteriota; class Halobacteria; order Halobacteriales; family Haloferacaceae; genus Halorubrum. Next base: position 2,306 of record NZ_JARANT010000045.1, on the reverse strand, counting down.
AATGACTGCGTCACGCGCGCCGGCGGAGCCCGAGGTCAGGGAGTTCGAGGCGACGGTCGAATCGGTCGACGACCGGGAAGTCGTCCTGAGCGAGACGTACTTCTACGCCGAGTCGGGCGGCCAGCCCGCGGACCGGGGGACGATCGACGGCGTCCTCGTCGACGGCGTGACCGAGCGCGGAGGGGAGGTCGTCCACGTCCTCGGCGAGGAGCCGTCGGCGTCGCTCTCGGTCGGCGAGACGGTCTCGGCGATCGTCGACGACGCGTTCCGGACGTACTGCACCCGGGCGCACACCGCCTCGCACGTACTCTACGGCGCCGCGCGCCGGACCTGCGAGGACCTCGGCTACGCCGGTTTCGACATCTCGCCGGAGAAGGTTCGCGTCGACCTGACGACGGCGGACCCCCTCGACGACGAGGACCTCGTCGAGTTGGAGCGGCTCGCCAACCGAGCCGTCTGGGACTCGCTGCCCGTTTCGTGGGAGACGCTCCCGGAGGCGGAGGCCCGCGCGCTCGACGGGATCGCGTTCAACACGAAGACCGAGGAGGGCGCGATGAGCGGGAGCGAGGCGGTCCGCGTCGTGACCGTCGGCGGGGGTGGCGAGGGAGCGGGAGAGCGAGCGGGCGCGGGAGCGAGCGGCGAACTCGACGCCGCGCCGGCCTGGGACGTCGCCGCCTGCGGCGGCACGCACGTCAGGAACACGGGCGAGATCGGGCCGATATCAGTGCTCGACCGGTCGAACCCCGGCGAGGGCGTGACCCGCGTCGAGTTCGCGGTCGGCCCGACCGCGATCGACCACGACGCTGCGGTCCACAGCGCCGCGCTCGACGCCGCGACGAGCCTCGACGCGCGAGTCGGCGACCTGCCTGACGCCGTCGACCGCCTCCGCGGCGAAGTCGACCGGCTGGAGGGCGAACTCCGCGACGCCCGCGCAGATCTGCTCGCCGCCCGGCTCGGAGACTTTCCGACCGCGGAGATCGACGGGGCGACGTGGGCGATAGGCGCGGTCGACGGCGCCGACCCGAACGATCTGCGGGAGCCGGCGGAGACGCTCCTCGCCGCCGACGACGCGAGCGAGGGTGACGCAGCCGGCGACGCCCCCGACGCGGTCGCGGCGGTCGGCTCGGGCGACGCGCCGTTCGTGGTCGTCGCGGTCGCAGACGAGGCGGTGAGCGGCGACGATGCGAGTGATAAGGCCCTCGACGCCGGCGCGGTCGTGGGCGCGGTCACCGGCGAGTTCGGCGGCGGCGGGGGCGGCGGCCCGACATTCGCGCAGGGCGGCGGCCTCGACGCTGACCCCGACGCCGTCGTCGCGTGGCTGCGCGACCGATGACCGGTAAGCTCGGCCCCGAGGCGCTCGCGGCGGTCCTCGCGGCGACCGGGGCCGACGACGCCGCGGTCGACGTGGGGCCCGCCTACGGCGAGGACGCGGCCGCGATCGACTTGGCCGGCACCGAGTCAACCCTAGTCGTCGCGGCCGACCCGCTGTCGCTGGCGGCCGACGCCGTGGGCGAGCTCGCGGTCCACGTCGCCTGCAACGACGTGGCCGCGAGCGGCGCCGACCCGCGGTGGCTCACCCACACGCTCTTCCTGCCCGACGACGACCCGGACCGCCGGCAGACGGTCGCGGAGCAGGTCGACGCGACCGCCCGGGAGCTCGGGGTCGCGATCGTCGGCGGCCACACGGAGGTGTTGCCGTCGCTGGAGCGCCCGCTCTGCTCGATGACCGCGCTCGGGACGACGGACCGCTTCGTGTCGAGCGGCGGGGCCGCGCCGGGCGACCGGCTCCTCCTCACGAAAGGGGCCGGAATCGAGGCGACGGCGATCCTCGCGACCGACTTCCGCGAGCGGTGCGCCGAGGCGGGCGTGTCGGCCGCGACGCTCGATTCGGCCGCCGGGTTCCTCGACGAGGTGAGCGTCGTCCCCGACGCGACCGCCGCCCGCGACGCCGCGAGCGCCATGCACGACCCGACCGAGGGCGGCCTGCTGACCGCCCTCGTCGAGACCGCGAGCGCGAGCGGGACGGTCCTCGCGGTCGAGCGCGACCGGGTTCCGGTCCGACCCGAAACGCGGGCCTGCTGTGACGCGCTCGGCGTCGACCCGCTGGCGACGTTCGGCTCCGGCGCGCTGCTTTCGGCGGTCCCTCCCGAGCGCGTCGACGAGGCGACCGACGCGCTGGCGGACGCCGGGATCGCCGTCGGCGAGATCGGCGAGGTGCGGGCGGCTGGCGGCCGCGACGACGTCGAGGGCCCCGTCGTTTTGGGCTATTTTTTTTAACAGACACAGCCGGCGAATTAGTGTGAGTA
>NZ_JARANT010000044.1 GCF_029889805.1 Halorubrum sp. Boch-26 | reverse complement strand
TGCGGGCCGGGTCCGGGACCGTCCGGAGGCCCGCTTCACGCAGCGCCTGTCGGGCGCCGCCGTTGTCGTCGCTGGCGCCGCCGGCGTCGTCGCTGTCGTCGCCGATGCGCCGACGCGTCGTCCGCGCGTGATCCCGGTCGTTCGTGACGGCGTACACCCGATCGGCGCCGGTCGCGAGCAGCCCGGCGGTCGCGTTTCCGACGCCCGCACCGGCCTCTAGACAGCGCTTCCCGGCCACCGGTCGGTCCGAGAGCGCGGCCGCGACCGTGTCTGGTACGTCCATTCGTCTCGTTCAGTGGTGCAGCTGCTCGGGAACCGGGCTGTCGTCGTGGCGCACCCGCTCGATCAGCGACCGCTGGGCGGTCGCGTCCATCCCGTCGTAGTCGGCGGCGGCTTCGAGGATCATGGTGACGAGCTTCGGATCGCCGGCGCTGACGACGCTGGTGAGCCCCTGTGCGGCGGCGAAGTCGAAGCGCTCGCGGATCTCGTCTGGCGCGGCGACCGGCCGGTACCAGTTCGCGAACGGCCGGTCAGCCTCCGAAAGCTCGTCGGTCGGGGGCCACGAGCCGCCGGCGAACGCCTTGATCCCCAGCGTCCCGACGTTCTCCTCGTCGGCGCGGGCGAGGACCGCCTCGTAATCGTACTCGCCGTCGTCCTTCCCGGCGACGACGGGGTTCAGCGGGAACATCAGCGATTCGAGGTCGTCGATGCGGTCGAGCGCGTCGAGGATGAGGCCCGGGTCGCCGTGACTCGTCAGGCCGACGTGGTCGATCAGCCCCTGCTCTTTGGCCTCGCGGAACGCCACGAGCGCGCCGTCGTCGCCCGTGATCGCGTCGAGTTCATCCTCGTACTCGAGCCCGTGCACCTGGTACAGATCGATCGTGTCGACGCCGAGGCGGTTCAGCGATCGGTCGAGCTTGCGCCACGCGCCCTCGTAGGTTCGCTCTTGGGTCTTACAGCCGAGGAATATCTCCTCGCGGTGTTGACGGAGCTTCGGGCCGAGCTTCAGCTCCGCGTCCCCGTACTCCGGGGCCACGTCGAAGTGGTTGACGCCGTAGTCGAGAACGTGCTCGACCAACTGGTTCGCGCCCTCCTGTTCGAGCCAGTTGAGCGCGATCGTCCCGAACGTCATGACGCTGCTGTCGTGGCCGGTGTCGCCGAGCGGTCGGGTCTCCATACGTGCGTCATCGCGCCGGCGCGGCATAATCGTTGTCGGCTGCGAGCGCGACACCGGGAGCGCCGGTCGACCGCCTCGGCCGCCTTGGAGACTGCTCGCGGTCCGGTAGGTTTACCGCCGTCGCCGCCCCCTCGTTCGAACATGAGTCTGGAGGTCGCCGTCGCCGTCCCGTTCAAACACCGCGCGAAGGAGCGGCTGGGCGAGGGCGAGTTCGTCGTCGCGCTGTCGCTCGACCGCGACTGGTTCTCGCCGGACCAGGCGAAGCGGCTGGTCGACGTCGCCGTCGGTCGCGGGCTGGTGGACGAAGACGACGGCGACCTCGTCGCGCGGTTCGACCCCGACGAGGTGCTCGTTCCGGAGGGGTTCACGCCCGACGAGGAGATCCTCCGCGAGCAGTCCACCTTCGAGACCGCCCTCGACGCCATCGTCGGGGCCGGCGTCGAGAAGCAGCGCGCCGTCGCCGCGATCAACGAGCGGCAGCGCGCGCTCGCGGTCACCATCGAGGCGGCCGCGGTCCTCGTCGCGAAGGAGCACGGCGCCGCGGTCGACCACCTCGCGGCCGACGTGCGCGAGGAGCTCGCGGCCGCCGGCGACGCGACCGGAGACGGCGCCGGCGACGGGGGCGGCAACGGCGACGCGACCGACGCCGCGGGTGACGCCTGATGGTCGAGGAGCGCCTGACCGACGGCGTCCGGATCGGGCAGCTCCTCGCCTCGGAGGTCTCCGGCGACGAGGGGCGGCTTCGCGACCTCGCGCTCGCCGACGCCGACCCCGACGTGGAGCCGACGACCGACGGCGCGCTCGCGTACCGGATCGTTCACGGCGGCGACGGCGGAGCGAAAGGCGTCGGGCGCGACGTCGCCGCGGTGTACGTCCAGCCCGACCGCGTCCGGATCGAGTTCATCGGCGGGCGCGACGGCGGCGGCCTTCCGAACGCCGCCGCCGATGCGGCCGACGAGGCGAGCCTCCGGGTCAGGCCGAAGGCGGTCCGCCCGCCCCGCACGCTGGTCTTCGTCGAGGACGGCGCGGGGGTGAAGCGCGCGCTACCGGTGTTTGCGGCCGTCGTCGACGCGATTTAAAAGGGACCGTCGTCGGGCCGTCCGCGGCCGCCGTCTCAGTCCGACTGCCCGCCGTCGCCCATCGCGACGTTGCGCGCGCCGGACGCCGACGGCCCGTCGGGCGACTCCTCGCCGACCTCGAACTTCCGGAGCAGCGCCCGGAGCCGCTCGGCTTGGTCGGCGAGCGAGCCGGCCTCGGCGGTCGCCTGCGACATCGCGGCGAGCTGCTCGTCGGCCGCCTCGCTGACCTCGTCGGCCTCGTCTGCGGTCGACTTGCTGATCCCCGCGACCTCCTCGACCATCGACACCGTCTCCTCGGTGCTGGCGGCCTGGTCGTCGGTCGCCTTGCTGATCTCGCGGATCCCGTCGTCGGTCTCCCCGGCGTTGCCCGCCACCTCGGCGAACGCGTCGGCGGCGTCCCTGACCGCCTCGGCGCTGTCCTCCATATGCTCCTCGGCGGTCCGGACCTCCTCGACGGTCGCCTGCGTCTGCGCCTGCGTGCCGGCGATGAGCTCCTCGATCTCTTGGGCCGCCTCCTGCGTCTCCTCGGCGAGCTGTTTGACCTCGTCGGCGACGACCGCGAACCCGTCGCTCCCGCCGCCACCGCCACCGCCGCCGGCCCGGGCCGCCTCGATGTTGGCGTTGAGCGCGAGCAGGTTCGTCTGCCCTGCGATATCACCGATGAGGTCGACGATCTCGCCGATGTCCTCCATCCGCTCGTCGAGGACCCTGACCTTCTCCGCCGTCTCGCCGATCGCGTCCTGTGACTGGTTGACGCTGCCTATCGCCTCGCCCGCGGTGTCTTGTCCCTCGTCGGCGATCGACGCCGTCTGTTGGGCCGCGTCCGCGACGGTCTCCGTCGAGGAGGCGACCTCCTCGATCGTCGCCGAGAGGTTGTTCATCTCGCCGGAGACCTGTTCGAGCATCTCGCGCTGCTCGTCGGCACCCTCGGCGATCTCGCCGACCGATCGGCTCACGTCCTTGCTGCGCGCCTCGGCGGTGTCCACGCCTTCGACCGTCTTCTCGCTGCCCGCGGACACCTCACCGGCGAACGACTGGACGTCCCGCATCGTCGCCTCGATGTCGTCCATCATCTCGTTGAACGCGGCGCCGATCTGCTCCATGGCTTCGCTCTCGCTGTCGGCGTCTAACCGGACCGTGAGGTTGCCGTCGGCCGCGCGGTCCATCGTCGCGCTGTAGTCGTCGGCCTTCGTCTCGAGGTGATCGTTCAGCCACTCGACCTCCTCGCGACGCTTCTCGACCTCCGCTTTCGCCTCCTCGACGTCTTGGATCTCCGACTTCTGCTCGGCGACGAGGTCGAGCTGGCGCTGCGCCTCCTCGCGCGACTTCTCGATGGAGTACCAGTTGACCATCAGCGCGCCCACGAGCCCGAGGATGAAGAACGCGTGAATTCCGCCCCAGACGATCGGGTTCTCGATCGCCGCGGCGTGGTTGTAGACGAGGCTCGAATCGATCAGGCTGAACGCGCCGTGGCCGATGGCGACGTACCCGACGCCGACGGCGAACGGGACCCAGTCCTCGTACAGCGCGAGCACCGCGACGAACACGAAGAAGCTGAAGTGCGCCTCGATGTAGCCGCCCGACAGCTTCACCAGCGCCATCGAGACGGTCATGAGGCTGAACGCCGTGAGCACCGTCCGCTGGCGCCGGGTGAGCCGGGAGACGTTCGCCAGCGCGGCGGTGGCGAGGATGACGGCGACGAAGCCGCCGAGCATCCACGCCGGCACCGCGGGGACCTCCGCGCCGGTGAACGAATCGGTCCCGCTGTACAGCCCCAACGCGATCAAAAACGGCACCTGCACCGCGATCGCGATCAGGATGTTCCGGTGGCGACCCGCCCACATCTCTTTCGGCATGGACGTGCCGTCCGGGATGTACCGGACGACCTCGCGGAGCTTTTCGCCTATTCCCTGTGATCGGCCCGTCGTCGTTTCCGACGCGACCCCTGACTCTACCATACGACCACTCTACCAATTCCGGCAAAGAAGGTTCTCCTCCGAATATCTGCGTTGATACTGTGGGTGGTTCTCCCTCGGATAAACGGCCGAATTGCGATCGGCGACCCGAGCCGTCTCGTCCGTCGTTTCGGCGTCGATATCCGTCGACTCCACCCGCTTCGGGCGAACGCCTTTAAGACCGATCGGCTCGCAGTACGGCCGTGACGCTCGATCCGATCCACGTCGAGAACATCGCCCGGCTCGCGTACGGGATCGCGAGCGACGTGGACACGACCGACCACGACGACCTCGCGGGGCGGGTGTGGCGCGATTGGCTCCCCGAGCTCCGTCGAGACGGCCGCGTCGTGATAGAGCCCGTCGGCGACCACGAGCGGCGGCTGGCTCCCATCGACGACGCCGCCCTCGCCGAGCGCCCGTTCGAGACCGTCCACGGGCTCGATTCGGGAACGATCAACCCGACGACGTTTAAGAACGGGCTCGTCGTCGACGTGGCCCACGCCGCGATGGCGAGCGAGCCGACGGACATGGACATCCACCGCGACCGGACCATCGTCGCCACCGTCCACGCCGGCGACTCCACCGCCGACTTCGACGACGACTGGCGCAAGCGCGACGACGGTCACACCCGCCAGCGCGTGCTCCACGCGCCGCGGGTGAACCGGTACGCGGAGGGGGTCGTCCACGCGCTCGCGTTATACCTCGCCGAGGGGACGCACGCGCTCGACCACGCCGACGCGGTCGACGACCTGCTCGTCCTCGACGGCCCGATATATCCGAAGGAGCTGTTCACGTGGGACGACCGCAACCCCGAGCTCGGCGCGCTCGCCCGCGAGGCGAAGCCCCGCGCGGTCGTCGAGAAGTACGTCCGGCTGGTCGAGCGGTTCGTCGAGCGCGACGTGCCGCTCGCCGGCTTCGTGAAGAACCCCTCCAGTGGGACGATCGTCCGGGCGCTGGCCCGGAAAGGCGTCGAGCCGCCGTGGCCCGACGACACCGCGCTGTTCACGCGGCTGTTGGAGCGCCGGGAGGAGGGGGGTCGGCCGGGCGGCGCGGGACCCGACGGCGCGGGCGGCGACGAACCGGCCGGACGCGCCCGCGGCGACCGCCTCGACGACGCGCTCACGTTCACCACTTGGTTCCGCAGCCGCGGGGGCGCCGACGCGACGATGGCCGCCGACGGCGACGCGCTCGGGATCGACCGCGAGCTCGACCCCGAGCTGTACGAGCCCACGTTCATGATCGTGTACGACCCCCGGACCGACGTGACCTACAAGCTGGAGGCGCCGTACGCGTTCACCCGCGACGCGGAGACGCGCGACCGACTCACCCGGCAGGTCCTCGCCGAGGTGGCGACGACCCGCGGACCGCCAGAGGCGGTCGCGAAGGCCGACGAGCTGGCGCGGATCGCCGCTACCGAGAAGGCCGCGCTCCGCCGGAAGTTCGAGGAGCGCTTCGACAGCGACCAGCAGGCGACGTACGACGACCTGCGGTGGGGAAAAGCCGACTTCTAACGCCTCCGCAAATCGGGGACGGCGCGCGCCTGCGAGCGGTCTCCCGTGCGACCGCGAGTAGCGCGTGCGAGGGACGCGGCGAACGCGAGCGGCGAAGCCGCGAAGCGTGAGCCGCGAGGCTGGGGTGGGCGTGAGGCGCGGTGCGGTTGCGGTGCTGGGCGGGATTCAAAGGGGCAGCGGCGAGGACGAAGCACGGCGCAGTAAGCACCGCAGCGAGCAACGCGAGCGAGGAGCGCAGCAAGCCGCGCGAGTCGTCGCCGCTGGGGCTTTGTCGACGTCCATCGGCGTCCCGATCTCAAATATTTATAACCGAGCGGCCGCGCCTTCGGAGGCGGTCACCGCCGATCCGCGGTCAGCTATCTATATCGACTGCGCGAGCAACACCACGTAGATGACGGCGTTGTACACGCCGTGCGCGAGCCCGGGCACCACGACGTTCTCCGTGTGCTCGTAGAGGACGCCGAGCACCGCGCCGAGCACGACGACGACGGCGACGTACGCCCACCGCTGTCCGGGGGTCCCCGAGACGGAGGGCAGGTGGACCAGTCCGAACACGAGGCTCGCGAGCAGGATCGCCGGGACGGCGTCGAACGCGCGCCGGATCCCCCCCTGTACGACCCCGCGAAACAGCGCCTCCTCGACCGGGCCGACGACGAGCAGCGAGACGGCGACCATGGCGAGGTAGTACGTCACCGGGTCGCCGTCGGGCACGACCGCCTGGTTCTGCCCGGTCGTGAGGCCGATCTCGCCGAGCACGAACAGCGCGCCGTACTGGAACGCGAACAGGGCGATCCCTCCGCCGAGGACGAGTCCGGCGTCTCGGAGCGTCGGTCGGGAGACGGGAACGAGCCTCCACTGATCGGTGATCGCGAGGTACCCCACGACCGCGGCCAGGAATCCGCCGAACTGCAACAGGGTCCGGAGCACCTGCAGGCCGGTCGTTCCCTCCGCCACGAGTCCGAGCGAGACGGCGAACTCGGCGGCGGGCGTCGTCACCGCGCTGGCGACGAACAGTGCGAGGACGACCGCGAACGCCGCGCTGGCGACGCGGAGGATACGGTTCACCGGCTCGGACGGCGTCTCGCTCATTGGCGGTCGTACGGCTCGCGGGCGTTTATCGGCACCGGAAACGGAAGGGATTCGCGTCCGGACGGAGGTCGAGACTCCGGCGTTACGACCGCTCGACGCGCAGCTCGCGCTTGTCGGCCACGGCGTCCGCCTCGGGGAAGTCGCCGCCGCCGAGCAGCCCCCGCGCCGCCTTCTTCCCCCACTCGACCGCGGGCTGCGTGAACGTCGAGACGCTCGCGAGCTCGCCGTAGAGGACGCAGGCGGCCTCCATTTCGTAGAGGAGCTCGCCGAGGCTGCGCTCGTCGACGCGGTCGATCTCGACGCGCAGGTTCGGCACGTCGGCGGCCGCGAGGCTCGCCTCGGTCGCCTCGAACTCGGCGTCGAGTAGCTCCCCGAGCGACGAGCCACCGAGGTAGGCGAGCCCGTCGAGGTCGGTCTCGGGGATCGCGGTTTCCGCCCGCTCGGTCGGGCGGATCAGCGAGACGAGCTTGTCCGGCGGACCGGCGCGGTAGAGCTGGAGCTGGGAGTGCTGGTCGGTCGCGCCGAGCGCGCGGGCGGGGGTCTGGCCCAGCCCGTCCTTGCCGAGGCTCTCGGCCCACAGTTGGGCGAACCACTCCGCGAACGTCTCCAGCGACTCCGCGTACGGCATCACGGCGTTGGTGAGCGCGCCGCGCTCCGCGAGCGCGTACGTCGCCGCGGCGTAGGCGTACGCGGGCGTCTCGAACAGCGACTCCGACAGGCTCTCCATCCCGTCGCACCCGCCCGCCAGCACGGCCTCGATGTCGTGGCCCTGCAGCGCCGGCACCGCGAGCCCGACCGTCGAGAGCGCGGAGAAGCGCCCCGGTACCCCGTCGGGCACGTCCAGCGCGGGGAGGTCGTGGGCGTCGGCGAGCGCGCGGAGGTTCCCCGCCTCGCCGGTCGTCACGAGGGTGCGCTCGGTCCAGTCGACGCCCGCCTCGGTCATCGCCTCGCGGACGACGAGGAAGTTCGCGAGCGTCTCCGCGGTCGTCCCGGACTTCGAGACGACGTTGACGACGGTGTCGGCGAGCGGGAGGTCGTCGAGCAGCGCGTCGACCGCGTCGGGGTCGACGTTGTCGAGGAAGTACGCGTCCACGTCGCTTTCGAGGGCGTTCGCGATCGTCGCGGCGCCGAGCGCGCTCCCGCCGATCCCGACCGTCAGGACGGCCGACGGGCGGTCGAACCGATCGGTCGCCGCGCGGATCGCCTCCGGGTCGGCCGTCTCGGGGAGGTTCAGCGCGGCGTAGCCGAACTCGTCGGCGGCCATGCCGGCGGCGATCCGGTCGTGCGCGTCCGCGACCCGGTCGTCGAGTCGCTCCAGGGTCTCCTCTGTGAGTCCGGGCGTCGTCTCCAGTGCGTTGCCGAGGTCGACGTTCATACCTCACTACGCGGGCGAGCGCGGCTTAAATCCGGTCGTCCTCGGCTCTCGATCGGCCGGGCTTCGGCCGACCGCCCCTCAGTCCGCCGGGATCACCGCCTCGTCGCCGTCGAGCGCGGGGCGACCGAACCAGCGGTCGAACGCGAGCGGCCCGGACCCGAGCGTGAAGACGGCCGACGCCATCCCGAACAGCGCGACGTGGGCGAGGACGGGGTCGTCCGGGAGCCCGAACAGCGTCGTCGTGAACAGCACGAACGAGAGCGCGGCCGCGCCGCGGGTGAAAAAGCCCGCGATGAGCGCGAGCCCCACGGCGATCTCGGTCACCCCGGCGCCGACGACCCACAGCCCCGGATCGACGGGGACGACCGACGTGAGGTCGTACTTCTCGACGACGAGCAGCGCGCTGGCGGGGTCAGCCAGCTTCTGGACCAGCCCGAGGTAGACGAACGAGGCGCCCATTCCGACCCGGAGCACCGTCGGAACGTACCGGCGCAGCGACCCCGTCGACTCGTCGAGGAACGCCTTCAGGTGGTGGACGGGATCGATCCGGCCGTAGTACGACCCCGGCGTGCTCGCGACCGCCAGCAGCATGTCGTCGGCGCTCGGCCGCCCCCCGCCGAGGATAGCCAGCGCGACGAACACCGGGACGTACTCCACCGCGAGGACGACGGCGGGGTCGACCGCGAGGAGCACCCACGCGTACGTCAGCAGGCCGACCGCCGAGGCGATCCGCGTCGCGAGCCCGAAGAGGACGAAGAAGCCGAGCCCGATGAAAAGCACCCGGAGGAGCGGGCTCGCTCCGGGATCGAACGAGAGCGTCGGCGCGAACAGGTATCCCTGAAAGCCGGCGCCGACGAGGGGCAGGCCGACGGCCAGCCGCAGCATCCACGGGACGAGGTCGCCGTAGCCGGCGAGCGTCTCGCGGAGGACGACGACGTCGACGATGGTGGGCCGTATCCGGAGGTAGACGGCGAGGCCGGCGAGCGCGAGGAGGCCGGAACCGCCGAACAGCGCCGCGTTGAACGGCTCCGACAGCACCTCGGCGGTGAACGCGGCTGCGTCGAGCGGGTCGCCCGACCCCTCGGTGACGTAGTCGACGTGGGCCGCGGCCGGTCGCGCGACGAGCGTCGCGAACAGGGCGAGCGCGGCGACGGCGACCGGTCGGGAACGAGCGGACATACGTCGCATACGGGCTGGACGCACCTAACGGTATTTCTTCACGAACGTTCGAATCCGACGCTGAAACAGTTATTTGCGGATTCGGCGGTCGGTCACGGTGCTCGGGCGACGACGCCGAACGTCTCCGTTCGGGTGGCCGCCGAGACGACCTCGAACCCCGTCGCCTCCAGCGCCGCGACCGCGTCGTCGGCGGTGAACCGTTCTTCGACCGGGGGGCCGTGGTCGCCGGCGCCGTCGCCGGTCCAGTCGAACGTCACGCAGACCCCGTCAGATCGAACGACGCGCGCGAGCTCCGCCATCGCCGCGTCGCTCGCGAACTCGTGGTACGTCATCGTCGAGAAGACGCCGTCGAGCTCGCCGTCCGCGAACGGGAGGTCGGCCACGTCGCTCGCGACGAGCTCGACGTTCTCCGGCGTCCCCTTCTCGCGGTAGTGGTCGTGCATCTCGGGCTGTACGTCGACGCCGTAGGCGGTCTCGACGTGCGGCGCCACGTCGTCGGTGTAAAACCCGGTGCCGCTGCCGAGGTCGGCGACGACCCCGGCGCCGGCCTCGGCGAGCGGTCCGATCAGCTCCTCTGCGGACACCCAGCGATAGCGGCCGGGCCGCTCCAGCCGCTCCGCTTGGTCGGCGTCGAACGTGTGGAAACCCATGTGCGGTCTTGGGCGCCGAGTGCTAAAACGCGTCCGATCGGTCGGAATCGCGCGATTGGCGGACGGTGGCGGGGAGGTCCCGCGCGCTCACCACTCCGCGTCGAGCGCGTCGACCAGCCGGTCGACCTCCGACTCGGTGGAGACGGCGTGGACGGAGGCGCGGATCGCGTTCGGGTGCGGCAGCGAGCGCACGACGATGTCCCGCTCCGCGAGGCGCTCGACGGTCGCGTCGGGGTCGTCGACATCGATCGTGACGAGCCCGCTCTCGTACGCGCGCGGGCTCAGGAGCCGGTCCTCGGGGACGCCCGCTTTGAGCCGGTCGGTGAGCGAGGCGATCCGGGACTCGATCGCGTCGAGCCCGACCGCGTCGATCGCGTCGAGCGCTTCGGCGAGGCCGACGTGGGCGGCCGCGGTCGTCGAGCCGACCTCGAACCGCTTGGCGCCCTCCTTATACTCGATCTCGTCGCCGTTCGGGTCGTCGACGCTGCGGTACCCCACCACCCGGGGCGCGAGCCCGGCGGCGGTCTCGCGGTCGACGTAGAGGAAGCCGGCGCCCCACGGGCCGAGGACCCACTTGTGGCCCGCGGCCGCGACCGCGTCGGCGCCCCACGCCGACACGTCGAGCGGGCCCTGTCCGGGCGACTGGACGGCGTCGACGAGGGTGAACGCGCCGGCCTCGTTCGCCACCTCGACGAGGTCGGCGACGGGGAGTCGCGTCCCGTGGGTCCACGTGATCGCGCTGAAGCAGACGAGGCGCGCGTCGGCGACCGCCTCGGCGTACGCCTCGCGGTCGACCCGGCCGCCCTCGGTCTCCAGGACGCGGACCTCGACGCCCTCGCGTTCGAGGCGCTTCCACGGGAGGATCCCGGCCGGGTGCTCCAGATCCGTTCGGACGACGACGTCGCCCGGCTCCCAGTCGATCGCGCCGGCGATACGGTTGATCCCGTCGGTCGTGCTCTCCGTGAGAGCGATCTCGGCGGGCTCGGCGCCGACGAACGCCGCGATCCGTTCGCGGACCGACTCGTACGTCTCGAAGGCGTGGCCGTACGGATCGGTCGTCGCCGAGCCGTACTCGTGGTCGGCGACGAACTCGGCGGCGGCCTCGACGACGTACTCCGGGCTCGGGCCGTGCGCGCCGAAGTTGAAGTACGCCGCCTCACCCAGCGCCGGCACGTCGGCGCGCAGCTCTCGGGGCGTCATCGCGTCGTCTCGGATCAGCACCTCGCCGTCGAGGTCGGCCATTCAGGCGGCGTGCTCCGCGACCGCGTCGGTCAGCACGTCCTCGGTCTGGGCGCCGACCATGCGGTCGGCGAGCTCACCGTCGGCGAAGACGAGCAGCGTCGGGATACCCTGCACGCCGTACTCGGCCGCGAGCGACTGGTGAACGTCGACGTCGACCTTCAGGACGGCGGCGTCGGTCTCCGCGGCGACCGCCTCCACGGCGGGCTCCATCATCCGGCACGGGCCGCACCAGTCGGCGTAGAAGTCGACGAGAACAACGTCGTGCTCGGCGACGAGGTCGTCGAAGTCGTCGGGGTCAGACAGCTGGATCGGTTCCGCGGGAACGGATTCGGTCGAACTCATACTCACCCGTATGCCCCCGGCGCTGATAATAGTTTTGGGTAATCCATACAATACCGTGCGGGCGAGTGTCACTGATTTCCGGGTCGGGGACGGCGGTCGCCGACAGCCATTAGGCGGTGAGGCCGCCTCGTTGGAAGCGATGACCGACGCGACGCCGACCGACGCCACGTCGACCGACTCGACGCCGACCGATGCCACGTCGACCGACGCGACGCGGACGGACGCGACGCCACACACCCGACGACGGGCCCGGTCGAATCGGGCGCGACTCCTGGCTACGCTTCGCGTGCAGTACCCGGACGCGCTCGCCGGTCGCGGGTACCGACTCCTCCATCCGGAGACGGGAGATCACTACACCGGCGACCGGCGGCACTTGGTCGCGACCTGCCGATCGATCGCCAACTTCGCGCTCGGCGCCCTCGCCGACGGCCCGGACTGGTGTCTCCCCGCCGCGGAGCACGGCCTGACCTTCCTCCGCGAGGCCCACCGCAGCGACGACGGCGGCTACCGACTCGTCGTCACCGCCGACGGCGACTCGGTCGACCGAACCCGGTCGGCGTACGGCCACGCGTTCGTCCTGCTGGCGTACGCTCGGGCCGCTGACGCCGGGATCGACGGCGCCCGCGAGGGCCTCGACGCGACCCACGCGCTGATAGAGGAGCGGTTCCGGGACGAGGCCGGGCTGCTTCGGAGCGACTGCGACGCCGAGTGGACCGAGTTGGAGCCGTACCGCGGACAGAACGCCAACATGCACGCCTGCGAAGCGTACCTCGCCGCGTACGAGGCGACGGGCGAGGCGGCGTACCTCGACCGGGCGCGCCACGTCGCCAGGGCGATAACGGTCGATCTGGCGGCCGAGACGGACGGACTCCTCTGGGAGCACTACACCGCCGAGTGGAAGCACGACTTCGCGTACAACGCCGACGAGCCCCGCCACCAGTTCCGACCGCCGGGGTACCAGCCCGGCCACCACGTCGAGTGGGCGAAGTTCCTCGCGCTCTTCGACCGCTACGACGCGGACGGACCGGCGGTCGAGGGCGACGACTCCGGCGGTACCGACGGCGACTCCGGCGGCGACTGGTACGAGCGCGGGCTGGAGCTGTTCGACGCCGCCGTCGACCGCGGCTGGGCGGAGAACGGGTTCGTCTACACGCACGCGGCCGACGGCTCCACGCTCGTCGCGGACCGGTACGGCTGGGCGCTCGCGGAGGGGATCGGAGCGGCCGCGGCGCTCGCGGAGCGAGCCGTCGCGCGCGGCGACGCGACAGCGGCCGCGCGGCTCCGCCGCTGGCACCGCCGCTTTCTGGTCAGGACCGACCTGTTCCGCGGGCCGGCCGGCGTCTGGTACGAGAAGCGGCCGCCGGCGGACGCCGACGGGGACCTCGTCGCGCCGGAGCCGCCGGGCGTCGAGCCCGACTACCACCCCGCGAGCGCGTTCTTCGAGAGCTGGCGTTCGGCCCGGCGCGAATCGTAGCCTCGCCGACCGCCCCTCGCCGAATCGTCGCCGCGCAGACCGCCTCCCGCCGAATCGTCGCCGTGCAGATCGCCCTCGCCCGCCGTTACGCGGACGGCGTGACGTCCCGGCGCTCCCGGACCGCGAGCGCGCCGTGATAGAGGATGACGGCGCAGACGAACAGCGCCGAGCCGATCAGCAGGACGAAGCTGATCCGGTCGAGGACCGGCATCGCGAGCCACGCCGAGACCTCACCGAGCGCGACGGCGAGGCTCGCGGTCAGGAGCATGAGCCCGAAGTAGATCGTCACGTCGTCCTCGTCGACGTACGCGGTCGCGCCGGAGCCGATCCGGGCGCCCAGCGCGCTCCCGAGCAGCAGCGCCGTGACGATGCCGATATCGATGACGCCCGCCCGGCCGTACGTGAACGCCCCGACGGCCCCGGACATCAGCCCGCCGAACAGGCTGGTCCCGACCGCCGCCGCCAGCGAGGTCCCGATAACGTAGTAGATTGCCGGCATCCGGACGAAGCCGCCGCCGACTCCGAGGAACCCCGAGATCAGACCGACGCCGCCGCCGACCCCGGAAATAGTCCACAGCGACGCCTTGCTCCCGTCCGCGAGCGTCATCATCGGCGGGATCTTGTACGACTTGATCTTCCGGGCGATCTCGGGGACGTCCTCGTCTGGGGCGTCGCCGGCCGCGCCCTCGCTGTCCGCATCGTCTCCTCTCTCGTCCGCCTCGTCTCCGTCCGCTTCGTCGTTCATCGCGCTTCGCGTGAACAGGATCCCGATGGCCGCGAGCAGGAGGACGTAGGCGACGCCGACGACCACGCTCGCGATCCCGAGCATCTCCAGCCCGAACACCAGTCGGCTCCCGAGCTCGATACCGACGGTGATCCCGACGAACATCAACGCGCCGAGCCGGTAGTCCACCTGCCCGGCGTCGTGGTGTTTCAGCGTCGCGATCACCGCCGTCCCGAACACGAACGCCATCGAGCTCCCGATGGCGACCGGCGTGGGGTACCCTAAGATGAGCAGGGCGGGGGTCACGAGGAACGACCCGCCCATCCCGAAGAAGCCGAAGAACACTCCGACCATGAACCCGAAGGCGACGAACAGCGCGAAGAGCTCCGGGCTCAACCCCAGCAGTTCGAACATCTATATCCGCTGTATCCGTTTAAATACGGCCGGCGCTAGCTTGTCCTCGAGAACCCCGTAGACGGCGTACAACAGCGCCGCCTCGACGAGGACGAGGCCGATCACGGCGAGCGCCGTGACGGTCGGGGACACGCCCGGGAGCAGCTCCGCGCCCGTCATCGGCTCCCCGCTCCGCGTCCGTCGTCCGCGATCGGTGACCGCGTCGGGTACGTCACTGTCATATACCGTCTATAGCGCGCATACGCTGATAATGGTTTTGGGATTAATATACAAGACTATATCCGCATGACGGACGAAACACTGCCGATAACGTACGCATATGTTATTTTATCGACGACCCGGCTCGCTCGTCGGCGGAAAACGGACCGGTCAGTCCGGTGATTCTGCCAGTGGCCCGCGTTCCGATCGCGACGCTCGACGGAACGGCGGTCACCGCGCGGAACGAACGGGCCGGATCGCTCGCGATGCGTGTGTACTATGTCGTCAATACGCCGCAAAAAATATGCGTCTACGGGTAACCGGTGATTTCGCGGCGAACGCCCGGGTGACGGGCTACTTGTTCGATTTCATCTCCCTGTATCGATCCGGCAGGTACGGCGTTAGCGCCACCGGGACCAGCGGAATCACGAGGGCGGCGAGCTCCGCGAGGTGCCGGCGAAGGAGGGTGTACACGGCGGCGACGAGCAGCGTGCCGGCCACGACCAGCCGGAGGGAGCCGTCGACCAGAACGAGGAGCGGGAGCGCCAGCCCGACGGAGAGCGCGAGGTCCTCGGCGGCGCCGTCGTACCTCACGCCGGGCTGTGGCGCGACCCAGCGCTCCCGGTAGTGGTCGTACACCGCGCGGTCGGAGTTCCCCTCCCAAGGCCGCAGCTCCAGTCCCCCGCCGTACATGTCCGAGACGCTGTGGAGCGCCGCCCCGAGGAAAAACAGCGCCGCGGCGACGGTGACCGCGGACGGGGCCATCAGGGCGGCGACGAGGGCGACGCCGGCGAGCGCGGAGTAGTAGACGGGGTAGTGGAGGGTCTTCCGGTGGCCGACGTACATGTCGAGGTCCGGGAAGAGCCCGCCGAAGAAGCCCGCGACGAACCCCACGGGCGCGAATTCCGGTGCCACGCGCACGAGCGGCGCGGCGAGCAGCATCCCGGCGAGCACGTGGGTCGGAAGCATCATCGTGGTGGAACGAAAGCGACAGAACGGTATTAACGTGTCGGCGGACCGGCGGCGACCCCCGGACCGAGCCGGTCGGTTCGGCCGAAAAGACGTGAAACTCCCGCATTCTCGCGTTTCAGATGTCTCGGCGCTCGAACAGCGCCTGCGAGAGGATGAGCAGGCCGAGAGACGCGACGAGCAGGATGGCCGAGTCGATCGGCTCGAACGATCCCTCGATCAGGATCGGCGTCGGCTCGTAGTACTGCGTCGGGCTCAGGTACTGTATCCAGTCGTACGCGTCGGCGCCGCCGACGACGGACTCGACGAGGTACAGGACGAAGACGGTGCCGACGGCGGCCCGCTCGGCGATCGCCGCGCGGTCGACGGCGACCGAGAAGACGAGGCCGACCCCCGCACAGACGAGGAGGAACGGGATCGACAGCAGGTGCGCTAACAACAGGTGGTCGAGGGGGACCGTCTCCCCGACGGCGACGACGAACAGGTAGATTATCGGGCCGCCGAGGGCGTTGACGGCGATCATGGGAACGAGCAGCGCGGCGGACTTCTCGACGAGCAGCCGGGACCGCGTGACGGGAAACGACAGGAGGAGCTCCATCCGCTCCGTCTCGATGTCGCCCGCGACGGTTCCGCCGGCGACGTACGCGAAGTACAGCCCCAGCCCGAGCAGCCAGACGAAGTTGAACACCTGTGCGCCGAGGAACCCCTCGATCGTCGACAGGCTCTCGATGCCGAACGCCTCCAGCATCGCCGGGGGCAGATCCCTGAAGACGTCCTCGTAGTCGACGCCCTCCAGAACGGTGAAGTACCAGACGATGAACCCGGCGTACGCCCCGACGCCGGCCGTGAGGATCGCGGCGCCGCGGAGCCGCCGTCGCCCCTCGTACCGAGCCGTCTCAAGCATTCGAACCCTCCTCAGCGGCGTCGCTTTCGTTTCGCGCCTCCGCTCCGCCGCCGTTGCCCTCGCTCTCGTCTGCCGCCTCCTCGCTCCCGTAGTAGTGCGCGAACACGTCCTCGATCGGGGGCTCGCCGATCTCCACGTCGCGGACGTCGTGGGTCGCGAGCTCGCGGAGGAGCGCGTTGACGTCGCCGGCGTAGATGAACTGGACCCCTTCGGTGAACCGCTCGGGGTCGACGACGCCGTCGAGGTCGGCTATCGCCGCGACCGCCGCGTCGCTCGCGTGAACGCGCACGTGTTTCCCGCTCCGGTGGAGCAGTGCTTCGACGTTCTCGAGCTCGACGAGGGATCCGGCGCGGAGGATGCCGACGCGGTCGCAGACCCGTCGCACCTCGCTCAACACGTGCGAGGAGAAGAACACGGTCGTGCCGCGGTCGCGCTCCTCCCGGACGAACTCGTTGAACGCCTCCTGTTTGAGCGGGTCGAGCCCGCCGGTGGGCTCGTCCATGATCACGAGGTCCGGGTCGTGCATGAACGCCTGCACCAGTCCGAGCATTCGCTTGTTCCCCGTCGAGTACTCGCGTACCGGTCGCTCGATCGGCGGAGTGAAAAGCTCCAGCAGCTCCTCGCGGCGACGATCGCCCTTCATCTCGCCGTGGTAGTCGAGCACCGCCTCGCCGGTCGCCTCCTCGTCGAACCCGAGGTGAGCGGGGAGGTACCCGATCCGGCGCTTGGCCTCGGTCAGCGCGGCCTCGTCGTGAATGTCGGCCCCGAGCACCCTCGCCGTCCCCGAGGTGGGTTTCAACAGCCCGAGCAGCAGTCGTATCGTCGTCGACTTCCCCGCGCCGTTGGGTCCGAGGAACCCGAACACCTCGCCCCCGTCCACGGCGAACGACACGTCGTCGTTCGCGACCACGCGTCCGAACTCCTTCGTGAGCCCCTCGACGACGAGGGGCTGGTCGGTCTCATCGGACATAGAACCACCACGCGCCGGCGGCGACGAGGACCAGGAGGACGATCAGCACGCCGGCCTCGATGGGGATCTCGCCGCCGGACGATTCGACGACCGAGGCGGCGACCGTCGCGGTGTCGCCGGTGACGCGGATCCCGTCGGGGTCGGTGTAGCCGACCTCGACGCTCGCCGGGTACCGGCTCGGCGGCGCCTCGCCGTCGACCGCGAGGTCGAACGCGACCCGCCCCGTCTCGCCGGGCGCCAGCGACGGGATCACGGTCGTTCGGAACTCGCTCTCCAGCGGCTGGTCGACGGCGAGGCGCAGTTCGACGTCGCGAAGCTCGACGTCGCGGCGGTTCGTCACGTCGAGCCGCAACACGCCGTCTTCGCCCGCCGCGAACTGCGGGTCGACCGCGGACACCGTCACCGCCTCCCGACGCTCGGCGACGGGAACGCGCACCGCCTCCCGGGTCGTCCGTTCGGTGTCGGCGGCGCTCCGGTAGCTCGTCGAGAGGACCAACTGCTGGGGGATCGAGTCGGCGTCCGCCGGGACCTCGCCGCGGAACCGGAAGGCGGCGCTCTCGCCGGCGGCGAGGTCGCCGACGGCGTACCGCGGACTGCGGGGAACGAACGCCCCGTCGCCGACGGCGAGGACGACCCCTTCGACGTCGGTCGGCCCGTCGTTGCGGACCGTCCCGCTGACGGTTCCGTTCTCCCCGACGCGGAGCGTGGAGTCGTCGAGAGCGACCGAGAAGGACTGCTCCGGGCGCGGTCGGAGTCCGACCGGGATCCCCTCGTGAGCGTCGCGGATGCCGTCGACGCCGGTGTACCGCACGGTGCCGGTGAGGTCGAACGACTCCGCGGCGGCGTCCGCGCGGACGCTCGCCGGGAACCTGACCGTGGCGTTCTCTCCGGGGTCGAGCCGATCGATCCGAGCGGTGTTCCGCTCCGTCTCGCCGAGCGCGAGGTCGGGCCCGTTCGCGGCGAGCTCGACCGAGAGGTCGCGAGCGGTCTCGCCGCCGACGTTGGTCACGTTCGCCGCGAGCGTTCCGGAGTCGCCGACCTGGACGTCCGTGTCGACCGTCCGCATCGCGAACCGGGGCGCGTCGTCGACGGTCAGCGATATCGACTCGGTCAGCGTCCGCGTTCGGTCCTGGACGACCCCGCTCCGCGGCGCAGAGAGGAACGTGTGCGAGTACTCGAGCCGCACGTCGAGCGAATACGTACCGGGCTCCGCGTCGGCCGGGACCCGCACCGAGATGGGCACCTTGCGGACCGCGCCGTCGCCGATCGACCCGACGGCGAACCGCCCGGTTTCGACGACGAGCGGCGAGCCGTCGTTCCGCACTTCGACCACGACGCTCCGCGCGGTCGTGACCGCGTCTCTCCGGAGGTCAGTGCCGGCCTGCACGTCGCCGTCGTTCGCGATCTGCACCGCGAGGTCCGTCGACGTTCCCGGCGACACCGTCGAGTCCGGGACGTACACGTCCAACTCGGGCTCGCCGCGCACGAACGGCGGCTCCTCTTGCGCGACGGCGAGGCCGGCGAGCGCCCCGACGAGGAGGGCGACGACGGCGACGGCGGCGAGGGCCCGGAGGGGTCGCCGGGACATTCACGCCCCCGACCCGGCGGCCGCAGTGGCTCTATCGGCCGATCGAACCGAGCTCGAACGGGAATGATAGCCGCGTGTCATGTGTGTGACTCCGTCCGCCGGTCATATATGTTTACGCGTGACGGCGGATCGCACCGACCGCGACCGGTACGGGGCGCTTATTTCGCTGGAACCGAGTGTCGAGGTATGCTCATGACGCCGGGACCGACCGCGGTCCCCGCCCCCGTCCGCGACGCGATGAGCCGCGAACTGATCAACCCCGACGTGGACCCGGAGTTTCGACGGATCTACGACCGACTCACCGACCGCTTGGCGACGGTGTACGGAGTCGAGCCCGGAGAGAGCGATCGCCCCGCGGGGACGGGCGACGGGCCGACCCGCGACGTCGTCGTCCCCGGCGGGGAGGGGATCCTCGGTCTAGAGGCCGCGATCGTCTCGCTCGTGGAACCCGGAACCGAGGTGCTCTGCCTGTCGAACGGGCTCTACGGCGACGGCTTCGCCGACTTCGTCGAGTCGTCCGGCGGCGAGGCGACGCTGGTCTCGGCCGACTCCGACGAGCCGCTCCCGCTCGCGGAACTGGAGTCGGTCCTCACCGACGACGGTCACGACTTCGAGGTCGCGACGATGGTCCACTGCGAGACGCCGACGGGGACGCTCAACGACCTCGGGCCCGCGCTGGACCTGTTAGAGGAGGCCGACGGGGAGATCCTCACCGTCGTCGACGCCGTCTCCTCGCTCGGCGGGGTGAGGGTGCCGACCGAGCGGATCGACGTCTGTCTGGGCGCGTCCCAGAAGTGCTTCAGCGCGCCGCCGGGGCTCACCACGGCCGCGATCAGCGAGCGCGCGTGGGACGCGATGGCGGAGCGCGACCCGCACTCGCTGTACACGAACTTCCTCCCGTGGCGCGACACGTCGGAGGGGTTCCCGTACACCCACCTGACGACCGAGGTCGTCGCGCTCGATACGGCCCTCGGGCTGTGGCTGGACGAGGGGCTCGACGCGGTTCGAGAGCGGCACCGGGAGGCGGCGGCGCGGTGTCGCGAGCGCGGCGCGGAGCTGGGGCTGGAGCCGTATCCGGCGCCGGAGCGCAGCTCGCCGACGGTGACCGCCTTTTATATGCCCGGACGGGCGGAGGCGCTGCAGGAGCGGCTTCGTGTGGAGTCCGATATCCTCGTCGCGACGGGGTTGGGCGAGATGGCCGGGGACATCCTGCGGATCGGACATATGGGCCACAACGCGCGGGTCGAGCGCGTGGACGAGACGATGGACGCGCTGGAGGATGTTTTATAAGTAACCGCCGAACCGGCGGTGAACACCTCCGAAGTCTCAGTCGCTTGCTTATAAACAGTTGCTGACGGATCGACGGCGAACACCTCCAAAGCCCCAGTCGCGAGGACTCGCGCGGCTCGTTGCGGTCCTCAGTCGGTCACTCCGCTCCCTCCTTGCGGTCCTTACGTCGCCGTGCGAGTCCTCGCGACTGGGGCTTTGAGTCCCGCCCGCCCGCACAGCACCGCCGGAAGACGGTCGCCTCGCTTCGTCGCCGGGCTTCGCCCGGCTGCCTGCGAGACCGACGGTCTCGCAACGCTCGGCGCTGCGACTTCCGTGCTCCCGCTCGCTCTCTCCGGTCGCTCGCGGGACCGCGGCCTCACGCCTCCCCAGCCTCGTCAGTCGACCTCCGCTTCGCTCCGGCCGACTGACTCCCTCGCGGACTCCTCGCGGTCGCCGGCGGCGACCGCTCGGAGGCGCGCCACCGCAGTTGTTTATAAAACGCAAGGAGAATACCCGCGGCTTTAGGCGCGGGATGAATCCGACAACGCCGACACGTTCAACCGTCGATGGCACAGCCTGAGTTTCCCAATCCTCACTTTTAATTATCAATCGCTTCAACAGAGAAGTAAGGTCAGGTCGG
>NZ_JARANT010000043.1 GCF_029889805.1 Halorubrum sp. Boch-26 | reverse complement strand
CCCTAATTGCATCGACATCTTTGGGAAAACAACTCCCGCCCCATCCCACCCCCGAACGCAGGAATTTCGCCCCGATCCGGTCGTCGAGGCCGACCGCGTCCATCACCTCGTAGGCGTCGATGCCGAACCGCTTGCAGACGTTCCCGAGGTCGTTCGCCAGCGAGATCTTTGACGCTAAAAAGGCGTTGTTCGCGTACTTGATCATCACGGCGGTCTCGGGGTCGGTCCGGATGACCGGGACGTCGCCGTCGGTCGCGGCGACCAGCGGCTCGTAGAGCGTCTCCAACCGCTCCGTCGCCCAGTCGGAGTCGGTGCCGAAGACGAGCTTGTCCGGGTGCTGGAAGTCGTCGACTGCGGTGCCCTCACGGAGGAACTCGGGGTTCGTCGCGAGCTCGACGCGGTCGGCCGCGTCGCCGGCCCCCGCGTGGAGCGCTTCCCTGATCTCACCGACGCCCGGCGGCGTTATCGTGCTCTTGACGACGACGAGGTGGCGGTCGTCGCCGGCGGACGCGTCGTCGCCGGGCGAGGCGTCCCCGTCCGCTCCCGCCAGCGCCTCGCCCGTCATCTCGGCGGCCGCGGTGAGGGGACCGAGGTCGATGCTCCCGTCCTCGCGCGAGGGGGTGCCGATCGCGAGGAACGTCACGTCGGCGTCGGGAACGCCGTCGTACTCGGTCGTCGCGCGGAGGCGATCGCCCACGTGCTCGGCCAAGAGGTCGTCGAGGCCCGGTTCGTGGATCGCCGCGCGGCCCTCGTTCAGCGTGTCGACGACGTCCGGGTCGATGTCGATCGCGGTGACGTCGTGGCCCGCGTCCGCGAGGCAGGCCGCGAGAGTGGTTCCGACGTACCCGCTGCCGACGACGGTGACTCGCATACGGAAGCAAGCGACCCCCGACACAAAGAGCGTTGCGCGTCCGCCCGTCGGCGGATGCACGCGGAAACGGCGACACCGACCCCGGACAATTCTTCCCGCCGCGACCCGGAGACGTGGATATGTCTGAGGGATCCGCGGGGGACGTCGGCGTCGAGCGATCCGACGCCGACCGGGGTGACGCTAGCCGAGCCGACGACGATCCGGCCGCGAGCGCGCGGAGCCCCGTCGCGCGGGCCGGATGGGCCTTCGTCCTGGCCCTCCTCGCGGTTCCGATGGCCGTCATCTCCGTCGGCGGCGATCTGACGGTCGTGAGCCTCTGGGGGTTCCTCAACGCCGCCGTCCCCGAGTCGGGAGTCGCCCTCGGCGGGTACCCCGTCTGGGACTACTTCCTCGACCAGTCGCGGCCGTTTTCCGCGCTCCCGGCGTCGATCCGCGCGTGGCCGCTCGCGATCGGCTTTCACCTCCTCGCGGCGGCCAGCGCGGCTGCCGGGGTCGCGCTCGGTCGCGAGGACCGCCGCGTCACCGGCGGCCTGCTCGTGTTGGCGGCGGCCGCGAGCCTGTGGGTCTCGGTGGGGCTGGCGACGCGGTTCGGCGTCGGAACCACGTCCGGCCTCTTCACCGTGCTCCCGGTCGGTGCGGTCGCGACGCTCGCGGTCGCCGGCATCGGGTACGGGAGCGACCTCCGCGCGATCGTCGCGGCGTGAGCCGGGCACCGCTCTCGACGCGACGCGCACACAGCCGCGAAACGCTTTCGACGGGCCGGTCCGTCGCCTCAAATATGTCCACGACCGTGGCGACGCCCGACGCCGACGAGACGTGCGCGTACTGCGACTCGCGGATCTTCGATCACGACCCGATCTGCGTGCGCGACTGCGACGACCGCTGCGGCTCGCCCGCCTACTTCTGTAACTACGCCTGCCTCGCGGCGCATATCGACGAGCGCGGCCTCACCGCGGGGAACGCCTGCGAGTGGTCGCCGGAGGAGTGAGACGCCGGGTCCGACGACGGCTATCCGTTACTCGTTGTCCGGGCTGCTCGGGTGGTAGTCGGTGTCGTACTGCCCCGGTTTTCCGTCGACGCGATCGGGGTTGATTCGACCGGCGAGCAGCATGAAGTCGAGGACCGTGCAGTACAGCATCGCCTCGACGACGGGAACGGCCCGCGGCGGGAGGACGGGGTCGTGCCGGCCGACGACCTGTACCTCCTTCTCCTCGCCCGTCTCCCAGTCGGCCGAGCGCTGCTTCTTCGGGATCGAGGTGGGCGCGTGCCACGTCGCCTCGCCGTAGATCGGCTCGCCGGTGGTGATTCCTCCCTGGAGCCCGCCGTGGTCGTTGCCGACTGGGACCGGGTCGCCTTCCTCGCTCTCGACGTGGTCGTGCGACTCGCCGTCGTCGAACGTCCAGTCCTCGTTGCGCTCGCTGCCGGCC
Source organism: Halorubrum sp. Boch-26 (assembly GCF_029889805.1). Lineage (GTDB taxonomy): Archaea > Halobacteriota > Halobacteria > Halobacteriales > Haloferacaceae > Halorubrum. Next base: position 18,661 of record NZ_JARANT010000043.1, on the reverse strand, counting down.
ACGTCGGTCGCATCGTTTCCGAGCCCGTACTCGACGCCGGTCGTCGCCGGGATGGAGAACATCGCTTGCCCGAGCCGCGCGGGGAAGCTGTCGAACCGCGGCGCGCCGAGCCCGCGCGGGACGCCGCGGCACTCGAAGTAGATGGAGCCGCCGATGGAGTCGCCCTCCTCTTGGTACCGTTCGATCAGCTCCTGCATCTCGGCGGCCGCCTCGGGGTCGGCACAGCGCACGTCGTTCTCCTCGCTGTTCGCGAGGAGCTGTTCGAAGCTCACTTCGTCCGCCTCGACGTCGCCGATGCGGTTGACGTGGGCTTTGATCTCCACGTCGTAGTCGGAGGCGTCGAGCACCTGCTCGGCGACGGCGCCGGCCGCGACCCAGTTCACCGTCTCGCGCGCGGAGGAGCGCCCGCCGCCGCCCCAGTTGCGCGTGCCGAACTTCGCGGAGTAGGTGTAGTCGCCGTGCGAGGGACGCGGCGCGGTGACGTACGGCTCGTACTTCCCCGAGCGCGCGTCCTTGTTCTGGATCACCATCCCGATCGGCGTCCCGGTGGTGTAGCCGTCCTGGACGCCGGAGTTGACGACGACCTCGTCGGGCTCGCCCCGGGAGGTGGTGATCATCGACTGACCCGGCTTGCGCCGGTCGAGCTGCGCCTGGATCGCCTCCTCGTCGAGCTCGACCCCTGCGGGGACGCCCGAGACCGTCACGCCCATCGCGTCGCCGTGGCTCTCACCGTACGTCGTCAGCTGGAAGAGCCGACCGAACCGGTTCCCGTTCATACACTCACGTATGGCCGGGGGCATATAGGGGTTGCAATCCGCGCAACCGGACGGGCGGCAGGTCGGTCGCGTCCGGGAGGAGCGCCGGGCGGTCGATGCCTCGCCGCGACCGACGGCGGTTTATAAAATGACGGCGTTGGTAGGTCCGTGCGCGAACGTCTCACCTCCGATCTGGGCGTGTACGCCCTCTCGGGCCTGTTCTCGCTGGTCGTGTTCGCCGTGGCGCTGGGGATCCTCTCGCGGACGCTGCCGGACGGGCTCGGCTCCCGCCAGCTCGTCGGACTCGTGGTCGGCTACCTGCTGTTCATCGGCGCGTACATCAGCGCGTGGTTCATCTACAGCGAGATCGAGAGCCGCGAGGAGATCTGACGCGTTTCAGTCGCGCCCGCAACGGTGCCGCCTGCCGAACGGTTTTCACGCCTCCACGTGACGGTCCGGTATGACGTGGGACACGATCACGCTCGACATCGACGCCGACAGCGACATCGCGACGCTCACCGTCGACCGCCCCGAACAGCTCAACGCCCTCACCGTCGACACGCTCGAAGCGATCGAAGCGGCGCTCGACGAGGCCGAGGCGGCCGGCGCTCGTGTGTTGGTGATAGCCGGCGCGGGCGACGACGCGTTCGTCGCGGGCGCGGACATCTCGTATATGGTGGAGCTGTCAACGCCGGAGGCGCAGGCGTACGCCGAGTTGGGCCACCGCGTCGCCGACGCCATCGGGTCGTTCCCGGCGCCGACGGTCGCGGCGATCGACGGCTACGCGTTCGGCGGGGGCTGCGAGCTGGCGCTGGCGTGTGACCTCCGGGTCGCCGCCGAGAGCGCCGTGCTCGGCCAGACCGAGATCGACCTCGGCATCATTCCCGGCTGGGGCGGCACCCAGCGGCTCTCGCGGCTCGTCGGTGACGAGACGGCCAAGCGGCTCGTTTTCCTCGGCGAGCGGATCGACGCGACCGAGGCGGCAGAAGTCGGCTTCGTCGGCGAAGTGGTCGCCGACGACGCGTTCGACGACCGGATCGACGAGCTGTCCGGGGAGCTGGCCGCGAAGCCGGCGTTCGCCGTGCGCGCCGCGAAGGAGGCGCTCAACGCGGTCCACGACGGCAGCCAGCGGGGCGGGCTCGCCTTGGAACGTCGGGCGTGGTCCGGGCTGTTCGGCACCCACGACCAGCGCGAGGGGATGCGCGCGTTCTTAGAGAAGCGCGAGCCGGAGTTCGAGTAGTCTCAATTGCGCCCCGGAACCAGCGCGAGTACGGTGGCGCGCCTCCGAGCGGTCGCCGACGGCGACCGCGAGTAGGGAGGGGCCGACGCTCCCGCTGACAGCCGGGCTTTATTGATAGTCATAACTTTCAAAAGGATAAGAAGCGGTCAACCCACGCTCTTGCAAAGCTGAGCCGGTGAGTATACTTATGAAAAATGTCACGGATCAGCGTTCGATACGTTTCTACATCGGATGCATCAAGTGGCGACAGATCGCGTTTTACACTCTTCCAGATCTGTTCGATTGGATTGAGATCTGGTGAATACCGTGGCAATGCTACTCTTGTCAGATCGAGCTGTTCTGATACTTTATCGACATGCTCAGCAAAATGAGACGAAAAGTTGTCGCAAACGATGATGATCGGTCGCTCAGGATTCTTCTCGCGGATCCTGTGGGAAAAAATCGCCTACGGATTCCTTACGTAAATCCGCTTTGCAGTCGACGACACTCGTTCCGTTGAGCGCGTAAAATCCGAAAACGACATCGTCAAAATTCTCTGTCGGCGTCTCTTTTCGAATCGTTGGTTTCTCGAATGCCCACAACCGCCGGCTGTTGTCTGTTGGTCGAGGCCACGCTTCGTCGAGAAATCCGACGACACCGCCGTCAGTTACCGCGTCGTCGTCAAGATCGGCGAGAGCGGCCTCGAGCCGCTCTTCGAGCTGCTCTTCAGCATCGTCAGGGCGATCCGGCGATTCTGGTCGAGGAATCGAATATTTAAGTCCAAGATCCTTGAGTAGTCGCGATAAATGTCGCTGTGAGTAAGATACATTAAATCCATCTTCGATAAGCCGCTGAACTTCGCGGGTGGTGAGCGGTTGGTGCCGTTCGAGCACCTCTCGAAGCTTTTCGCGTTGGTGCTCATCGAGTTTCGAGGGGCGTCCACCACCGAATTCTGGTCGAAGGCCGTCAACAGCGCCATCGTTCCAGCGGTCGATCCAGCGGCTCGCGGTCGGTGTCGAGACGCCGACACGCGTCGCCGCCTCGGTGATCGTATCACCGAGATAGACGTTTTTGATCAAGCACAATCGTCGGACGACACGAGGTTCCTCGTCTGATTGAGCCTGATCGATCGCCTCGTCGATCTCCTCTTCACTCAGATGATTGAGAAGTTCTTTCGACGGTCCAGGCATATTTCATGCTCTCACTCAAATATTACAAAACTTGCGACTATCACTAACGCGCCAGCTGCCAGAGAATCTTCGATTCTCGCTGGACGCGGTGAGCGCTCGGAGAGCGCTCGGAGAGCGCGCACCGCGAGGCCGGGGAAGCGCGAGGTTCGAGGCGGTTGCGGTCGGCCGGGGCTTTGGAGGTGTTCACCGCGGACCTGCCAGCGACCGGTTATAAGCGATCGGCTGGTGACGACGAGACACTCACGCTCGTGTCACTCCACACGCGGTAAACGCTCACGTCGTGAACACTCACGTCGTGAACAGTTCGGTGTCCTCGGGGACGGCGAACAGCCCCAGCCGGACGCCGGCGTCGAGCCACCCGTAGCCGTACGAGTACGAGGCCAGCGCGTTCACCGGATCGCCGCGCTCGCGGAAGTATCGCCCGTCGTCGAGGTACGACTCCGCCATCTCGACGATATCGGCCGCTGCCTCGCCGAGAGGGGTGTCGGCCGGCGGCCGCGGCTCCGCGACCGCCAGCGCGTCGGCGAGCATCCGCTCGTAGCGGTCCGTCTTCTCCTCCAGATCGGCGCTCATGCGCCGGAGTTGCGGGGACCCGACAAAAAGTCCGTCGGGGCGACCGGGGGAGGTTTATGCCGTTCGCGTCCGGTACGTCCGTTGATGTCGCCCCTCCGTCGCCCGACGGCGAGCGGCCGCGGCGGCCTCGACCCGATCGCGTTGGCGTACGTGGTCCCGTTCGCGCTCGCGAAGGCGGCGGTCGACCGATCGAGGCGGGGGGCGTTCGACGAGCCGGACCCGGAGGGGTTCGGGGGATAGCTCACCCCGGAGGACCCGCGACCGCAGTGGCAGCAGACGCGAGAGCGACCCCCGCGGGAGTGACCGCGGAACCGGACCGTGTGATCGCCGTCGTCGTTCCGAAAGCGCAACGACGATACCACCGGAGCCGAAACGGACGGCCATGTACGAGGCCGTCCACGCCCATCCCGACGGAGACGCGACCGTCGCCCGCCACGCCGCAACCGCGGCGCGGTACGGCTACGACGGGATCGTCGTCCGCACGCGGGACGCGCTCCCTCCGGCCGGCGGGGACGCCGGCAACGAGGCCGGCGAAGACGGCGAGCCCTCGGGCGAGGCGGCCGCGCTCCGCGAGGCGCACGGGGTCGACGTCGTCGACGCGGTCGAGATCGACGCCGACGACGCCACGAGCGCCTCCGGCGCGGTGGGAAACTACCGGCCCGAGCGCACCGTCGTCTGCCTCGTCGGCGGCGACGACGGCCTCAACCGCTTCGCGGTCGAGGAGCCGCGCGTCGACGTGCTCGCGCGTCCGATGGACGGCCCGGGCGATTTCAATCACGTCCTCGCGAAGGCGGCCCGCGACAACGGGGTCCACGTGGAGTTCGACCTCGGCCCGCTGCTCCGCGCGAGCGGGGGGAAGCGGGTGCGGGCGCTCTCCGACCTCCGGAAGCTCCGCGAGATCGTCACCTACTACGACGCGCCCCACGTCGTCAGCGCGAACCCGCGGTCGCACCTCGAACTCCGCGCGCCGCGCGAGCTGGTCGCCGCCGCCGAAGCCGTCGGCTTCGATCCCGAGTGGATACGGGGGGGACTCCGAGCGTGGGAGTCGATCGCGGCGCGCAACCGGGAGCGGCGCTCCGAGGCCTTCATAGAGCCGGGGGTCCGACGTGGCAGGTATGAAGAAGACGGTTGAGGAGCACGCCGCGCGCTTCTCCGAGAAGGCCGCCGAGTACGACGACTCGAAGAGCGACGAGTACCACGCCTGCGCGAGCCTCGTCGTCGACTACGCCGACCCGGACCCCGACGACGCAGTCCTCGATCTGGGCGCCGGCACGGGCGCCATCGCGCTGGCGCTCGCGCCCGACGCGGATCGCGTGCTCGCTCGCGACATCAGCGAAGGCATGATGGACGAGGGGCGCCGCAAGGCCGATCAGCGCGACCTCGCGAACGTCGAGTTCGCGTACGGCGAGTTCCGCGATCCCGAGGTCGACCCGGACCAGCGGATCGACGTCGTCACCTCGAACTTCGCCCTCCATCACCTCGGCGACGACGAGAAGCGCGAGGCGATCCGCGAGATGGCCGCCACCGGCGCCCGTCGGATCGTCCTCGGCGACGTGGCCTTTTTCGAGGATCCGGACCCCGAGGCGCCGTTCTACGGCCCCGAGGTCGACGACCCCGCCACCGTGGGCACGCTCGTCGAGGCGTTCACCGCCGAGGGGTTCGCGGTGACCGCGGTCGAGCGGGTCCACGATCAGGTCGCCGTGATCGTCGCGGAACGACTCGGCGACCGGGGCGACGGCGAGCCCGGGGCCGAGCTCTCCGGGTGACCGCGCCGTGAAACACCTCCCGAAACACCTCCGGCCGCGCTGGCGGTACGTCGCGGTCGAGATCGAGACGTGGCCCGATGTCGACCTCGGACGGCGCGCGTTCCAGCGCGCGCTCTGGTACGCGGCCGGCAACCTGATCGGCGACGCCGGCAGCGCCGACGCCGACCTCACGCTGCTCTCGTTCGCGCACGACGACGGCGTCGGCGAGGCGGTGATAAAGGTGCGGCACGGACACGTCGACGACGCCCGAGCGGCGATCACCTGCGTGAGCGAGGTCGACGGCGACCCGGTCGGGATCCGCGTCCGTGGGATATCGGGGACGGTACGTGCCTGTGAGGAAAGATATATGGGTCGCGCGGGCGCTAATTCTACACAGCGAGACGTCGCGTTTCGGGACGCCGAGCGACCCGCCGTCGTGCGCGAGGACGCGTGCGACGTGTGGGCCGAGTCGGGTTACGTCGGCGCGGCGGCGTTCGACATCGAGTGATATCATGCAGGGTCAATCCCAACAGCAGGCGTACGACCGAGGAATCACCATCTTCTCTCCCGACGGCAGGCTCTACCAGGTCGAGTACGCCCGGGAGGCGGTGAAACGCGGGACGGCGAGCGTCGGCGTCCGCGCCGAGGACGGCGTCGTCCTCGCGGCGGACAAGCGCGCCCGCTCCCCGCTGATGGAGCCGGAGAGCATCGAGAAGCTCCACAAGGCCGACGACCACGTCGCCGTCGCGAGCGCGGGCCACGTCGCCGACGCCCGCCAGCTCATCGACTTCGCGCGCCGGCAGGCGCAGGTGAACCGCCTGCGCTACGGCGAGGCGATCGGCATCGAGACGCTCACCAAGAACATCACCGATCACATCCAGCAGTACACGCAGATCGGCGGCGCGCGCCCCTTCGGCGTCGCGCTGATCGTCGGCGGGATCGAGAACGGCGAGCCGCGCCTCTTCGAGACCGACCCCTCCGGCACCCCCTACGAGTGGCAGGCGCTCTCGATCGGCTCCGACCGGAGCGACCTCCGAGATTACCTCGAAGCGGAGTACGAGGAGAACATCTCCACCGAGGAGGCGGTCGAGCTCGCGCTCGACACCCTCGCGCAGTCGAACGACGGCGAACTGGCGCCCGACGGCGTCGGCGTCGCCACCATCACCGTCGGCGACGACGACGGCTACACCGAGCGGTCGAACGAGGAGATCGAGGCGATCCTCGACGAGCGCGACCTGCTCGCGAGCGACGAGGACGAGACTGCGGACGACGCGGACGACGACGAGGAGTAAGCGACCCGCCGCAGTCGCCTTTTTGACTGACGGCCGCGGCCGACCGCCTCCCGGTCGGGAGAGTTATGCCGACGGGGGCCGACCGACGACGCGTGCAGAAGACGGTACTCATCACCGGCTGTTCCTCGGGTATCGGCCGCGCCGCGGCGCACGCGTTCAACGACGAGGGGTGGACGGTGTACGCGACCGCGCGGAACCCCGCGGACATCGAGACGCTCGGCGAGGCGGGCTGCGAGCTCGCCACGCTCGACGTGACGGACCAGTCCGACGTCGACCGCGTCGTCGACCGGATCTTCGACGAGGAGGGCGCGATCGACGCCCTCGTTAACAACGCGGGGTACGGCCAGTTCGGACCGATCGAGGACGTGCCGACCGCGAAGGTCCGCGAGCAGTTCGACGTGAACGTGTACGGGCCGCACCGGCTCACCAGGGCGGTGCTACCGGCGATGCGCCGCGAGCGCGACGGCACGATTATCAACGTCTCGTCGGTCGCCGGGCGCGTCTCGTTCCCCGGCGGCGGGGTGTACTGCGGCTCGAAGTTCGCGGTCGAGGCGATGTCGGACGCGCTCCGCAACGAGGTCGCCGAGCACGGGATCGACGTCGTCGTCGTCGAACCCGGCCCGGTGAAGACGAACTTCTCGAACCGCGCGCAGGCGGAGGCCGGCGTCGACCCGGACGGGGAGGACGGAACAGAGAACGAGGAGTCAGGAGACGACGGCGTCGACCGCTCCGCCGCCTACGAGGAGTTCTACGCGCTGTTCGAGGACGCGAAGCTCGTCGGCGGCGGCGGTCCCGGGGCGGTCGAACCCGAGCTCGTCGCGGGCGCGATCTACGACGCCGCGAGCGCGACGCGCCCCCCGGCGCGGGTCCAGCCGGGGACCGCCGCCCGCGTCGGCGTGCTCGCGCGGTTCCTCCCGGACGCGCTGCTCGATCGGGGGTACGAGTTCGTCAGGAAGTTCACGTCGTAGCGTCAGTCGTCGAGGTCCGACCCGACCGCGAACGGGCTCTCTCCCTCCCGCCACTCCCAGCCGGGGAGCCGCGTCTGAAAGCCCGCGGCGAGCGCGGCGTCGAGGTCGTCGGCGCCGGCCGCGCCCGCGCCGTCGGCGGTCTCGTCCTCGCTCACGCGGACGTCGACGAAGTGAAACGTCGCCTGAGCGAGCAGCGAAAGCGGGCGACCGCCGGCGATCGTCGCCGCCAACTCGCGGCCGAGGACCTCGTCGACGACGAAGCCGGGGTAGTCGCCGGCGACGTCGAGGCCGCGGAGGAGCGCGACGCAGCCGGCGACGTTGACGGCGACCTCGCCGTCGGCGAAGACGGCGTCGACCTCGCGGCGGTACGCCTCCGGAGTCACGGAATCGACCTCCGTCTCGAACAGCGTCCCGAGTCGGTCGCGGGTCTCGTTGATCACGGGGACGACGACCGGGGCGCGGTCGCGAACCCACGCGTACTCCTCGCGAACCGTCTCCGGGGTGACGCGCATGGCTTCGCGTACGCGCCGGCGGGCAAGGGGCTTGCCCTTTGCGAAGGGTTTTATAACAACGGGGGTGTACGTCCATCTAAGCGGGTTTTCGCTGGCTGTTCCCGCACGGTACCACCTACGGACAGTACTACCACTATGCCTACCCCGTCACGGTCGACCGTTCGGCGACGAGCCACGTACCGGCACCCGGCCCGACTCGACGGCGGCGGCGACCCCACTACCCGCGGTAAGATATGAGTCAAGTCGACAAGCAGCTCGATACCCTGAAATCAGAGATCGAACAGGAGATTCCGAACGACATCACGGTCACCGATGTCAAGTACGAGGGCCCGGAGCTGGTCGTGTACACCCGCGACCCGAAGCGGTTCGCCGGCGACGGCGACCTGATCCGCCGGCTCGCCTCCAAGCTCCGGAAACGAATCACGGTCCGCCCCGACCCCAGCGCCCTCTCCCCGCCGGCGCGCGCGGAGGAGGAGGTCCGCGAGGTGATCCCCGAGGACGCCGGCGTGACCGACCTCGACTTCCACGAGGACACCGGCGAGGTGGTCATCGAGGCCGAGAAGCCGGGGATGGTGATCGGCCGCCGCGGCTCCACGCTGCGGGAGATCACTCAGGAGGTCGGCTGGACCCCCGAGGTCGTTCGGACGCCGCCGATCGAGTCCTCCACCGTCTCGAACGTGCGCGGGTTCCTGAAGACCGAGCGCGAGGAGCGCCGCGACATCCTCGAGCGGGTCGGCCGCCAGATCCACCGCGAAGAGATGTCCGACGACGAGTGGGTCCGGATCACGACGCTCGGCTGCTGCCGCGAGGTCGGCCGGGCCGCGTTCATCCTCTCGACGCCGGAGACGCGCATCCTCATCGACTGCGGCGACAAGCCCGGCGCGGAGGGCGAGGTGCCGTACCTGCAGGTCCCCGAGGCGCTCGGCGCCGGCGCCGCCACGCTCGACGCCGTCGTCCTCACGCACGCCCACCTCGACCACTCGGCGCTGGTCCCGCTTCTCTTTAAATACGGCTACGACGGCCCGATCTACACCACGGAGCCGACCCGTGACCTGATGGGCCTGCTCACGCTGGACTACCTCGACGTCGCCGCCAAGGAGGGGCGGACGCCCCCGTACGAGTCGGCGCAGGTCCGCGACGCGATCAAACACACCATCCCGCTGGAGTACGGCGACGTCACCGACGTGGCGCCCGACGTGAAGCTCACCTTCCACAACGCGGGCCACATCCTCGGGAGCGCCGTCACGCACTTCCACATCGGCGACGGGCTCTACAACGTCGCCTTTTCGGGCGACATTCACTACGAGGACACCCGACTGTTCAACGGCGCGGTCAACGACTTCCCGCGGGTCGAGACGCTCGTCTTAGAGTCCACCTACGGCGGCCGCGACGACTACCAGACCGATCAGGCCGACTCCGAGGAGGCGCTCAAAGACGTCATCAACGAGACCTACGAGCAGGGCGGGAAGGTCGTCATCCCCGCGTTCGCGGTGGGACGCTCCCAGGAGATCATGCTCGTCTTGGAGGAGGCGATGCGCGAGGGCGAGATCCCGACGATGCCCGTTCACCTCGACGGCATGATCTGGGAGGCGACCGCGATCCACACGACCTATCCCGAGTACCTCCGCGACGACCTCCGCGACCGGATCTTCCACGACGACGAGAACCCGTTCCTCGCGGACCAGTTCAACCACATCGACGCCGGCGAGGACGAGCGACAGGACGTCGCCGACGGCGACGAGTGCATCATCATCTCCACCTCCGGGATGATCGAGGGCGGACCGATCATGTCGTGGCTCCGCCACATCGGTCCCGACCCGGACTCGAACCTCGTCTTCGTCGGCTACCAAGCGCAGGGGACGCTCGGCCGCCGGATCCAGAACGGCTGGGACGAGATCCCGGTCGACGGTTGGGGCGGCGGGAGCCGCGGCGACACCCTCACCCTAGAGATGGGGACCGAGGTCGTCGACGGCTTCTCCGGCCACGCCGACCGGCAGGGGTTGGAGAACTTCGTGAAGACGATGAATCCGCGGCCCGAGAAGGTGCTGTGCGTCCACGGCGACGAGCGCTCCGTGCAGGACCTCTCCTCGGCGCTGTACCACGACTACAACATGCGGACGTTCGCGCCGAAGAACTTGGAGACGTTCCGGTTCAAGTAGGTCACACCGGGCGGAGCGGCGCTGGTCGGGCGGCCGATTCGGCCACGCGGGTTCGACTCGCCGACACCGGGGTTTCAGAACCGGTCTCGGAGTTCCAAATATTGACCGAGATATTTTAACACGGGCCTTTTTATATCGTTCTGACGGAAATTTGTACATGACCTCGCCGCGGCGAGCGGCGAGCGGCGCACCCGTCGCGGTGTCTCACCGGAGGGCACCCGTGGGGCCGTCGCTCGGTTTCCCCGGCCGATACACACCGAGGACCAAGCGGTCCGAATCCGAGTAGAGAGCCGACGAGTATGTCGCACACAGACCCCTAATGTCATCGCATCATCTTTTATATCTGGTGCTGATCGCCGTGGCCGGTGGGCTGTCGGCGCCCCTCTCAGTCATCGCCCTGCGGAACCGGGACATTGGGGGTGCGCTTCCGCTCGGGGTACTGCTTTCGGGCGTCACCCTCTGGGCGACCGGTAAGGTCGGCGAGCTCGTCAGTTCCGGCCTTTCGACGGCCGTATTCTGGGCGAACGTTCAATACGGCGGGGTCGTCGTCGTCATCGCCATGTGGCTGCTCTTCGTGCTCGTGTACACCGGTCGGAGCACGTGGGTAACCAGACGGACCGTGGTCCTGTTGTCGGTAGAGCCGTCGCTCGTGCTGTTCGCGATCTGGACGAACGGAAGCCACGGACTGTTTCGAACCTCGATGGGTCTCGTGTCGTACGGGTCGCTGAGCGGGTTGACGTCCACCCCCGGACCGGTGTTCTGGATCCATTCGGCGTACTCGTATCTGCTTTTGCTCGTCGGAACGGTCCTAATCCTCCGGCTGCTGATCCGTTCCGACCACCTGTTCCGCAGTCAGGCGATCGGACTGCTGGTTGCGGTGTTTTCCCCGTGGATCGGCAACGGGGTGTTCCTCCTCGGAGCCGCGCCTCCCGCGCTCGACACGACGATCATCGGCTTCTCGATCACCGGCACTGTGCTGGTCGTCATCACCGTTCGGCACCGGCTGCTCGATATCGTTCCGATGGTCCGCGAAGTAGCCCGCGACGAACTGATCGAGAGCATGACCGACGCGGTCCTCGTCGTGGATCAGCGGGACCGACTCGTCGACGGAAATCCGGCCGCGGAGTCCCTCCTAGGCGGGGAGATCAGGGAGGTGGTCGGTCGACCGCTGGACGATGCGTTCCCCGCCCTCGCCGACGTGATTGACGGAGCGTCGAACGGCGGCGGAACGCTCCAGACGGAGCTCGAACGTCGAGAGGAGAGTGCAGTTCAGTACTACGACGTGCGGGTCTCTCCCATTCAGCGCGGCTTCGGGACGCTGACAGGGCGACTGATCAGCCTTCGGGACGTGACGGACCAGAGGCAGCGGGAGCAACAGCTAGCGGTTCTGAATCGACTGTTGCGACACAACTTCCGGAATGAGGCGACCACCATCCAGGGGAACGCGTCGCTCCTCCGAGCGGACGTCACGGACCCCGACGCCCGGAGACGCCTCGAAACGATCGAACGGACGATCGAGACGATGATCGAGCGCAACGAACGCTTCTCTCACCTGACCGATCGCCTGAAGGAGTCAGATGGGGACGTGGTCGATCTCGCGGCGGAGATCGAGGAGTTGGTCGCGTCCAAGCGTCGCCGACATCCGGAGGTCGCGATCACGCTCGACTGCACGGAATCCGCGTGGGTCGACGCCGGCGAGGTCGTCGTCTCGGCGCTCGACGAGCTACTCACCAACTCGATCAAACACAACGACACCGAGCGGCCGCGAGTGACGATTTCGATCACGAGCGAGGCGCAAGGCGAGAGCGACGCCGTCCGGCTTCGGTTGAGGGACAACGGTCCGGGGATCCCCGACCACGAGATCGAGCCGATCGACAAGGGAACGGAGACGCCGCTCGAACACGCCAGCGGCGTCGGCCTCTGGCTCGCGACGTGGATCGTTCGGAAGGTGAACGGATCGCTCGCGTTCACGGAGACCGACGACGGGACCACGGTAACGGTGCAGCTGCCGGCGAGTCAATCGCCCGTATAAACGGTCCGGCGGAGCGGGAATCCGTGACGGCGGGTCGGGCGGGTCCGACGTCAGCGTGAGCCTCCCCGACGGTCGCGTGGCCTTTTAAGAGCCGTGACCGAGTAGGCCCGGTATGCGCATCGCGCTCATCGCCCACGACGAGCTGAAAGACGAGATGGTCGAGTTCGTCACGAAACACGCCGCGGTCCTCGACGACTGCGAGCTCGTGACGACGGGAACGACCGGGAAACGCATCACAGAAGAGACGGGTCTCGCCGTGAACCGGCAGGCTTCGGGCCCGTACGGCGGCGATCTCCAGATCGGTGCGATGATCGCCAGCGACGCGATCGACGGCGTCGTCTTCCTCAGGGACCCGCTCACGGCGCAGGCACACGAGCCGGACATCTCCGCGCTGCTGCGCGTCTGCGACGTGAAAGACATCCCGCTGGCGACCAACGTCGCCTCCGGAGAGCTGCTCGTCGAGGGCTTACTCGGGTCGACGTGACGCCGCGTCCGAGTATCAGATCGGATAGAGAGGGCCGCGGCGTTTTAGGTGCGTCCGTCGTAGCCTGACCCGATGACTCGTCACCCGACGGTCCGGCTCGGGGTGCTGGCGGCCGCGCTGCTCCTCGCCTCGGCGCTCGCCGCGAGCGGAGCGGCCGTCGGCGGCGCGGCGGCGACGCAGCCGGGCGGCGACACCACGACCGGTGACGCTCCCGACGGACCGCTCGCGGAGGGCGACGCCGTGACACCGCCGACGCGCTGTTTCGCGGGAGAGGGGTATCCGATATCGATCGGCGAGACGGGCGCGACGATCGACGCGATCGTCCACCTCTCCGTCCTGACCGATCCCGCCGCCGGCAACGAGTTCGGGGTGGAGGCGGCCGGGACGCTCGACGACAACCCTATCGTGACGCTCGCCGCCGGGGTCCGGCTCACCGCCCGCGAGGCCGTCGCGAACGGGGTCGACCCGTTCGCGGCGTTCGACGTGCTGTACGCGTACGAACTCAACCTCCCGATGTTCGGCGGCGAGATCGACGACTCGGAGTACCGCGACGACGGCTCCCCGATCGAGTCGGGCGCGGGCTCCGTGGACTGCTGAGTCGGGTGCGGGCGTCGCGGCCCGCTACTCGTCGTCTGTTCCCTCGCCCTCGCGCGCCGGCGAGCGAACGCCGCGAACGATCCCCAGCAGCTCCCGCCGCGCGTCGTCGGCGCTCCGGCCGTTCGGATACGCGTCCGCGGAGAGCGGGTAGGCGCCGCCGGCGAGGAGGTACTCGTCCGTCGCCCACACCGCGAGCAGCGCCTCGATCGGGACCGCGTCGCCCGCGGCGTTCCCCTCGCCGTCCGGGCCGACGGCGCCGTCGCCGCCGGCCTCGTCGACTCGGCAGTCGCCTCGAAAGGTCCAGAGCGTCGCGCGCGAGGCGGCCGGGTCGTCGATCGCGATCCCGCGGTCGCCGCGTCGCTCGACGGCCGCGATGTCGCGCTCGGCGAGCCGGTCGCGGAACCCCTCCCGCGCCCGGCGCTCGACGAGCCGGGTGAGCGCGGCGTTCGGCGCGGTCTCGGGGCGAATCTGCAGGCGACTCGCGAAACAGAACGGCCGCGGCGCCGGGGCGTCAGACCGCTCGTATCGCACCGTGCCCGCGGTCACCGAGACGGGACCGGCGGCGAACGGCCGGTCCGTCGTCTCGGCGACGCGTCGCCAGCCGTCGAGGCGGTCCGCGGGCACGGCGGGCGGGTCCATGGTCGCCGTTCGCCGGCGAGGTAATTAAAAGCGGGCGAGCCGGGAGGTCGGAGCGTCGGAGAATCGGGTCGCCGCAGCCGATCTGGGGCGGTTCAGTGGTCGTCTTCGCGCCACTTGTGCTCGCACTCGGTACAGACGAAGAAGCGGGTCTCGGACTCGTCGGCCGAGCGGATCTGCTGCATGTACCAGTACGCGCGGTCGTTGCCGCACTCCGGGCAGTGCGCGGTCGTCTGCGGGAGCCCCTTGTCCTCCGCGTCGCTCACGTCGATGACCTCCGACTCGACCTGCGATTCGGTGGTCCACTCGTCGTCGCCGTCGTCGCGGCCGATCTCGTTGCCGCAGGAGCCGCACACCCAGTGGTCCTCGCCCTCGCCGGACTTCATCATCGAGCCGCACTCGTCGCAGAACTTCATGGCGGAACCAACCGCGGATCGTATATAAACGACGGGATCGCGGGCGAGCGGGAGCGTCCCCGATGGCGTCGCTCGACTCCGACGCGTCACTCGTCGCCGTCGAGGTCCTCGGCGAGCGCGAACCGCACGCGCTCCTCGTCGCTCCCCTTCGTCTCTCGACCGGTGACGACGACCTCGCCGATCTCGGCGGTGTCACCGACGTGGGTCCCGGCGCAAGCGGTACGGTCGTAGGGGTCGGCGTCGACACCCAGACCCGCTTCGTCCGCGCCCGCCGAACCGATCTCGACGATCCGGAGCTCCTCGATCGAGCCGGGGAGGAGGTCGATGCGGGTGCGCTCGGGGTCGAGGGTCTCCTCCGCCTCGGCGCGGTCCATCGCGTAGCTCGTCACGGGACGTGCGTCGGCGACGAGTTCGTTGAGCCGCGCCTCGATGCGGTCGAGGTCCGCTTCGGAGAACCGGTCGTACGCCGCGTCGAGGTGCGCGTGGTCGTCGTACAGCTGATTTCCGGTCGTCGGGGCGTCGAATTCGTTTAACAGCAGCGCCGAAAGCAGGTGCTGGGCGGTGTGGTACTTCGAGTGGGCGGCCCGGCGCGCCGCGTCGATTTCGCCGACGACGGCGGTGCCGGGCTCAGGGGGAGAGAGGGCGTCGCCGCCGGCCGTCGCACCGGGATCGCTCGCCGCCTCACCGCCGGCCGTCGCACCGGGATCGCTCGCCGCCTCGCCGTCCGTGTCGTCCCCCGCGTCTACCGGTGTGAGGGTGTGGTAGATCGCGTCCGTCTTTTGAACGTCGACCACCCGCCAGCGGTCTTCGCGCTCTCCGTCGACGACGCGGAGCGTCCCCGTGTCGTGGGGCTGACCGCCGCCCGTCGGGTAGAACTGCGTCCGGTCGAGGACCACGCGGTCGTCGAGCGCGCGGTCGACGGTCGCCTCGAACGTGGTCACCGTGTCGTCGGCGAGGTACAGCTCCTCGGTCATAGCAGTACCGAGCGGCTCCGCCGGCTTAGGTGGCGCGCTCGGCGGTCGAGGGCGATCGATTACCGCTCTCAGATCCGATACTTGGACGTCGACGTTTATCAGTGCAGCCGGGGTAGGCGGCCGCATGAACAGTCCCGACCGCGCTCAGAGCGAGGTGATCGGAGCCGTCCTTCTGCTGGGACTCACGATCACGGCGGTCGGGATAACGGTCGGGATCGGTTCGACCGCGCTCGACGACGTGCAGTCGTCGGCCGACGTCCAGCGGATCGAGGGGGCGATGACGCAGCTCGACTCGAAGGCCAGCCTCGTCGCGCACGGCGGGTCGACGAGTCAGCGCGTCCGGCTCGACCCCGGTCGGAGCTCCGACGTGCGCGTCGACGGCGAGTCGGGAGTGATGCGCGTCGAGGTGGAGGCCGAAAACGAGACCGGCGGAGTGGAAACCGTAACCGAGAACGTCACGCTCGGCGCCATCGTCTACGAGCGGGACGGCGACCGGGTCGCGTACCAGGGCGGCGGCGTCTGGCGGTCGAACGGCGACGGCTCGTGGATGGTGTCGCCACCCGAGTTCCACTACCGCGGCGACACCCTCACGCTGCCCCTCGTGACGATCGACGGCGTCGACGGACGGCTCGGCGACGCGGCGGTCGTGACGGGCACGTCGCAGCACCCGGAGGGGCTGTTCCCCTCCGAGAACGTCTCGAACCCCCTGCTCGGCGGGAACGTCACGATCACGGTCGAGAGCGAGTACGCGGAGGCGTGGGGGCGATTCTTCGAGACCCGGACGCGGGCGAACGTCACGCAGGTGTCGCCCACGGAGGTCCGCGTCGCGCTCCGCACGGAGACCGTCCATCCGACGCTCAGTGCGAGCGTCTCGGCCGTCGGTCGGTCGCGACTCGACACGGGGGGGATCGACTCGCTGTACGCCGACAGTTACGACTCCACGGAAGGCTCGTACAACGCTTCGGACGCGAGCGGTAAGGCGGTGGTCGAGACCACCGGTGAGTTCCGCCTCACGGCCGGCGGCGGCGGTGGCACCGACATCATCACGATCCGAGGCGACCTCGTCGCGGAGTCGTACAACATCCCGTCCGGCCAAGAGGACAAGCTGAACGTCACCGGTGAGATGCTGACCGACGACTCGCTCGACAGCGCGGACCCCATCTCGGGGGCCATAACCGAGCGGATGAACCGGATCCGCGACCAAGACCTCGAATCCGGCAAGACGATCGACGGCGGACTCGTCCACGACGACGGAAGCGTCCGGACGATCGGCGAGGACACGTACGTCGACGGCGACGTCTCGGTCTCGAACGGTAGCACGCTCCGGGTCGAGAACGGGTCGACCGTCCACGTCAACGGCGGACTCGACGTGAGCGACGACGGCAGCAGGGTCGAGTTCGTCGGCGAGGACGACACCGACGAGAGCGACGATATCGCGGTCCTCGTCGAGGGCGACGTCGCGATGCGGGACGGGTCGACCCTCCGCGCGACGGGCGTGAACCGCAACGAGCTGTTCGTCGGCGGGCTGATCGACGTGCGGAACGACGCGTCGATCACGACGGCCGACGACACCCGCTTCGAGCTGTACAACACCGGCGGCGTCACCGTGAGAAACGAGGCGAGTATCGTCGCCGACAACGACGCGACCGGGGAGATGTGGCTCTACTCGAGCGGTGACGAGATCTACTTCGAGGGGAACCAGACCGACGGGGTCGACTTCGCCGGGATCATGTACGCCCCGACGAGCGACGTGACGCTCAAAAACCAGATGACGTTTAAGGGCTCGTTCATCTCCGGGAGCTTCGGGTTCACGGATGCTGATCTCAGCCTCCACTACGACGAGTCGCTCACCGGCCGCCATCCGTTCGAGGGCGAGTCCGTTCCGGTGGTGAGTCACCTCCACGTCTCCCGCCACCGGGTGACGATCGAGGACGACTGAGCGGAAGCGGTTCCGCGGCCGACTCGACCGCTTCGCCCGCCGGTCAGCGCTGCAGCCCGACGATCCGGACCGTCTCTCGCACGTACACCAGGTCGTCGTGGGACAGCTCCGCCGCGGCGAGGCCGTCGGTCCCCGCGGGAGTCGCGTCGTTGAATCCGTCGGCGCGCTCGAAGTAGCGCGCCCACGCGTCCGGGTGGTCCGTCTCCACCCAGAGGTACAGCGTCTCGCCGCTCGCGGCGCCGAAGCGAGCGGTCTCCGAGTCGGCGTTCGAGTCCTCGGCCACGGTAATCTGAACGGTGCCGTCGCCGGTGACGCCCTCCTCTCCGCCGCCGCGGAGCAGCGCGACGACCGGGAGCGTCGTCCGGCCGTCGGCGGCGACGAACCGCGGCTCCGAGAGCATCACCGAGCCGTCGCCGTCGCCGCGAACGAGGGCGCCGGCCTCGTAGGCGATCGTCGTGTCGCCCTCCTCGTAGGCGATCGTCCGCGACGACCACTGGTCGAGCGTTCGGTTGTCGAGCGCGTCCGGATCGCTGGTGTTCGCGAGGACGACGCGGGTCTCCTCCGAGACCGACAGGGTGCCGCCGGCCAGCCGGATCTCCGTCGCCCGGCTGGGGTCGTCGTACCGCTGGACGTCCCGGAGGTTGTCGTCGAGCACGTCGAACGCGCGCTCGACGTTGGCGACGCGCTCGGCCTCCCGGCGGTCCTCCACCCCGGTGATCCCGACCGCGAACACGGTCCCGATCGTGATCGTGATCAGCGAGAAGACGAGGATGTACCCGACGACGTCGCTCACGCCGCGGTCGTCCGCGGTGAGGGAGGCGACCCCCCCGACCGAGACCGTCCGGTCCCGCCGCGGGCTCATCGCTCCGTCACCTCCAACTGCCCGACCGAGCCGTTGTACCGGATCCGGATAGGACCGCCCCGCACGCGGGACGGTTCGACGGGGAGGGAGACGACGTGGGGGATCTCGGCGACCGCTTCCGGATCGTCGGTCCGGAGCGTCACGCTCCGGGTATCGACCGCGATCCGATAGGGGCGGCCGGCGATCCGGTCAGGCAGGTCGACGGCGACGGCGACGGTCGGCGGGTCGGCGTCGGCCGGGCGGTCGACCTCCGCCGCGCGGGCGAGCCGGTCCGCGCTCTCGAGGTTCGCGACGGCGGTCTGGCCGGC
>NZ_JARANT010000042.1 GCF_029889805.1 Halorubrum sp. Boch-26 | reverse complement strand
CGCCTTCGGCCCGTGGGCCCGGAGATGTGCATAAGAGCCAGCGTCGGTTCTTCGAGGAAGGCGGCGCCGACGCCGACCGCGAGGAAGCTCATCCCGGCCGCCGCGAAGCTCGGGAGCGAGTACGCCGTCGCCGGGACGAACGCGGGGAAGAGGGCGTCGGCGCGGGCCACGACGGGGTCGGCGGCGAGTAGCCCGCCGATCGCCGGCCCGAAGACGAAGCCGAGCGCGAACGACGCGCCGACGAGCCCCAGCGCGCCCGCCCGCCGGTCCCGCGGCGTGATGTCGGCGACGTACGCCTGTGCGGCGGCGACGTTGCCGCCCATCGCCCCAGCGAGCGTCCGGGAGGCGAACAGCGTCCCCAGCGCCGCGGCGGTCCCGAATCGCGCGCCCGACTCGCCGGCGTAGCCGAACGTCACCCAGGCGACGCCGGCGGTCGCCAGCGACGCGAGCAGGACGGGTCGGCGCCCGATCCGGTCCGAGAGCCGGCCGAGCGTGGGCGCCGCGAGGAACTGCGCGAGCGAGTACGACGCCGCCAGGAGACCGATGAAGGCGTCGCTGACGCCGAACGACCGCACGTAAAAGGGAAGGATCGGGATCACGATCCCGAAGCCGACGAGATCGATGAACACGACGCCGATCACGACCGCGAGCGCGCGCCGCGGGTTGGCGACGGCGGGGGACCGCGGGGGACCGTCGCCGGCGGCTGCCGCGCTCTCGCCGATATCGCGGACGTCGGCTTCGGTCGACGCCGCGCCCGCCTCCGGATGTGTCACGGTGGCGAGACGCCGCGCGCGAAGTTAAAAAGACGGACGGGTTCGCTCCCGCGTTCGCCGCCGGGGCGTCGCCCGCTACAGGTGTCGCTCGATGACGCGCTTCGCGGCCTGCCCCTTCTCCTTCCAGCCGTACCCCTCGTCGTACACGTGGCGCTTGGCGTCGACGAGCTCTTGCGGCGTCGACTCCTCGAAGCCACCGCGGTCCCACGCGCCGGACTCGCGGAGCCACTCGACGACGTTTTCGCGGGTCTCGGGCCACGAGAGACCGACCATCTCGTACCACGCGACCATCGCGAAGACGGCGTTGTCGTGGCAGCCGGGGACGGAGCCGTACTCGTAGACGGTCCGCATCGGCTCACGGGTCGGCTCGGAGACGAGCTCCTTGAACTCGGCCGCGGTGAGCAGCCGGAGTCGCGCGTTCTCCTCGACCACCCGCTGTTCGCGCTCCAAGGCGTCGAGCGCGGCCTTGTGGAGCCCGCCCCACTCGCTGTGGACCGCCTCGCGGAGCGTGGACTCGGCCATCCCGTCGGGCTCGGCGGTGAGGACGGTGAGGAGGTCCGTGTACGCCTTCTCGATGGTCGGCCAGCTCACGCCCTCGAAGTCGCAGTCGGCGTCGTGGAGGCTGTTGGTCGTCCGACAGCCGGGACACGGGTAACGGAACGTCGGCACTGGATGAGAGTGCGCGGCCGCGGGAGTTAGGGTTTTCGTGACGGTCTGACGGGGCCGGGACCCGTAATACGCACGGACGTTTGTGGAGTTCCGAAACGTTTACTCGCCGTCCAGATCCAACTTCACACGGTATGACAAAAGTTAGCGTCATCGGTGCGGCGGGGACCGTCGGGGCCGCGGCCGGCTACAATCTCGCCCTGCGCGACGTGGTCGACGAGCTCGTCTTCGTCGACATCCCGGACCAGCGCGAGACGACGATCGGGCAGGCCGCCGACACGAACCACGGTGTCGCCTACGACTCGAACACGACCGTCCGGCAGGGCGAGTACGAGGACACCGCCGGATCGGACGTGGTCGTCATCACGGCCGGTATCCCGCGCAAGGAGGGCCAGACCCGGATCGACCTGGCCGGCGACAACGCGCCCATCATGGAGGACATCGGCTCGTCGCTAGCCGAGCACAACGACGACTTCGTCACCGTCACCACCTCCAACCCGGTCGACCTGCTGAACCGCCACCTGTACGAGGCGGGCGATCGCGACCGCGGTCAGGTGGTCGGCTTCGGCGGTCGGCTCGACTCCGCCCGCTTCCGGTACGTCCTCTCCGAGCGCTTCGACGCCCCCGTGAAGAACGTCGAGGCGACGATCCTCGGCGAACACGGCGACGCGCAGGCCCCGGTCTTCTCGAAGGTGCGCGTGAACGGCCGCGACCCGAGCTTCGACGACGACGAGAAGGAGGAGATCCTCGCGGACCTCCAGGAGTCGGCGATGGACGTGATCAGCCGGAAAGGCGCCACGCAGTGGGGCCCCGCCACCGGCGTCGCGCACACGGTCGAGGCCATCCTGAACGACACCGGCGAGGTGCTCCCCTGTTCGGTCGTGCTCGACGGCGAGTTCGGCTACGACGACACCGCGCTCGGCGTGCCCGCGAAGCTCGGATCGAACGGCGTCGAGGAGGTCGTCGAGTGGGAGCTCGACGCGTACGAGTCGGAGCTGCTCGACGAGGCCGCCGAGAAGCTCTCCGAGCAGTACGAGAAGATCGCCTGACGCGCGTCGACCGGGACCGGACCGCTCGACGTCACCCGTCGTGCGGGTCCGGCGCCGTTGCGGAATACTTTTATATTTGAACGAAGCTAGATGGTTGTAATGCGCGCGGAGGCTCGTCTGGACGCCGCTCTCTTCCGAGGCCGACGAGCCCCGCGACCGCGACGAGGCGTCCGACCGCCGCGACCGGCTTCCGGCGCGGCGCGACGACGGGCCCCTTCGGGCCAGTAATCTTCATCCCTCGTCGCGTTCGCGCCGTTTCGTCTCGGAGAGTGACAGCTACGTCCTCCGGCAGCGTCGCCGCAACCAATTTATTGCGGCAACTAAAACGATGAATTTAAGGGCGTGAACCCATTGTACTCCTGTAATGGCAACCGTTGCACTCGCGTTCAGTGGGGGACTCGACACGACCGTCTGCGTACCGCTTCTGAAAGAGGAGTACGGCTACGACGAGGTCATCGGCGTCAACGTCGACGTCGGACAGCCGACCGAGGAGTTCGACGAGGCCGAGGAGACCGCCGATGCCCTCGGGCTCGACCTCCACGTCGTCGACGCGAAAGCGGAGTTCGCGGACCTGTGTTTCGACGCGGTGAAGACGAACGCGACGTACCAAGGCTACCCGCTCGGGACCGCCCTCGCACGCCCCGTCATCGCCGAGGCGATCCTGGGCGTCGCCGAGGAGCAGGGCTGTGACGCCATCGCGCACGGCTGTACGGGGAAGGGGAACGACCAGCTCCGGTTCGAGGCCGTCTGGCGCGGCTCCGACTTGGAGGTCATCGCGCCCGTCCGCGAACTCGGGCTCACCCGCGAGTGGGAGATCGACTACGCGGCCGAGAAGGACCTGCCCGTCGAGGCCGGCGACGGCGGCGTCTGGTCCATCGACGAGAACATCTGGTCGCGCGCGGTCGAAGGCGGGAAGCTGGAGGACCCGAACTACGAGCCGCCGGAGGACATCTACGAGTGGACCGCGGAGCCTGAGGGTGAGACCACGATCGAGGTCGCCTTCGAGGAGGGCGTCCCGGTCGCCGTGGACGGCGAGGCGATGGACCCCGTCCCGCTCATCCAGCACCTCAACGAGTACGCCGGCGGCTACGGGATCGGCCGCACCGACGTGATGGAGGACCGCATGCTCGGCCTGAAGGTGCGCGAGAACTACGAGCACCCGGCCGCGACCGTCCTGCTGACCGCCCACCAGGCGCTCGAGGACCTCGTGCTCACGAAGAACGAGCGCTCGTTCAAGAAGGGGATCGAGCAGGAGTGGTCCGAGAAGGCGTATCAGGGCCTCGTGTTCGCGCCCGTCGTCGACGCGCTGAACGCGTTCGTCGACGAGACGCAGGACGTGGTGACGGGGACGGCCACGGTGAAGGTGTCCGGCGGCAACTGCCGCGTCGTCGCCCGCGACTCGGAGTACGCCGTCTACTCCGAGGAGATGGCCTCGTTCAACACCGAGGACGTCGCCGGTATCGCGCAGGAGGACGCCACCGGCGTCGCGAAGTACCACGGGCTGCAAGAGCGCCTCGCCAACGACGTGAAGGCGGCGGTGTCGAAGCCCGAACTGGCCACGGACGGGAGCGGAACCGACGACGAGACGAACGAGAACTGAATGACCGACGACGACCCCGGCACGGCGGCAGACGCGGGCGAAAATGCGAGTGACGCGACGGGGGGAAGCGGCACCGCCGTTCGCCGCGACCGCTTCAGCGGCGGCCCCGCCCGCGAGTTCCTGTCGAGCCTCGCCGCCGACGCGGCGATCTTCGAGGCCGACCTCGCGGTCGACCGCGCGCACACGGTGATGCTCGCCGAGCGGGGGATCGTCGATAGCGCGGTCGCCGGCGAGATCCTCGGCGCGCTCGACGACGTGGAGGCCGCCGGCCACGGCGAACTCCCGGACGGCGAGGACGTCCACGAGGCGATCGAGACGGCCGTCATCGACCGGGTCGGGCCGGACGGCGGGCGGATGCACACCGCCCGCTCGCGCAACGACGAGGTCGCGGCCTGCATCCGGTACCGCCTGCGCGAGGACCTGCTCGCGGCCGCCGAGGCCACGGTCGCGCTCCGCGAGGCGCTCGTCGAGGTGGCGAGCGAGCACACCGAGACCGTGATGCCCGGCTACACGCACCTCCAGCCGGCCCAGCCGACGACGGTCGCGCACTACCTGTTGTCGTACGAGGGCGGGGTCGCCCGCGACACCGCACGCCTGCTCGACGCCTACGACCGGGTCAATCGGTCGCCGCTCGGCGCGGCGGCGTTCGCGGGGACGCCGTTCGATATCGACCGCGACCGGACCGCCGAGCTGCTCGGGTTCGGCGGGACGGTTCGGAACTCGACCGACGCGGCCTCCTCGCGCGACTTCCTAGGGGAGGGGGCGACCGCGTGCGCGACGCTCGCGACGACGCTGTCTGGACTCGCGGAGGACCTGATCCTCTTCTCGAACAAGGGGTTCGTGGAGCTGTCGGACGCGTACGCCTCCACCTCCTCGATCATGCCTCAGAAGAAGAACCCCGACACGCTGGAGCTGACCCGCGGCGTCGCCGGCGACGCGATCGGCGAGGCGACGGGCACGCTGAGCCTGCTCAAGGGGCTCCCACGCGCGTACAACCGCGACCTCCAGCGTGCCCACGCGGGCGTGTTCGAGATCGCGGGCGACGTGCGGGAGGCGACCGAGGTCGCCGCGGGGGCGGTCGCGACCGCCGACTGGGACGAGGCGGCGCTCGCGGACGCCGCGGGCGAGGGGTTCTCCACGGCGACGGGCGTCGCCGACCTGCTCGCGATGGGCGGGATGCCGTTCCGGACCGCTCACGAGATCGTCGCGACCGCCGCGGAGGCGGTCGCAGACGACGACTCGCCCGAGGCGGCGGCCGCAAAAGTTGACGAGGCCGCTCGAAAAGTCACCGGCGAGCCCCTCTCCGCGTACGTGAGTCGAGAGGACGTGGAATCGGTGCTCGATCCCGGGGCCAGCGTGGCGAGCCGCGACTCCGCCGGGGGACCGGCCCCCGAGGCGGTCGCCGAGGAACTCCCTGTCGTCGAGGCGCGGATCGAGGAGGACGACGCCGCCCTGGCAACCGCGCGCGACGGCCTCGCCGCCGCGGACGAGACGCTGGACGCGGAGGTCGAGAGCTATGTCTGAGCCGCGACGACCCCGAAGTGACCGTCGGCTCGACCGATGCCGGTCGAATCGGCGTCGACCCGACCGACGCCGACGACCGTCCCCATAGGGGGACACACTTACTACCGAGATCTGATATTCGATCTCAATACGGCGCGATTTCGACGAACTGGTTCCGTTAGCGACCGATCCATTTTATGTAAAGTATCTAATAGGTTCGAAGCCTTTATGAGTGTTCACGGTCGAGTGTCTGGCACGATGACGAGCGACACCGACACGCTGCTGGCAGAGGACCCGATCACGGGCGAGGAGATCGAGCTTCCGGCCGACGTCGAGGTCGGCGAGATCATCGACAGCCCGGTCACCGGGACCGAGCTGGAGGTCATCTCGCTGGACCCCGTCACGCTGGAGGAGGCGCCCGAACTCGAGGAGGACTGGGGCGAGTAGATGGCGGCGACCGCCACGGCCGCGACTCGCGAGTGGTCGACATGCACGTAGGGATCCTCTACTCTCGGATCCGGAAGGACGAGAAGCTGCTGCTCAACGAGCTCCGCGAGCGCGGCCACGAGGTCGAGAAGATAGACGTTCGCAAGGAGCGGTTCGGCCTGGAGTCGACGACCGCGAACGTCGGCGACCTCGATCTCGTCGTCGACCGCTGCCTGTCGACGAGCCGCTCGCTGTACGCGACGAAGTTCCTCGACAGCTACGGGGTTCCGGTGGTGAACTCGCCCGAAACGGGCGACGTCTGCGCCGACAAGGCGAAGAACTCGCTCGCGCTCGCCGAGGCGAACATTCCGACCCCGGCGACCGAAGTCGCGTTCACGAAGGAGGCCGCGCTGGAGGCGATCGAGTCGTTCGGCTACCCATGCGTGCTCAAGCCCGTCGTCGGTTCGTGGGGCCGGCTGATGGCGAAGATCGACACCCGAGACGCGGCCGAGGCGATCTTGGAGCACAAGGAGACGCTCGGCCACTACGAGCACAAGGTGTTCTACGTGCAGGAGTTCGTCGACAAGCCCGGCCGCGACATCCGCGCGTTGGCGGTCGACGGCGAGCCGATCGCCGCGATGACGCGCTCCTCCGACCACTGGCTCACGAACGCCGCGAAAGGCGGCGAGACGGCGTCGTTCGAACTCGACGACCGGGCGTTGGAACTGGTCGAGCGCGCCTCCGACGCGGTCGGCGGCGGGATGCTCGGCGTCGACCTGATGGAGGTGGGCGTCGAGCCGGAAGCGGACGGCGGCGAGGGCTCGGGCGAGTACACCGTCCACGAGGTGAACCACACGGTCGAGTTCAAGGCGCTCGACTCGGCCACCGACGTCGACGTTCCGGCGAAGGTCGTCGACTGGCTGGAGGCGAAGGCCGCCGCGGCGGCCGACGGCGAGGAGGTCGCGCCATGAGCGCCGGTGACGCCACGGAGGCGCACGCATGACGGCGGAGTCCGGAGCGACCGCCGCGGACGACGCGAGCCCCGACGAGACGTACACCGCGAGCGTCGTCGGCGGCACCGGCTTCACCGGCGGCGAGCTGTTGCGGATCCTCGCCGGCCACCCCGCGTTCGACGTGGTGCAGGCCACGTCGCGGTCGGCCGACAACATGACCGTCGGCCGGTCGCACCCGAACCTGCGCGGGCTCGACCTGCGCTTCTCGGACCCCGACGACCTGGCGTCCGTCGACGTCCTCTTTTCGGCGACGCCGCACGGCGTCTCGATGGGGCGGATCGACGAGTACTTCGAGGTCGCGGACACCGTCGTCGACCTCTCGGCGGACTTCCGGCTCCCCGAGGCCGACGCCTACGACGAGTGGTACGACGGCCACGAGTCGCCCGAGTACCTGGAGCGCGCGGAGTACGCGCTCCCCGAGATCAACCGCGAGAACCTCCCCGGCGCCGACCTGATCGCCGGCGGCGGCTGTAACGCGACGGCGACGATCCTCGGCCTGAAGCCGCTGGTCGACGCCGGCGCGCTCGGCCCAGACGCGGGTGAGGTCGTCGTCGACGTGAAGGTCGGCTCCTCGGAGGGCGGCGCCGGCGGCGGCGCGGCCTCCTCGCACCCGGAGCGCTCGGGGGTCGTTCGTCCGTACGCGCCCACGGGCCACCGCCACGAGGCGGAGATCGAGGCGTACCTCGGGCTCGACGTCTCCTTCACCGTCCACGCGGTCGACATGGTGCGCGGCGCGAGCGCGACCTGCCACGTCTTCCCCGACGAGCCGGTCTCGAAGGGGGACCTGTGGACGGCGTACCGCGGCGCCTACGCCGACGAACCGTTCATGCGGATCGTCTCCGGCGGGGGCGGCGTCTACCGCTACCCCGAGCCGAAGTCGGTCGCCGGCACCAACCACGGCGAGGTCGGCTTCGAGCTCGACCCCGGCAACCGGCGTATCGTCGTCTTCTCGGCGATCGACAACATGACCAAAGGCTCCGCCGGACAGGCGGTCCACGCGGCGAACGTCGCCCTCGGGCTGCCCGAGGAGTCCGGTCTGGATTTCCAGGGACTCCATCCCGTGGGGTCGCCGTGACGGGGTTCGACACCGGCGGCGACGGCGCCGCGGCGGCCGCGGCGGACGCCGCGACGGACCCAGCGGACGAGCCGCCCGTCGTCGTCAAGATCGGCGGCGCGAAGGCGGTCGACCCGGCCGGCGCGGTCGGCGACGTCGCCCACCTCGCCGCCAACGGGCGGCGGGTCGTCGTCATCCACGGCGGTTCGACGGTCGTCGACGAGACGATCGAGCGGCTCGGCATGGAGCCGGAGTACGTCGAGTCCGCCTCCGGCGTCACGGGTCGGTTCACCGACGCGGAGACGATGGAGGCGTTCACGATGGCGATGGCCGGGAAGCTCAACACGGAGCTGACCGCCCGGTTCCGCGAGGCCGGCGTCGACGCGGTCGGTCTCTCGGGCGTCGACGGCGGGCTCCTCTCCGGGCCTCGCAAGTCGGCGGTCCGCGTGGTCGAGGACGGCAAGAAGAAGATTCGCCGCGGCGAGCACTCCGGGCGGATCGAGTCGGTGAACGCCGGCCTCCTCTCCGGGCTGCTCGACGACGGCTACACGCCCGTCGTCTCGCCCCCGATGGAAGGGAAAGAGAGCGACGGCGGCGTCACCGCGGTCAACACCGACGCCGACCGGGCGGCCGCGGCGGTCGCGGGCGCCCTCGGCGCCGACCTCGTCCTGCTGACGGACGTGGCGGGCGTGTACGCCGACCCGGACGACCCCGACACCCTGATCGAGTCGGCGGCGACGCCCGACGAACTGGCGGCGGTCGAGGGCGCCGCCGAGGGGTTCATGGGAAAGAAGGTGATGGCCGCAAAGGAAGCGCTCTCCGGCGGTGCCGGGCGCGTCGTCGTCGCCGACGCGAACGTCAACGACCCTCTCGTCGCCGCGCTCGGCGGCGCGGGAACGACGATCGAGCGCTCTGCAGTTGCAGAACGGGCCGAGACCGGAGGTGAGACCGCGTGAGCGGCTTCGTCTTCTCGGAGAAGCCGATCGAGATCGCCTCCGGCGACGGCGTGTACGTCACCGATACGAACGGCACCGAGTACCTCGACTTCGGCGCGAGCTACGCCTGCACGCCGGTCGGTCACTGCCACCCCGAGGTCGTCGAGGCCGCGACGAGCCAGCTGGAGGAGCTCATGTACGTGCAGGCGTCGTACCCGCACGCGTCGCGGACGGCGCTGTACGAGCGGCTCGCCGAGACGGGGCCGGTCGACGTCGACAACGTCTGGCTCTGTAACTCCGGCACGGAGGCCAACGAGGCCGCGCTGAAGTTCGCCCGGCACGCCACGGGCCGCGAGAAGATAATCGCGACGACCCAGGGGTTCCACGGCCGGACGATGGGCGCGCTCGCGACCACCTGGAAGCAGAAGTACAAGCAGGGGTTCGAGCCGCTCGCGGGCGGCGTGGAGTTCGTCGAGTACGGCGACGCCGACGCGATGCGCGAGGCCGTCGACGAGGAGACCGCCGCGGTGATCCTCGAGCCGCTCCAGGGCGAAGGCGGGATCAACCCCGTCGACACGGAGTACCTGCAGGCGGTCCGCGTCGCGACGGCGACGTCGGGCGCGGCGATGATACTGGACGAGATCCAGACCGGACTCGGCCGCACCGGCTCGCTGTGGGCGGCCGACAAGCACGACGTGGTCCCGGACCTCCTCACGACGGCGAAGGGGCTCGGCAGCGGGCTCCCGATCGGCGCCACGCTGTGTCGCGACTGGATCGCCGAGGACGCCGGAAACCACGGCTCGACGTTCTCGGGCGGGCCCGTGGTGTCGGCCGCCGCCGGCGCCACGCTCGACGTCATCGAGCGCGAGGGGCTCCCCGAGCACGCCGCCGAGGTCGGCGCGTACCTCCGCGGACAGGTCGAGGAGCGCCTCGGCGACGACGTCCGCGACGTGCGCGGCGACGGGCTGATGATCGGGATCGAGGTGAAGCGCGGCTCGAACCGCCTGCTGCGCGACCTCGCGATCGACCACCAGGTCCTCGCGCTGCCGGCGGGCCGGACCGTGTTGCGCCTGCTCCCGCCGCTGACGATCGAGCGGGAGCACGCCGACGCGGTCGTCGACGCCCTCGCGGAGGTGATCGGGTGATGTCGACCGGGAAGGGACGCGAGACCGACGCCGAGGCGGACGGCGAGGCCGCCGAGTCGTCCGCGGCCGGGACCGACGTCGTCGCCGGCGGGGGGTACCCCGCCGCCTGCGACACGCCGGCCCGGAAGCTGCTGTACGACATGGTGTCGATCCCCTCGCCGTCGCGCGAGGAGGAGCGCGCGGCCGAGCGGCTCGTCGACTTCTTCGAGGCGAACGGCCGTGAGGCGTGGATCGACGAGGTCGGGAACGTCCGGGCGCCGGCGAACGACGCCGTCCTCCTGACCTCGCACGTCGACACGGTGCCGGGGGACATCCCGGTCGAGGTGCGGCCGGCACCCCCGGAAGGAGAGTTACCGGAGCCGTCGGACGTCCGCGTCGGCGAGCCCGGCGAGCCCGTGCTGTGGGGCCGCGGAGCGGTCGACGCGACGGGACCGCTCGTCGCGATGGCTGTCGCGGCCGTGAAGACGGGCGTCTCCTTCGTCGGCGTCGTCCGCGAGGAGGTCGACTCCGGCGGCGCGCGGCACCTCATCGACGACCGCGACGCGCCGGGGGCCGTGATCAACGGCGAGCCGTCCGGCTGGACGGGCATCACGCTCGGGTACCGCGGACTGCTGGAGGGGACGTACGTGAACACGAGCGAGTCGGGCCACTCCTCCCGGCCGGAGCCGAACGCGATCCAGCACGCGATCGACTGGTGGCACGGCGTCGAGGAGGCGTTCACCCCCGAGGACCCGGAGACCGCGGTGTTCGATCAGGTGACGACGAAGCCCATCTCGATCGACGGCGGGCTGAGCGACGACGGGCTCGCCGTGGAGACGACGATGGACGTCCAGCTGCGGGTCCCGCCCTCGCGGCCGGTCGACGAGATACACGAGCTCGCGGAGGCGAAGCTCTCGACCGGATCGGTCCAGTGGGGCGAGCCGATGCCGCCCGTGATGGAGAGTCCCCGGACGGAGCTGGCGCGGGCGTTCCGCGTCGCGATCCGGTCCGCCGGCGGCGACGTGCGCCTGCTTCGGAAGACCGGGACGAGCGACATGAACCTCTTCGCGGCCGCGTGGGACTGCCCGATGGTCACCTACGGCCCCGGAAACTCCGACCTGGACCACGCGCCCGACGAGCGGCTCCCGCTGCCCGAGCTGGACCGCGCCGTGACCGTCTTGACCGACGTCTGCCGGGAGCGACTGTAACGAACCGCTCCGCCGACACCCGCCACGCACCCGTTTTCGAACCACACCGCGTACCACACTCACACACCACACACGATGCCACTCGCTACCGACGACTTCCTCGACATCGACGACGTGACGCCCGCCGAACTGGACGCCCTGCTCGACCGCGCCGCCGCGATGAAGGCGGGCGAGACCGACCCCCGACTCGGGGACGCGACGCTCGGGATGCTCTTCGAGAAGCCCTCGACGCGCACCCGCGTCTCCTTCGAGACGGGGATGACGCGGCTCGGCGGCCACGCGATGTTCCTCGGCCCGGACGACATCCAACTCGGCCACGGCGAGCCGCTGAAGGACACCGCGCGCGTGCTCGGTCGGTACGTCGACGGGGTGATGGCCAGACTCTTCGACCACGAGGACGTCGAGACGTTGGCCGAGTACGCCGACTGCCCCGTGGTCAACGGGCTCACCGACGAGGCGCACCCCTGCCAGACGCTCGCCGACCTACTCACGATCCGAGAGACGGTCGGCGAGGACGCGACGGTCGCGTGGGTCGGCGACGGGAACAACGTCGGGCAGTCGTTCGTCGTCGGCGCGGCGATGGCCGGCGTCGACGTGCAGGTGGCCACCCCCGCCGACTACGGGATGGATCCGGCCGTCTTCGACCGCGCTGCGGCGTTCGGCGCGGACGTGGAGCCGACCACGGACCCGGAGGCCGTCATCGACGGCGCCGATGTCGTCTACACCGACGTGTGGATCTCGATGGGGCAGGAGGACCAGCGCGAGGAGAAGCTCGCCGCCTTCGACGGGTTCCAACTGAATCGGGACCTGCTCGCCGGCACCGACGCGAAGGTGATGCACTGCCTGCCCGCGCACCGCGGCGAGGAGGTCACCGACGACGTGCTCGAATCCGACCGCGCCCTCGTCTGGGACCAGGCCGAGAACCGGATGCACGCCCAGAACGCGCTGCTCGTCGAGCTGCTCGGCGGGGAGTGAGCGCGGAGCGGAAATCGGTCGTATCGCAGGACTATTTATAAATAACAGCGGTGGCGCGCGCCTGTGAGCGCCCGGAGGGCGCGAACAGCGCGTGCGAGGGAGCCCGCGGCCGCCATCGGCGGCCGCGGCGAGGCTGGGGAGGCGAGAGGCTACGGTCGCCGCGCGGGGTGAGGTTCAAAGGGACAGCCGCGAGGGGGGCGTTCACCGTCGGTCCGTTATCAGCCATTTATAAACGAGCGGATGGATCCACAGAGCCAGTCGCCACGACGACAGTCTACGTATAAAAAGCAGAACAGCAGTCTAGTTCCCGGTCCAGCGCAGTATCGCCAGCGTCCCCTCGTACAGGGTGATCATCGTGAGCGTCACGATGATCGGCGCCATCCCGGTCGGATCGGGGCTGAAGAGGAAGGCGATCCCGAGGAACGCGCCCCAGAACAGCAGCCGCTTGGCCTCCAGCCACTGCCGGGTGACGAGGTTCATCATGATCGCGAGCATAATGAACAGCGGGATCTGGAAGACGATCGCCATGAACGCGAGCATGATGACGATGAGGTTGAACGTCTCTGCGAGCCCGAAGGCGATCGTCGCGGCGTCGGAGGTGTAGGTGGTGAAATACGAGAAGATCGCGGGCAACACGAGGAAGTGCGCGAACGCGATGCCGATGCCGCCGAGGACGAGGCTCGTCGGGACCGCCGCGAGGTAGTAGCGCCGCTCGTTCTGGTATAAGCCGGGCTTCATGAACCGGTAGGTCTGGTAGACGAACGCCGGGAGGCCGACGACGACGCCCGCGAGCCCGGCGACCTTCAGCCGCGTGAGCGGGAGCTCGAGGGGACCGTACAGCCGCGGGCGGTTCTCCAGCGGCGCGGGGATGTGGTAGCTCCAGAAGTAGTTGATGAGCTCCGTCGACTCGGTCACGACGACCAGCGTCGCGAGCCCGCCGAAGAGGAAGACGACGGCGAGCCGCCGCATCATCTCCTCGATGTGGACCGCCAGCGGCATCTCCTCGTCAGACTCCGGCGCCTCCAGCCCCTCGAAGGAGCTGTCGTCGGCGCCGTCGTCCGCGATCGTCGCGTCCTCGACCGTCCCGGCGGCCGCGTCCTCGGCCGTCGCGGGCGTCCCGCCGTCGCCGAGGCTCTCGGCGGTCGCGTCCTCGTCGGCCGGCTCGGGGGTTGACTCCGTGTCCTCCTCCGACTCGGCGTCAGCGACGCTGTCGACCTCGGGCGTGACCTCCGAAGAGATCTCGGACTCGACGGAATCTGTCCCCTCGTCGTCGGAGGGCGCGTCCGCGTCGGTGCCGCCGCCGTCGCTGGCGGCGTCGGCGACCGAGTCGTCATCGGGGGCCGATGGCTCGTCGCGCGACCGGTCCGAGTCGTCCATTCAGTTCACCTTCGCGACCGGGCGACTATAGGCCTTTTCGGATGGAGCCGAGCGCGACCCGCGGCTCGCGTGCCGCGAGGCGGGTCGAAAAGGTTGATAACGGGGACGGACTTCCTCTTCCGTATGGCGAGTGCCCTCGACGAGGATACCCAGCAGTCGCTCGCGGAGGGACGCGAGTCGGCGAAGGCGTTCCTGCGGTCGATTCAGAAGGACCTTCAGAAGGTGTTCGTCGTCTTCCTGCTGGGTTTCCTCGCGACGTTCTGGGCGCTCCGCGTGTACATCTGGGACTTCTTGTACACGGTCACGAAGTCGAACATGTCCCCCGCAGTCGCCGCCGAGGCCGATGTCATCGCGACCACCCCGTTCGAGGTGATCCTCCTGCAGGCGAAGATCGGGCTGATCGTCGGGGCGATCACCGCGATCCCGCCGCTGATCTACGTCTCCCGCGGCGAGCTCCGCGCTCGGGGCGCGTGGCCGCAGTCGCCGGTCGCGCGCTGGAAGGTCGCGGGGATCGGCCTCCTCGGCGTCGGCCTGTTCAGCGTCGGCGTCGGCTACGGTATCTACGCCTTTTTCCCGATCATGTTCTCGTTCCTGGCCGGCTTCGGGCTAGAGGCCGGGATCCAACCCACCTACTCCATCGTGATGTGGACGGAGTTCATCGTCTTCCTCTCGCTGTCGTTCGGGCTCGCCGGCCAGATGCCGCTCATGATCACCGGGCTCTCGTACTCGGGTATCGTCCAGTACGAGACGTTCCGCGACAAGTGGCGCTACGCGGTCGTCGCCATCTTCGTCTTCGGCGCGGTGTTCTCGCCGCCGGACCCGTTCACGCAGCTGATGTGGGCGTTCCCGCTGATCGCCTTATACGGCTTCAGCCTCTACCTCGCGAAGCTCGTCGTGACGGCCCAGCGGAGCTCCGACCGCATCGACGTGCTCGGCGCGGCCCGGAACCACTGGAACGTCGTCGGCGGCGCGGCCGTCCTCGGCGGCGGGTTCGTCTACGCCTTCTACGAGTACGGCGGCCGGACCGCGGTCAACGACCTCCTCCGGCTCGTCAACAGCGACTGGCGCTTCCTCGAACCGGGCGCGGGCCTCGGCGTCGACCCCGCGACCGCCGCGGGTATCTACGCCGCCGCGTGGGCCCTCGTCTTCGTCGTCGTCGCGACGCTGTGGGCCGTCTACGCCGATCTCGACACGACGAGCGCGGGGTACCAGTACGGCGATCCGGCCGCCATCGACGTGAGAGAGCTCGACGCCGCCGGCGTCCGGGCCGCGCCCGCCGCCGCCTTCGCGGAGATGGACGAGGAGGAGTCGCTCGCGCTCGCGCAGGCCGCCATCGACGACGACCGACCGGAGAAGGCGCAGGCGGTCCTCGACCGCTTCGACGAGGTGAACGGGGGCGGCGACGGGACGGGCGAAAACGAGGCGGGCGACGAAAGCGGCAACGCGAGTGCGACGGGCCCCGGAGGGGCTGGCGGCGCCGGCGGCGCGGGCGGGTCCGGCGGCCAAGACGGGCTGATGGGGGCGATGCAGGACCGGACCTCTCGCGCAGGCTCGACGTTCCTCTCCGGGCTTACCGACGGCGAGGAGGAGGCGGCCGAAGACGACATCGGCGGCTACTACACGGATCTGAAGTTCATCTTCGACTCGCTGCGGTCGCGGTCGTTCCGCCTCGTCGCCGTCTTCGGGAGCGTGATGGCGGCGGCGTTCACGTGGCTGTACCTCGGCGGTCTCGCGACGGTGCGCAACGACCTCGAACGGCGCGTGCCGGCCGAAGTCGAAGGCGGGATCAACATCATCACGCTCCATCCGGTCGAGGCGCTGATCTTCATGGTGAAGTTCTCGGTCCTGCTCGGGCTCGTCGCGGTGTTCCCCGTGGCGCTCTACTACGCGTGGCCGGCCCTCCGCGAGCGCGGCTTCGTCGCCGGCCGGATCTGGCAGGTGTACCTCTGGGCGGGCGCGCTGCTCGGCGGGCTGCTCGGCGGCTTCGCGCTCGGCTACGCCTACATCGCGCCGGGGCTCATCGGCTGGCTCGTCACCGACGCGCGGCTCGCGGACATGATCATCACGTATCAGGTGAGCGACTTCCTCTGGCTCGTCGTCTACACGACGATCGGGATCGGCTTCCTCGCGGACATCCCGATCGCGATGATCCTGTTGAACAACGCCGGCGTCCCCTACCGCGTCTTCCGGAACCGCTGGCGCGAGGCCACCGTCGGGATCATGCTGTTCGCGGCGGTGTTCACCCCCGCGGACGTGATCACGATGTTCCTCGCGACGCTCCCGCTGATGGCGGCGTACGGGGTCGGCGTCGGGCTCCTGTTCCTCGTCACGTTCGGAGGACGCCGGAACCTCTCGCCGCCCTCGAAGCTCGTCGAGCCCTGATCGCCGCGGGCGGCGAGACCGACAGGAGACCGCCGCGACCGACGAGTATTCCCGCGCTCGCCCGCTATGAGCGGACGAAATGAGCAAGGACTACATCGAGGTCCGCGGCGCCGAGGAACACAACCTCAAGGATCTCGACGTCCGGATCCCGCGCGAGGAGTTCACCGTCGTCACCGGGCTCTCCGGGTCGGGGAAGTCGTCGCTCGCGTTCGACACCGTTTACGCCGAGGGACAGCGCCGGTATATCGAGTCGCTGTCGGCGTACGCCCGCAACTTCCTCGGGCAGATGGACAAACCGCAGGTGGAGGCCGTCGAGGGGCTCTCGCCGGCGATCTCTATCGACCAGAAGAACGCCGCGAACAACCCCCGCTCGACCGTGGGAACCGTCACCGAACTTCACGACTACCTCCGCCTCTTGTACGCCCGGATCGGCACCCAGTACGACCCCGTCACCGGCGAGGAGGTCGGCGAGCAGTCCGCCCAGGACATGGTGACTCAGATCCTCGAACTTCCCGAGGGGACCCGCGCGAAGATCGCCGCGCCGGTCGTCCGCGACCAGAAGGGAGCGTTCGAAGACCTGTTCGAGGAGCTCGTGAGCGACGGGTACGCCCGCGTCGAGGTCGACGGCGAGCCGGTCGACCTGACGCTCGACGACCCCGAGCTCGACCAGAACTACGACCACACGATCGACGTGATCGTCGACCGCGTGACCGTCTCGCCCGACGCCCGCTCGCGGATCACCGATTCGGTGGAGACCGCCCTGGAGGAGGCCGGCGGCGCGCTCAAACTGATCGTGCCGGACCCGCCCGAGGATGTCCCCTTCGCCTCCAACGCCCGATCGACCGGGTCGCTCGCGGCGGACGCCGACGGCGACGATCGGCTGGTCGTCGAGTTCTCCGAGGAGCTCGGCAACCCCAACTCGGACTTCCAGTTCTCCGAGATCGAGACGCGCTCGTTCTCCTTCAACAGCCCGTACGGCGCCTGTCCCGAGTGCGAGGGGATCGGCTCCACGAAGGAGGTCGACGAGGGCCTCGTGATCGAGGATCCCTCAAAACCCCTCAAACACGTCTTCGAGCCGTGGAGCTACGACCGCACCTACTACTCCCGCCAGCTCGACAACGTCGCCGACCACTTCGGCGTCTCGCTTTCCACGCCCTTCGAGGAGCTAGATGAGTCGATCCGCCGGCAGTTCCTCTACGGCACCGACGACCTGGTCCACTTCGAGTGGACCACGAAGAACGGCACCCGCGAGAAGACCGAGCGGTTCGAGGGCGTGATCCCGAACTTGGAGCGCCGCCACGTCGAGACCGACTCGGAGCGCGCCCGCGACCACATCGAGGAGTACATGGCCGTCACCACGTGTCCGGACTGCGAGGGCACCCGCCTGAAACAGCAGTCGCGGCACGTCCTCGTCGACGGGACGCCGATCACCGAAGTGAATCGGATGTCGATCGCCGACGCCCGCGCGCACTTCGAGGGGATGGAGGGGCGGCTCACCGAGCGGGAAACGACGATCGCGACGGAGATCTTAAAAGAGATCCGCGCGCGGCTCGGCTTCATGGAGGAGGTCGGCTTAGAGTACCTCACGCTCGACCGCGAGGCGTCGACGCTCTCGGGCGGTGAGAGCCAACGCATCCGGCTCGCGACGCAGGTCGGCTCCGGGCTCGTCGGCGTCCTGTACGTCCTCGACGAGCCGTCGATCGGGCTCCACCAGCGCGACAACGACCGCCTGCTCGACACGCTCACCGGGCTCCGTGACCTCGGTAACACCCTCGTCGTCGTCGAGCACGACGAGGAGACGATGCGCCGCGCCGACGAGATCATCGACATGGGGCCCGGCCCCGGCAAGCGCGGCGGCGAGGTTGTCGCGCAGGGCGATTTCGACGACATCGTCGCGGCCGACGAGTCCGTCACCGCCGACTACCTCGCGGGGCGGAAAGATATCCCGGTGCCCGAGAAACGCCGCGAGCCGGACGGCGAGCTGACGGTCCGCGGGGCCCGTCAACACAACCTTACTGACCTCGACGTGTCGATCCCGCTCGGTACGCTGACGACCGTCACAGGCGTCTCCGGCTCCGGCAAGTCGACGCTTGTCCACGACATTCTTTATAAAGGCCTCGCCCGAGAGATGAACGACAACACCTCGGTCGACCCCGGCGACCACGACGCTATCGAGGGGATAGAAGAGATCGAGACGGTGCGGCTCATCGACCAGTCGCCGATCGGGCGGACGCCCCGTTCGAACCCCGCAACGTACACCGACGTGTTCGACTACGTCCGCGAGCTGTTCGCGGAGACCAAGCTCTCGAAGCGTCGCGGCTACGAGAAGGGCCGCTTCTCGTTCAACGTGAAGGGCGGCCGCTGCGAGGAGTGCGGCGGCCAGGGGACCGTGAAGATCGAGATGAACTTCCTCTCGGACGTGTACGTCCCCTGCGAGCAGTGCGGCGGCGCGCGCTACAACGACGAGACGCTCGACGTGGAGTACAAGGGCGCGACGATCTCGGACGTGCTCGACATGAGCGTCGAGGAGGCGTACGACTTCTTCGAGAGCCACCAGGGGCTCCAGCGCCGACTGAAGCTCCTGAAGGATGTCGGACTCGGCTATATGGAGCTCGGCCAGCCCTCCACCACGCTCTCGGGCGGCGAGGCGCAGCGCGTGAAGCTCGCCGAGGAACTCGGCAAGAAGGCGACGGGAGACACCCTCTACCTGCTCGACGAGCCGACGACGGGGCTCCACAAGGAGGACGAGCGGAAGCTGATCGGCGTGCTCCACCGACTCGTCGACGGCGGCAACACCGTGGTCGTCATCGAGCACGAGCTCGATCTGGTGAAGAACGCCGACCGCATCGTCGACCTCGGCCCGGAGGGCGGCGAGGGCGGCGGCGAGCTCGTCGCCAGCGGGACGCCGGAAGCGGTGGCCCGCGAGGAAGACTCCCACACGGGGCGGTACCTGCGCGACCTGCTCCCCGACGTCGACATCGCCGGCCCGCGGGACGACCGGCGGAAGCCCGCGGCCGCGGACGACGACTGAGGGGCGTCGGGCCGCACGACCCGCAGTTTGATTCCCTGACGCGTCGTCGCTCCGAGCGATGCACGAGATCACGACGGACGACGTGCCGGACGCCCTCGGACCGTATTCGCAAGGGATCGTCTCCGGTGACACGGCGTACGTGTCGGGAAAGACGGGTGTCGACCCCGACACCGGAGAGGCGCCCGAGTCGGTCGCCGAACAGACGACGCAGACGCTCGAAAACGTCGCCGCGATACTGGAGGCGGCGGGCACGAGCGCGGACGCCATCGTCTCGGCGACCGTCTACCTCATCGACATGGACGACTACGACGCGGTGAACGAGGCGTACGAGTCGTTCCTCTCGAAGCCGTACCCGGCCAGAACCTGCGTCGAGGTGTCCCGCCTGCCCGCTCCGCTCGACATCGAGATAACGGTCACGGCAGAGCTGGCCGACGACTGAGGACCACCGAGCCGC
This sequence comes from Halorubrum sp. Boch-26, assembly GCF_029889805.1. Lineage (GTDB taxonomy): Archaea > Halobacteriota > Halobacteria > Halobacteriales > Haloferacaceae > Halorubrum. The sequence goes on along the minus strand of NZ_JARANT010000042.1, from coordinate 2,359 downwards.
GGGGACGAGACGGCGCGCGGCTCAGAACTTCTCTAAGAGATCCCCGTAGAAATCGCCGCCGCGGTCGCCGGCGAGCTTCTCGACGATGAGCTCCGGGGTCGAGCGCGCGAGATGTCCCTTCCGCGGCGAGCGGTTCACCCGCAGCTCGCCGTCGACGAGCCCCGCCGCCTCGATCCCGTCGACGGCGACGTCGAAGTCGGCCGCGTCGCGGATCTCTCGCGCGAGGTGGGAGACGAAGACGGCGGTGGCGTCCTGCCCGTCGAGTGCCTCCAGGATGCCCGCGATGATCTTCGCGGAGGCGCCGGGCTCCGTGATCGATTCCAGCTCGTCGACGAGGACGAGCCGGCCGTCGGCGCCCTCGACGAGGTCGCCGAAATCCCGGAGCGTCGCCTCGAACGCGCCCGCGTCGAGGGTGCCTTGCGACTTCGCGTAGTAGTGCACCTCCTCGAAGCGCTCGACCGTCGCCGACGCCGCGGGGACGGGCATCCCCATCTGCGCCAAGACGACGACGAGCGCGACGAGGTCCAGCGTGGAGGTCTTGCCCCCGGAGTTGACGCCCGAGAGGAGCGTCGCGCCCGACACCGCGTAGTCGACCGGTTCGGCGTCGGCGAAGTCGACGTCGAGGAGCGGGGAGCGGCCGCCCTCGATGCGGAAGCCCGGACCGGACGGTCCGGGGCCGACCACCTCGGGCAGGACGCAGTCGAAGTCGGCGGCGAACCGCGCGACCGCGAGCTCGACGTCGAGTTCGAGGGCGTCGCGCACCAGCTCCTCGACGGGCTCGCGCAGGTCGCCGAGGTCGCTCGCCAGCTCGGCCTTCAGCCGGGCCGCCCGCCGGTCGCGCGCCGCGGCGAGCTCGGTGCGGAGCCGCGAGACGGCGCTTTCGTCGTGGTCGACCGGAAACGAGGGGTCCTCGCCGAAGACGCGCTCGGCGAGCTCCGCCTCCTCGGGCTCCAAGCGGAGCGCGTCGGCGAGGTGCTCGCGGGCGCTAGCCATCGCCTCGTCGTACTCGTCGGCGAGCTCCCGGTCTAACAGCGAGTCGACCCGGGCGCCCTGCTCGACTAAGGAGAGGAAGTCCGTCCCCTCGATGGTCACGTCGCGTTCGCGGATCGCCTCCCTGAGGCGGTCGTCGGCGACCGACTCCGCGGTCGACACCGCGGCGTCGAGGTCGTCGACGGCGGCGGTCAGCCGCGCCAGTTCCTCGTCTCCGACGATCGTCCCGTCGTCGTCGAGCCGCGTGAGGGCGTCGCGGAGGGCGTCCGTATCCGCCGCGGTGTCGCCGTCGACGACGGGGTCGCCCGCCGCCGCGGCCGCCTCGTGGACCGCCGCGGCCGCCTCCAGCCGCTCGCGGTTCGCGGCGAAGAACGCGAGCAGGCGTTCGGGCACGGTCTCCGCGGGCGTCTCTAGCGCGCTTGGGCGGACGTGGACGTCGCCTTCGACGTCGAGCCCGGCGAACTCCTCGTCCAAGACGATCACGGTCGCGTACGACCGGGCGAGCTCGGAGATGTCGCGGGCGTTCTCGACGGTCTCGACGGAGAGTTCGGGGACGGCGGCCTCGGCGCGGGCGAGCGTCTCGGCGTCGGCGGTCGCGAGACAGCGGTCGCGAACGCGGGCCGTGGGCGGATCGGTCAGGGGCTCGACCCCGTCGAGCGCCTCGCGGACCGCGGGATCCGGGTCGCGCTGGATCGCGTCTTCGACGAACGACTGCGCCTCCTCGATCCGGGAGGCGGACGCGCTCGGGTAAAAGGTCTCCAGTCGTTTGGCGGCGTAGCCGGTGACCGTGCGTTCGCGCAGCAGGTCGATCGCCTCTCGGTACACCTCTCGGGCCCGGTCGGTCGCCAGCACGCGGCCGTCGTCGCCGTGTCGCCGGCGGATCGCGCCGCGAGCGATGCGGGCGGCGCGGGCCTCGTTAACGCCGGGCGCGCGGGCGATCGCGGCGACGTCGCCCGATTCGACGGTCTCGGCCGGGTCGTCGAGCTCGCGCAGCGCGGCGGCCGTCTTCGCCCCGACGCCGGGGATCGCCTCCAGATCCATCTACTCGCCGCTATCGCGGCAACGCGCAAAAGGATGGGGGGTCGCGGACAGCCGAGGCGCGCCGCGCGAGGCTACAGGTCGGTCCGCAGTCGGCCCCCTCGCCGCGGCCGACGCGCTTTTTCCCGCCGCCCGCGAACCCGGGGCCATGAGTCACCACACCCTCGCCGGCGCTCGGGACGCCCTCGACCCGGAGACGGCGGCGAAGGCGGCGACCGCGCGCGACGCCCTCGGCGAGCGCGACGGGGTCCTCGTCGCCTTCTCGGGCGGCGTCGACTCCGCGGTCGTCGCCGCGCTCGCGCGGGACGCCCTCGGCGACGACGCGGTCGCG
>NZ_JARANT010000041.1 GCF_029889805.1 Halorubrum sp. Boch-26 | reverse complement strand
CGGCTCCCGCCCGTCTGACTGCGCGGTTACGACGGACCGGCCGAGTCCGCGGCGACCGCCGTCGGGGCCCCCGATCCGGCCGGCCGCGACACGACGCTCGCGACGCCGGCGACCCGGAAACTCGCGCGCGAGCTCGGCGTCGATATCGACGACGTGCCGACCGACGAGACCCGCGACGGCGAGGCGTTCGTCACGGGCGAGGACGTACGGGCGTACGCGGACGCGCTGGAGTCGGGGACGGCGACCGAGTCGGCGCCCGAACCGGAGCCGGTCGATGTCGACGCGGGCGCGGAGCCCGCCGCCACCGACGCCTCGGCGACCGGCGGCGCGACCGAAGCGACGCCTGCCCCCGGTGCGGGAGACGAGACCGTCCCCTACCGCGGGGTGCGCCGCACCATCGGGAAGCAGATGGAGCGGTCGAAGTTCACCGCTCCGCACGTCTCCCACCACGACACCGCCGAGGTCGACGCCCTCGTGGAGGCGCGCGAGGAGCTGAAACCGCAGGCGGAGGCGGAGGGCGTGAAACTCACCTACATGCCGTTCGTGATGAAGGCGATCGTCGCGGGGCTCGAAGCGCACCCGTACCTCAACAGCGAGCTGCGCGAGGACGACGAGGAGATCGTCTTGAAAGGGGAGTACAACCTCGGGATCGCGGTCGCGACCGACGCCGGGCTGATGGTCCCCGTCGTCGAGGACGTCGACGAGAAGGGGCTCTTCGAGCTGGCCGAGGAAGTCAGAGACCTCGCGACGCGCGCCCGCGAACGAAAGCTCAAACCCGCGGAGATGAAGGGGAGCACGTTCAGCGTTACCAACTTCGGCGCCATCGGCGGGGAGTACGCCACGCCGATCATCAACTACCCGGAGACGGCGATCCTCGGACTCGGCGCCATCGAGGAGCGCCCGGTCGTCCGCGACGGCGAGGTCGTCCCGGCGCCGACGCTGCCGCTGTCGCTGTCGATCGACCACCGCGTCGTCGACGGCGCGGTGGCGGCCGAGTTCTCGAACACCGTAATGGAACACCTTGAACACCCGCTGCTGCTGTTGACTCAATAATGGTCGTCGGAGACATCGCAACCGGAACGGAGGTACTGGTGATCGGCGGCGGACCGGGCGGCTACGTCGCCGCCATCCGCGCCGCACAGGAGGGACTCGACACGACGCTCGTCGAGAAGGACGCCTACGGGGGTGCCTGCCTGAACCGCGGCTGCATCCCCTCCAAGGCGCTGATAACGGGGAGCGGGCTCGCCCACGAGGCCGGTAACGCGGAGTTCATGGGCGTCCACGCGGACCCCGCCGTCGACATGGGGAAGATGGTCGAGTGGAAGGACGGCGTGGTCGACCGGCTGACGAGCGGCGTCGAGAAGCTCTGTAAGGCGAACGGCGTCAACCTCGTCCCCGGGACCGCCTCGTTCGTCGACGAGCACACCGCGCGCGTCGCCCACGGCGGCGAGGGGCAGGGCTCGGAATCGATCGAGTTCGAGCACGCGATCGTCGCCACGGGCTCCCGCCCGATCCAGATCCCCGGCTTCGACTTCGCCGAGGACCACGTCTGGAGCTCCGCCGAGGCGCTCGACGCCGACACGGTTCCGGACCGACTCGGGATCGTCGGCGGCGGCTACATCGGGATGGAGCTGGCGACGACGTACGCGAAGCTCGGCACCGACGTGACCGTCGTCGAGATGCTCGACGACATCCTCGACACCTACGAGGACGACGTGAAACGGATCGTCCGCAAACGCGCCGAGGAGATCGGCGTCGAGTTCGGCTTCGGCGAGGGCGCCAGCGAGTGGTCGGAGGCGGCCGACGGGGGCTACCTCCTACAGACGGAGACGGACGAGGGCGAGGAGTCGACGTACGCCGTCGACAGGATCCTCGTCGCGGTCGGGCGCCGGCCCGTCACCGACGGGCTCGACCCGGAGAACGCCGGGATCGAGACGGACGATCGCGGCTTTATCGAGACGGACGACCGCACCCGAACCGCGGTCGAACACGTCCACGCCGTCGGCGACGTGGCGGGCGATCCGATGCTCGCGCACGCGGCCTCGAACGAGGGGATCGTCGCCGCCGAGGTGATCGCGGGCGAGCCGGCCGCGCTCGACCGGCAGGCGATTCCGGCGGCGGTCTTCACCGACCCCGAGATCGGAACGGTCGGGATGACCGAAGCGGAGGCCGAGTCGGAGGGGTTCGACCCGGTCGTCGGCCAGATGCCCTTCAACGCCTCCGGGCGCGCGATGACCACCGGCCGCACGGAGGGGTTCGTCCGGCTCGTCGCCGACGAGGCGACCGGCTTCGTGCTCGGCGCGCAGATCGTCGGGCCGGAGGCCTCGGAGCTGATCGCCGAGGTCGCGCTCGCGATCGAGATGGGCGCGACGCTGGAGGACGTGGCCGCGACGGTCCACACGCACCCCACGCTCGCGGAGGCGGTGATGGAGGCCGCGGACAACGCCCGCGGCCAAGCGATTCACACCCTGAACCGGTAGGAGAGCGGTCAGCAGCCGTGGGACGGGCTCGGCGTCCGCCTCCCTTTTTAAGCGGACGCGTCGTAGCCCGCCTCGTTGACCGCGCTCACGAGCGCGTTCGGATCCGCGTCGCCCTCGACGGTCGCCGACTCGCTCTCGCGGTCCGCGGTGGCGCTCTCGACGCCGTCGACGCCTTCGAGCGCCTCCGTGACGCTCTGTTCGCAGTGTTCACACGACATCCCTTCGACGGTGATCGTCCGGCTCATAACGGGTACCGATAGGGGAGGAGGTGGTTTGTCGTTTTCTGCTCCGCGATCGGGGCTCACACACCGCCTTGACTTTGGCATCCGAACCGCCCAACCGTCTTATCTCTCGGGCGCGTATCGGGAGCCATGCGCGACCTCGACGAGACGGATCTAGAGATTCTGTCGCTGCTGGCCGAGGACGCCCGGCGTCCGTTCAGCGAGATCGGCGACCGGGTGGAGCTGTCGGGCCCGGCGGTCTCCGACCGCGTCACTCGGCTGGAGGAGACCGGCGTCATTCAGGGGTTCACGGTGGATGTCGATCGGACGAAGCTCCGGGCGGGCGTTCCCGTGTTGATCGACGTGGAACTGCCCGTCGGCGGGGTGTCAGCCGACGGATCGGACGCCCTCGACGACGCCCGCGAGCGCGCCCGGGAGGCCGACGCCGTCGAGCACGTGTTCGTCACGGCCGAGGGCGACCTCCGGGTGTACGCCCGCGTCGACGGCCGAACCGCGCGGGAGTGGGTCGCCGGGTTGTTCGACGGGGTCGCCGTCGACGACTACGCCGTCACGCTGGTCGACGAGTTCGAGTGGACGCCCTCCATCGAGGGCGTGGAGTTCGCGCTGACCTGCGCGGAGTGTTCGAACACCGTCGACAGCGAGGGCGAGACGGCCCGGATCGACGGCGAGGTGTACCACTTCTGCTGTCCGTCCTGCCTGTCGCGGTTCCGGGAGCGGTACCAGCGACTTGAGGAAGGGGTATAATCTGACGGATCGGCCGGTTACACTCTCCCGATCGTTCGGTTTTATTCCGTTTTTGAGCCCGTGACCGCCTCCGAAGTCTCAGTGGCTCATTTATAACTGTATAGTGGCTATGCGGAGCACACCTCCAAAGCCCCAGCCGGCGAGGCGGGCGCACGCTCGCTGTGCTCCTCACTCGGTCGCTCACTCCGTTCGCTCCCTCCTTCCGGAGTCGCCGGCGGCTTCGCCGCCGGCTGCCTCTTTGAGTCACCCCCAACCGCACAGCACCTCACTCCTCCCCAGCCTCATCGGTCGCCCTCCGCGTCGCTCCGGGCGACCGACTCCCTCGCACCGTCAGTTCGCGGCCCTTCGGGCCGCTCACTGGGGCGCGCCACCGCCCTTTAAAAGCGGTTTCGCCGCTCATCCTGCTCATCCTGCCTTCATCTCTCACCGACGCCATTCCCGTCTCGGGCGCTTTGGAATCGAATATTTCGACCCGATTGAACCACCAATCTCGAAGCAGAAAACAGCCTAAGGGGGGAACACGTAGTAGTACATATGCCAACGAGAACAGCTCATCTGAACGTCACGGGGATGTCCTGCGCCAACTGCTCGGCGTCGATCGAGGACGCCCTCGACGACCTCGACGGGGTAAAATCGGCGAACGCCAACTACGCCACCGACGAGGGGTCGGTGGAGTACGACCCGGAGGTCGTCTCGCTCGGCGAGATATTCGACGCGATCGAGTCGGCGGGGTACGGCGCGGTCACTGAGACCGTCACCGTCGCGATCACGGACATGTCCTGTGCGAACTGTGCGGAGGCCAACGCGGACGCCCTCGAATCGACGCCCGGCGTGATCGAGGCCGACGTGAACTACGCGACCGACGAGGCGCAGGTCAGGTACAACCCGGCCGACGCCTCGCGCTCCGACCTCTACGACGCGATCGAGTCGGCGGGCTACTCGCCGGTCCGGGAGGGGAGCGGCGGGGACGGCGATGCAGAAGCGGGCGCCGACGCGGGCGACTCCGGACAGGACGCCCGCGACGCGGCCCGCGAGGAGGAGATCCGCAAACAGCTCCGCCTGACGCTCTTCGGGGCGGCGCTCGCGGCACCCCTCCTGCTGTTCATGGCCGACCACCTCCTGCTCGACGGGACGCTCTTCCCGGAGAGCGTCTTCGGGGTCCGGGTCGGCTGGGTGCAGTTCCTGCTCGCGACGCCCGTACAGGTCGTCTTGGGGCGGCCGTTCTACAGGAACTCCTACAAGGCGCTCGTGACGAACGGGCGCGCCAACATGGACGTGCTGATCGCGCTCGGCTCCACGACCGCATACGCCTACTCGGTCGCGGTCCTCGCCGGGGTCGTCGCCGGGAGCCTCTACTTCGACACGGCGGCGCTCATCCTCGTGTTCATCACGCTCGGTAACTACCTCGAAGCCCGCTCGAAGGGACAGGCCGGCGAGGCGCTCCGGAAGCTCTTAGAGATGGAGGCCGAGACGGCCACCCTCGTCACCGACGACGGAACCGAGGAGGAGGTCCCCATCGACGAGGTCGCGGTCGGCGACCGGATGAAGGTTCGACCCGGTGAGAAGATCCCGACCGACGGCGCCGTCGTCGACGGCCAGAGCGCGGTCGACGAGTCGATGGTGACCGGCGAGTCCGTCCCGGTCGAGAAGTCCGCGGGCGACGAGGTGATCGGCTCGACGATCAACGAGAACGGCGTGCTCGTCGTCGAGGCGACGAAGGTCGGCGCCGACACCGCGCTCCAGGGCATCGTCCGGACGGTGAAGGAGGCGCAGTCGCGCCAGCCCGACATCCAGAACCTCGCAGACCGCATCTCCGCGTACTTCGTCCCGGCGGTCATCGTCAACGCGCTGCTGTGGGGGACCGTCTGGTTCCTCTTCCCCGAGACGCTCGCCGGCTTCGTGAACGCGCTCCCGCTGTGGGGACTCGTCGCGGGCGGGCCGGGCGTCGCCGGCGGCGCCGTCTCCGTCTCCGAGTTCGCGCTCGTCGTGTTCGCCTCCGCCGTCCTCATCGCCTGCCCCTGCGCGCTCGGCCTCGCGACGCCCGCCGCGACGATGGTCGGCACCACGATCGGCGCCGGCCACGGCGTCCTGTTCAAGGGCGGCGACGTGCTCGAACGCGCCAAGGACGTCGACACCGTCGTCTTCGACAAGACGGGGACGCTCACCGAGGGCGAGATGGAGCTGACCGACGTGGTCGCGTTCGACCGCGACGGTTCCCTCCTCCCGGACGGCGGCGCGGCGCAGCGCCCGGACTCCGGCGCCGGCGACCTCGCGAGTCCGCTCGCCGACCGCGACCCGGGAGACGAGGTACTCCGGCTCGCCGCGATCGCCGAACGCGGCAGCGAACACCCCCTCGCCCGCGCCATCGTCGACGGCGCCCGCGAGCGCGGGCTGGACGTTCCCGCCCCGGACGACTTCGAAAACGTTCCCGGTCACGGGGTGCGCGCGACAGTTGCGGACGACGAGATTCTGGTCGGCAACCGCAAACTGCTGGCGGACGAGGGGGTCGACGCCTCGCCCGCGACCGACACGATGGAGCGTCTGGAGACCGAGGGAAAGACGGCGATGCTCGTCGCGTACCGAGGCGAACTTATCGGTGTCGTCGCCGACGCCGACACGGTCAAAGAGGGCGCGGCGGACGCCGTGGCGGCCCTCCGCGACCGCGCTATCGACGTGATGATGATCACCGGCGACAACGAGCGGACCGCCCGCGCCGTCGCCGAGCAGGTGGGCATCGATCCCGAGAACGTCCGGGCGGGCGTCCTCCCGGAGGACAAGTCCGACGCCGTCGAAGCGATCCAGAGCGACGGTCGGCAGGCGATGATGGTCGGCGACGGCGTCAACGACGCGCCGGCGCTCGCGGTCGCGCACGTCGGTACCGCCATCGGCAGCGGCACGGACGTGGCCATCGAGGCCGCGGACGTGACGCTGATGCGCGACGACCCGCTCGACGTGGTGAAGGCGATCCGCGTCTCGGACGCGACCCTCCAGAAGATCAAACAGAACCTCGTGTGGGCGCTCGGCTACAACACCCTGATGATCCCGCTCGCCTCGCTCGGCCTCCTCCAGCCCGCGCTGGCCGCGGGGGCGATGGCGCTCTCCAGCGTGAGCGTGTTGACCAACAGCCTGCTGTTCCGTCGGTACGAGCCCGACCGCGACTACCGGCTGCTCGGTCGGTTCCGGTAGTTGACGCCGCGTCTTCTCCGCGAACGCGGCGTCCCGACCGCCGTGTCATCGCTTTCTGTCGCCGACTCAGGGCCCAAGCGGCCGCCGTCGACTTCCCGATTCTCCGAGCCGGCGGTCAGTGCTCCCCCGGTAACTCCAGTCTCGGGCCGACCGATGCGATCGCGCCGTGTTCATTTTCATATAGCGGAATATAATTTATATCGTGTCTCTCGGCCGGATCGGCGTTCGCACAGCGCGCCCGTTTCCGCCGCGTCTGTCGCTGCTACCCCTCGATTTCTGGCCGCTTCGACGGCGATCGACCGGCTTTTTCCGCGTCGGGCCCTCGGGCGGCATATGGCAGACGAGTTCGACCCCGAGAAGTTCGAGGACAAGTACGTCCACTACTTCAACGAGCTCCAACGGGCGTACAAGAACGCGTTCAACCACATGAACGACCGGCACGACTCGGAGCTGATCCACGGGATCGACCAAGCGGTGCTCAACGAGTCCGAGCCGTTCTACGAGGACGGCGAGTTCCGCGTCGAACTCCCCGATGACCCCCGCGAACGCATCCGCGGCGTGGTCCCCGTCGACGACGAGACGTTCGAGGAGACGTTGGCGGAGTACGTCGACCGGATCGAAACGGAGCTCCACCGGACGTTTCAAATCGAACGCTTGGAGTGACCGGCGGGCTCCGCTGCGCGCGCTCCGTCCGCGTGTAACCGGGGCACCACCGGCGTTCCGCCGAACCAAAGGCATAAGCCCGCCGCCCGCCAAACCGCTGGCATGAGCACGGACACGGCCGACGGGGAAAACGAACTCCGCGAGCGGATCACCAACTTCCTGCGGCGCAACTTCCCGCAGATCCAGATGCACGGCGGGAGCGCCGCGATCAGCCACCTCGACCGCGAGAGCGGTGAGGTCACGGTGCAGCTCGGCGGCGCCTGCTCCGGCTGCGGTATCTCGCCGATGACGATTCAGGCGATCAAGTCGCGGATGGTCAAGGAGATCCCGGAGATCGAGACGGTCCACGCCGACACCGGCATGGACTCCGGCGCCGACGGCGACCTCGGCGGCACCAGCAGCGGTGGCACGTCGCCGTCGTTCCCCGGTGAGACGACCGACGACGGCGACGAAGGCCCGCAGGCCCCGTTCTGACCGGCGCTTCCACACCCTCGATTCCCGTTTTCTCTCGTTTTGACGCCTTAGCGACGAGTCTCGCTGTCGCTCTGTCCTTCATCAATAAATCTCATATCGCTATATCAATTCTTCTCGGAGTCGGTTGAGCCACCGGGACTGAAGCCTTTTTGCCCTCGGCGACCGTGGACGACTCCTATGCACCACCGGGAAGTCGAGACGACGGCGGAGTACGTCGCCCGATTCGAGACCGGCGCCGACTGGCGCGAGGAGATCGAGGACCTCGCCCGCGCGGAGGACGTCGAGGCGGGCTGGTTCACGGCGCTCGGCGCCGTCCAGGACGCGGACGTCTGGTTTTACGACCAGGAGGACACCGAGTATCAGTCGGTGACCTTCGACGAGCCGCTGGAGGTCGCCGCCTGCGTCGGGAACGTCTCGCTGCTCGACGGAGGGGTGTTCGCGCACACCCACGCCGTGCTGTCGCGGCCGAGCGGGCAGGCGCTCGCGGGGCACCTCGACTCCGCGACGGTCTGGGCGGGCGAGTGTCACCTGCGGGCGTTCGACGAGCCGCTGGAGCGGTCGCACGACGAAACGACGGATCTCGACCTGTGGCTGTGAGGCGGGTCTCGCGGCGATGAGACCCGACGACGAGCGGTACTTCGCCCGGATCGAAGAAAGGCTCGACGAGGCGCTGGAGCTCGCGGAGACGGCGAAGGGGCAGGGCCACGACCCCGAGCCCGATGTGGAGATCCCCGTCGCTCGCGACATGGCCGACCGGGTCGAGAACATCCTCGGGATCGACGGCGTCGCGGAGCGCGTCCGCGAGCTGGAAGGGGAGATGTCCCGCGAGGAGGCGGCACTGGAGCTCGTCACGGACTTCGTCGAGGGGACGGTCGGCGACTACGACTCCCGCGCCGGGAAAGTCGAGGGCGCGGTCCGGACCGCCGTCGCCCTGCTCACCGAGGGGGTCGTCGCCGCGCCGATCGAGGGGATCGACCGCGTCGAGCTGCTGGAGAACGACGACGGCACCGAGTTCGTCAACGTCTACTACGCCGGGCCGATCCGGTCGGCCGGCGGGACCGCGCAGGCGCTCTCCGTGCTCGTCGCCGACTACGCCCGATCGCTTCTGGGTATCGACGAGTACAAGCCGCGAGACGTGGAGATAGAGCGCTACGCCGAGGAGATCGCCCTCTACGACAAGGAGACCGGGCTCCAGTACACGCCGAAGGACAAGGAGTCGAAGTTCATCGCCGAGCACATCCCCATCATGCTCGACGGGGAGGCGACGAGCGACGAGGAGGTCTCCGGCTTCCGCGACCTCGAACGGGTCGACACGAACTCCGCGCGCGGCGGGATGTGCCTCGTCGCCGCCGAGGGGATCGCGCTGAAGGCGCCGAAGATCCAGCGGTACACCCGCGACCTCGACGAGGTCGACTGGCCGTGGCTCCAGGACCTGATCGACGGCACGATCGGGAAGGACGGGGCGGCGACGAGCGACGAGCCGGCGGTCGGTGATGAGGGGAGCGACTCGGCGGCAGACGGCGGCGACGGTGCAGGCACCGAGGCCGACCCGAAGGACGCAGACGATGCCGACTCGGAAGCCGTCGAGCCCGACGGCCCGCCTCGCGCGAAGCCCTCCCAGAAGTTCCTCCGGGACCTGATCGCGGGCCGCCCCGTGTTCACCCATCCGAGCGAGGCGGGCGGGTTCCGGCTGCGGTACGGTCGCGCGCGGAACCACGGGTTCGCGACCGGCGGGGTCCACCCGGCGACGATGCACCTCGTCGACGACTTCCTCGCGGCCGGCACGCAGATCAAGACGGAGCGGCCGGGGAAGGCCCACGGGGTCGTTCCCGTCGACTCCATCGAGGGGCCGACGGTCCGGCTTGCGAACGGCGAGGTCCGGCGGATCGACGATCCCGAGGAGGCGAAGGAGGTCCGCAACGGCGTCGAGAAGGTACTCGACTTGGGCGAGTACCTCGTCAACTACGGGGAGTTCGTCGAGAACAACCACCCGCTCGCGCCCGCCTCGTACGTGTACGAGTGGTGGGTGAAGGAGTTCGCCGACGCCGGCGCCGACGTGCAGGCCATGCGCGACGACCCCCACGTCGATCTCGAACACCCCGACGTCGACGAGGCGCTCGCGTGGGCGCGCGACTACGACTGCCCCCTCCACCCGGAGTACACCTACCTCTGGCACGACGTGTCGGTCGCGGCGTTCGACGCCCTCGCCGAGGCGGTCGCCGACGGCGACGTGGCCGAGGGGGTCCTCGCGGTCGAGCGCACGGAGACGACGCGGGAGGCGTTGGAGGCGCTGCTGGTCGAGCACGCGGCGATGCCCGACGCGCTCCGAATCCCCGTGTGGCGCCCGCTCGCGCGGTCGCTCGGGATCGACGACGGGCTCCGGAAGACGTGGACCGAGGACGACCTCTCGGCGGCGGCCCGCGAGTGGGACGACGGCGAGAACGCCGTGAAGGCCGTCAACGAGGTCGCGCCCTTCGAGATCCGCGAGCGCGCGCCGACCCGGATCGGCAACCGGATGGGCCGGCCCGAGAAGTCGGAGAGCCGCGACCTCTCACCCGCGGTCCACACCCTGTTCCCGATCAACGAGGCCGGCGGTCCCCAGCGCGACGTGGCGGAGGCCGCGAGCGTGATGGACGACTCGGGCCACCGCGGTCGGCTGGAGCTCCAGGTGTCGGACCGGGTCTGTCCCGACTGCGGCGAGCACACCTACAAGGCGCGGTGTCCGGACTGCGAGGTCCACACCGAGCCCCACTACGAGTGCAACGACTGCGGCACCGTCTGCGAGCCCGACGAGGCCGGCCGCGTCGAGTGCCCGCGCTGCGAGTGGGAGGTGCGGGCGGCGACGTACCAAGAGGTCGACCTCAACGACGCGTACCGCTCCGCGCTGGCGAACGTCGGCGAGCGCGAGGCGTCCTTCGAGATCCTCAAGGGGGTCCAGGGGCTCACTTCGCGGAACAAGACCCCCGAGCCGATCGAGAAGGGAATCTTGCGCGCGAAGAACGGCGTCACGTCGTTCAAGGACGGTACCGTCAGATACGACATGACCGACCTCCCGGTCACCTCGGTCCGGGCCGAGGAGCTCGACGTCACCGCCGACCACCTCCGCGAGATCGGCTACGAGACCGACATCGACGGCGAGCCGCTGCGCCACGACGACCAGCTCGTCGAGCTCCGAGTGCAGGACATCGTCCTCTCCGACGGCGCGGCCGAGCACATGCTGAAGACCGCTGACTTCGTCGACGACCTCCTCGAACAGTTCTACGGGCTTCCGCGGTTCTACGAGGTGAACGAGCGCGACGACCTCGTCGGCGAGCTCGTCTTCGGGATGGCGCCGCACACGAGCGCGGCAACTGTCGGAAGGGTGGTAGGATTCACCTCTGCCGCGGTCGGATACGCTCATCCGTACTTTCACGCCGCGAAACGGCGGAACTGCTTCCATCCGGAGACGAAGCTCTGGTACGAGGACGAGACCGGCAGTCTGCGATACGACAGGGTTGACGACTTCGTCGAAACGTACCTCGATCAGTCCGATGTCGATTTCGACGACTTCGGGACGGCCGTCGGCAAACTGGAGAGCGTTGACGGCGACCTGCGCATTCCGTCACTGACCGCCGATGGCGATCGGGTCTCCCGTCCGGTAGAGGCAGTCAGCAAGCACGACGCACCAGACCACCTCGTGCGAGTTCGCACTGAGTCCGGCCGATCAATAACCGTTACTCCGGACCACGGGATTCACGCGTACGACGACGAACGAGACAAAGTGGTCGGCAAGGAGGCACGGGAACTCGACGCGAGCGACAGGTTGGTGATTCCTGAATCTGTTGGGACCGACACCAGTCGCGACTCACAGCGATTCGACCTGCTCGCCGAGTTCGTCCAATCTGACGCGGTTCCGACCGATCGTCTCATGCTCAAGGGGTTGGACAAAGACCGGCTATACGAACTCTTCGAGGACGCCTTCGCCGGCGACTGGGAGGGACGGTTCTACCCGCTTCAGAGCATGACGGAGGTCTTCGGGACGAACAAGAAGACGCTGAGTAACTACCTGTACCGAGAGAGCTTCCCCGCCTCGTATCTTCGGCGGTGTTTCTCCTCGCTTGACGAGATGCTCGCGTTCGTCCCGGACGACGTGACGCTCGGAATGAAACGCGATCGCACTCAGATCGATCGGTTCGTCGATCTCAACGAGCGCGTCGCGACACTGCTCGGCTACTACGCGGCCGAGGGGTTCGCCCGCGAGCAGGAGACGCCGAAGGGGACGATACACCAGACGACGATCTGCGGGACAGAAGCGGAAGCGAGAGGGTTCTTCCTCGACGTTCTGCGGGAGGAGTTCGGGGTCGATCCGTACGAAGAGAACCACGCGAAAGTGACCGTCTCCGGTCGCCTGTTGCGTGCGTTCTTCGACTCAGTTCTCCACTCCGGCATATACGCACAAACGAAGCGCGTCCCCGATCGGATCTTCGACGCACCAGACGAGGTCGTCGGAGCGTATCTGAGTGGCTACTTCAGCGGCGACGGCAGCGTGGCCAAGGGGTCACTTCGCATCACGGCCACCACAATAAGCGAAGAGCTTCGTGAGGACCTGATCGGACTTCTGAGACGGCTCGGAATCCACGCGACGGTTGACCGACCGAAGCGCGTTCGACTCCGGGATAGATTCCCGGACTTCTACGATGAGAGCGACACTCGTCTCACCTCACAGGCGTACATCATTGTTATCTCCTCACGCGAAGCCGTACGCTTCTCCGAGGTGGTCGGATTCCACCTCACCAGAAAGACGAATCGACTGGAGACGAACGTCTCCTCGATCAAACCGGGTTCGCCTGTCGTTTCGGACGGTGGATCCGGTGATTTCCTGCTAGATAATATTAAAGAGATTGAGTTTATTGAGTGTGACACAGATCACGTCTACTGTCTTACCGTCGAGGGAACTCATTCATTAATAGCAAATGATATATCAGGGGATCAATGTGACGGCGACGAGGATTGCGTGATGCTGCTCATGGACGGCCTTCTCAACTTCTCGAAAGAGTTTCTCCCCGACCAGAGGGGCGGGCGCATGGACGCGCCCTTGGTCATGTCCTCGCGGATCGACCCGTCGGAGATCGACGACGAGGCGCACAACATGGACATCGTGCGCGAGTACCCGCGGGAGTTCTACGAGGCGACGCTGGAGCTGACGGACCCGGAGGAGCTGGAAGACCGGATCCAGCTCGGCGAGGACACGCTCGGGACCGACGGGGAGTACCACGGGTTCGACCACACTCACGACACGACGGACATCGCGATGGGGCCGGACCTCTCGGCGTACAAGACGCTCGGCGACATGATGGAGAAGATGGACGCGCAACTGGCGCTCGCCCGGAAGATCCGCGCGGTCGACGAGACCGACGTGGCCGAGCGCGTCATCGAGTACCACTTCCTGCCGGACATCATCGGGAACCTCCGGGCGTTCTCGCGGCAGGAGACGCGGTGTCTCGACTGCGGCGAGAAGTACCGCCGGATGCCGCTCTCGGGCGACTGCCGCGAGTGCGGCGGCCGAGTGAACCTCACCGTTCACCAGGGGTCGGTGAACAAGTACGTCGACACGGCGATCGAGGTCGCCGACCGGTTCGGCTGTCGACCCTACACGAAACAGCGGCTGAAGGTGTTAGAGGAGTCGCTCGAATCGATCTTCGAGGACGACACCAACAAGCAGTCGGGCATCGCGGACTTCATGTGAGACGGGTGAGACGGCTCGCCGGAGTGCCTGTGGGACGATACCGCCGATCGTCGACCCCTGACGGCGGTTGTCGCGTTACAGTTCTACCTCGGTCTCCGACTCCACCTCGAACCGCGTCACTCGGGGCGTCCCGGCGAGCAGTTCCGGTAGCGCCGTCGCGAACGCCTGAAAGTGGTCCGTCTGCGTGTGCGCCTCAAACGCCGCCGTGTCCTCGTACTGCTCGAAAAAGCGGAGCGTAGCCTCCTCTTCGACGTCCGTCGCTGCTCGGTATTCGATCATTCCGTCTTCCTCGTTCGATCGCTCGACCAGCGTCTCCGCGTACTCGAGCGCCTCGTCGAGTCTGTCCGGCTCGATCGGAAAAGCGGCGTGTGCCACGATCATCAACGCCGGTGGCTACGAAACGATCCCCGAAAAAGCCACGACCTTGCGGGCTGGCGTCGGCCGTTCCGTCTCAGTCGTCGTCGCGCGCCTCTTCGACGACTCGCGTGAACTCGCGGGCGGTCCTCGTGATCGCCTCGTAATCGCCGCGCTCGGCGGCGTCGTAGTCGACGAGGGCACCGCCCGCCCCGACCGCGAACGCGCCGGCGTCGACGTAGTCGGCGGCGTTGTCGGGACCCACGCCGCCGGTCGGCATCATCGGGATCTGCCCGAGCGGCCCCTTCATCGCGCCGAGGTGGGCCGGACCGACGGTCTTGGCGGGGAACACCTTCACGAAGTCGGCGCCGGCCTCGTAGCCGCGGATCGCCTCGGTCGGCGTCATCACGCCGGGCGCGGTGACCGCGCCGTAGCGGTTGCAGGTCGCGATCACGTCCTCGTGGAGGCTCGGCGAGACGACGAACTCTGCCCCGGCCATCAGGGTCGTCCGCGCGGTCTCGCTGTCGAGCACGGTGCCGGTGCCGACGACCACCTCGTCGCCGAACGACCCCGTCACCTCCCCGAGCTTCCCGGCGACGTCCGTCGTGTCCGCGGTGATCTCGACGGCGGTGACGCCGCCCTCGCGGAGCGCCTCCGTGATCTCGATGAGCTGGTCGGCCTCGACCCCGCGCAGCACCGCGACGACACCGGTGTCGGCGAGCCGCGAGAGCGTCTCGTTCATACGCCTCGGTTCCTCACCGAGCACTTAAATCCGCGTGGAGACGGTCGCGGTCGTCTCGCGGCCGTTCGTCTCGCCCACGCACCCCGAATCGTGCGACCGATCGACACGAAATCGCCGGCCATCGGGGGTAATCCCCGCCGAAACGGTCGCGGAGAAACACTACCCTTTTGACCCTGCTATCGGTAACAAACGGTATAATGGGCCGACGCAAGAAGATCGTTCAAGAGTGCGAGCGGCTGATGGACGAGCCGGATAACATCCGGAACATCGCCATCGCCGCCCACGTCGACCACGGCAAGACGACGCTCTCCGACAACCTGCTGGCCGGTGCCGGCATGATCTCCCAAGACACCGCGGGCGAGCAGCTCGCGATGGACACGAAGGAGGACGAGCAGGAGCGCGGCATCACCATCGACGCGGCGAACGTCTCGATGACTCACGAGTACGAGGACACCAACCACCTCATCAACCTCATCGACACCCCGGGCCACGTGGACTTCGGGGGCGACGTCACCCGCGCGATGCGCGCGGTCGACGGTGCGCTGGTGGTCGTCGACGCCGTCGAGGGCGCGATGCCTCAGACCGAGACGGTGCTCCGGCAGGCGCTCCGCGAGGGCGTGAAGCCGGCGCTGTTCATCAACAAGGTCGACCGCCTCATCTCGGAACTCCAGGAAGGACCTCAGGAGATGCAGGAGCGGCTGATGTCCGTCATCGCCGACGTCAACGAGCTCATCCGCGGGATGGCCGAGAACATGGACGACATCCCCGAGGACTGGACCGTCTCCGTCGAGGACGGCACGGTCGGGTTCGGCTCCGCGCTGTACAAGTGGGGCGTCTCGATGCCGTCGATGCAGCGGACCGGCATGGACTTCGGCGACATCATGGAGCTCGAACGGGCCGACAAGCGCGACGAGCTCCACGAGCGGACGCCGCTCTCGAACGTCGTGCTCGACATGGTCTGCGAGCACTTCCCGAACCCGGTCGACGCCCAGCCCCGTCGTGTCCCGCGCATCTGGCGCGGCGACTCCGACTCCGAGCTGGCCGACACGATGCGGATGGTCAACGAGGACGGCGAAGTCGTGTTCATGGTCACCGACATCTCCATGGACCCGCACGCGGGCGAGATCGCGACGGGCCGCGTCTTCTCCGGCACGCTGGAGAAGGGCCAGGAGCTGTACGTCTCCGGGACCGCCGGCAAGAACCGCATCCAGAGCGTCGGGCTCTTCATGGGGTCCGAGCGTGAGGAAGTGGACCGCGTCCCGGCGGGGAACATCGCGTCGGTCACCGGACTGCGCGACGCCATCGCCGGTTCCACGGTGTCGTCCGTCGAGATGACGCCGTTCGAGTCGATCGAGCACATCTCCGAGCCGGTCATCACGAAGTCCGTCGAGGCCCAGAACATGGACGACCTGCCGAAGCTCATCGAGACGCTCCAGCAGGTCGCCAAGGAGGACCCGACGATCCAGATCGAGATCAACGAGGACACGGGCGAGCACCTCATCAGCGGGCAGGGCGAGCTTCACCTCGAAGTGATCACTCAGCGGATCCGCGACAACCAGGGCATCCCGGTCATCACCGGCGAGCCGATCGTGGTCTTCCGCGAGCAGCCCCAGGAGAATTCCCGCGAGGTCGAGGGGCAGTCGCCGAACCGCCACAACAAGTTCTACCTCACCGTCGAGCCGATGGCCCAGGACATCGTCGACGCCATCCAGCTCGGCGAGGTCTCGATGGACATGCCCGAACTGGAGCGCCGCGAGGCGCTCCAGGAGGCCGGCATGGACAAGGACACCTCCCAGAACGTCGAGGACATCCACCGGACCAACATCCTCATCGACGACACGAAGGGGATCCAGCACCTCAACGAGACGATGGAGCTCGTTTTAGAGGGGCTCCAAGAGGCGCTCGACGACGGGCCGCTCGCGGCCGAGCCGGTCCAGGGGTCGCTGTTCCGCCTGCACGACGCGAAGCTCCACGAAGACACGATCCACCGCGGGCCCGCGCAGGTCATCCCCGCCGTCCGCAACGCGGTCCACCGCGCGCTGATCGACGGCGAGGTCCGCCTGCTGGAGCCGATCCAGGACGTCCGGATCGACGTGCCCTCGGAGCACATGGGCGCGGCGTCCGGCGAGATTCAGGGCCGCCGCGGCCGCGTCGACGACATGTACCAAGAGGGCGACCTCATGGTCGTCGAGGGCATCGCGCCCGTCGAGGAGATGATCGGGTTCTCCTCCGACATCCGCTCGGCCACCGAGGGCCGCGCCTCGTGGAACACCGAGAACGCGGGCTTCCGCGTCCTCGTCGACAACCTCCAGCGCGAGAAGATCATGGACATCCGCGAGCGCAAGGGGATGAAGCTCGAACTGCCGCAGTCGATCGACTACTTCTGAGTCGGCGACGCGGTCCGCGGTCGCGGTCTGCTGTGTTTTAGCTTCTCCGCTTTTTCCTCTCGCTCCCGCTCCCAGCCACCGCGCTCCGTTCCCGCGGCATCCGTGCCGTGAGTTCACACGACACGGAGCGAGGCAACGCCTGCCATCGCCGAAGGCTTATACCGGATCCCCCGACTCCTTTCGGGTATGCAGACGGGCACGACTCCCGCTCGGCGCACCGCGACGGAGCCAGCAAGCGACCGCTCCGCGTCGTCGACAGGACCGTGCCGGATCGCGACCACAGCACCGGTCGCATCGACCCCGATATCGCCGCCGCCGGACGCCGACGTTGCCCCCGCGGAGTTCGCGGAGGTGGCGGCGTGAGCGACGACCGCGACGGTGTTCCAGAGGAGGGGGTAGACGACGAGGACGCCACCCCTGACGGCGGCCACGCCTCGGCGACGCCGTCGACGCACACGGTGCGGCTCGAACTCGTCGACGAGCCGGGGCAGCTGCTCGCCGCGCTCCACCCGATCGCCGACAACGGCGGGAACCTCCTCTCGATCTACCACGAGCGGGGGAACAAGACCCCCCGCGGTCGGATCCCGGTCGAGGTCGACTTCGAGGCGACCCAAGAGCGCTTCGAGGGGATCGTCGAGGCGCTCCGGAGCGAGGGCGTGAACGTGATGCAGGCGGGGACGGAGCGGTACGCCGAGGAGGTGACGCTGCTCTTATTCGGCCACCTCATCGACACCGACCTCTCCGACACGCTCTCGCGGATCGAGGCCTGCGAGTCGGCGTCCGTCGCCGACGTGTCTCTCGCGGCGCCGCAGGGCACCGAGGAGGCGTCGAGCGCCCGGCTCCGTCTGGAGGCCCGAGCCGGCGAGACGGAGGCCGCGCTCGCGGCGGTCCGGGAGCTGGCCGAGGAGAAGGAGCTCCGTCTCGTCGAGCCGCTCACGGGGGTGGAGGCGTGAAACTCGCCGTCATCGGTGCGGGCGCAGTCGGCCGCTCCGTCGTCGAGCTCGCTGGCGAGTACGGCCACGAGGTCGTCGCCGTCGCGGACTCCGCCACCGCGGTCGTCGCCGACGGGACGGACGGCCGTGCCGCCGGGGTCGATCCCGACGCGGTGGTGGCCCGCAAGGCGGAACGGGGGATCGTCGGCGACGACGACCCCGCGGACGCGTTAGCGGCCGACTACGACGTCCTCGTCGAGGCGACGCCGACGACGCTGGGCGACGCCGAGCCCGGCTTCTCGCACGTGACCCGCGCGCTGGAGCGCGACCGCCACGCCGTGCTCGCGAACAAGGGGCCGGTCGCGGAACGGTTCGGCGACCTGCGGGCGGCCGTCGCCGACAGCGCGGGCGAGATCCGATTCGAGGCGACCGTCGGCGGCGCGATCCCCGCGGTCTCGACCGTCGAGGACATCGAACCCGGCCACGTCACGGCGGTGCGGGGCGTGCTCAACGGGACGGCGAACTTCATCCTCACGCGGATGGCCGCGGAGGGGCTCGACTACGACCACGTGCTCGCGGAGGCGCAGGACCTCGGCGTCGCCGAGGCCGACCCCTCTTTCGACGTCGACGGCACCGACGCGGCGCTCAAGTGCGTCATCCTCGCGAACGTGCTCTCATTCGGCGCGGCCACCGACCCGGCCGACGCCCGGGAGTTCAGCCTCGACGACGCCGACGTGGCGGGGATCCGCGACGTCCCCGGTTCGGCGCTCCGACTCGCGGCCGAGGACGGCCGGACGGTCCGGCTCATCGGCGAGGCGACCGGGGAGACTGTCCGGGTCGCCCCGCGGCTCGTCCCCGAGAACGGGACGCTCGCGGTCTCCGGCACGCAGAACATCGTCCAGATCGAGACGACCCACGCCGGTCGGCTCAACATCTCGGGGCGCGGCGCCGGCGGCCCGGAGACGGCGAGCGCGGTGCTCGGGGACGTGGGGCGGCTGGAGTAGTCGTCTCTCCGCCGCGGCCGGGCGGTGTCGCCGCCGTCGCGGTCGAATCGCTTGACTGCGACCGCGTGGATTGGATCCCGCACCCGTTACCCTCGATCGTGCCCCGCGCTGCCGTGACCCGCGTTGTCGAGAATCGCCCGACTGCGGCGTGATACTCTGTGGACCGTATCGAAACCGTTTTAGTGGAATCTACCGAAACTTACTCACAGAGCGCCTTAGCGCGTGATTACCCCATGAGTGACAAACCGCACCAGAATCTGGCCATTATTGGCCACGTCGACCACGGCAAGAGTACGCTCGTGGGTCGCCTCCTCTTCGAGACGGGGAGCGTCCCCGAGCACGTAATCGAGCAGCACCGCGAGGAAGCCGAAGAGAAGGGCAAGGGCGGCTTCGAGTTCGCCTACGTGATGGACAACCTCGCCGAGGAGCGCGAGCGCGGCGTCACGATCGACATCGCCCACCAGGAGTTCGACACGGACAACTACTACTTCACCATCGTCGACTGCCCGGGCCACCGTGACTTCGTGAAGAACATGATCACGGGCGCCTCGCAGGCCGACAACGCGGTGCTCGTCGTCGCGGCCGACGACGGCGTCGCGCCCCAGACCCGAGAGCACGTGTTCCTGGCCCGCACGCTGGGCATCAACGAGCTCATCATCGGCGTCAACAAGATGGACCTGGTCGACTACCAGGAGTCCACGTACGACGAGGTCGTCGAGGAGGTCAAAGAGCTCCTCAACCAGGTCCGCTTCGCGACCGACGACACGACCTTCGTGCCGATCTCGGCCTTCGAGGGCGACAACATCTCCGAGGAGTCCGAGAACACGTCTTGGTACGACGGCCCCACACTGCTGGAGTCGCTCAACGACCTGCCGGAGTCCGAGCCGCCGACGGACGCGCCGCTCCGACTCCCCATCCAGGACGTTTACACCATCTCCGGCATCGGGACCGTCCCCGTGGGACGCGTCGAGACCGGGATCCTCAACACCGGCGACAACGTCTCCTTCCAGCCGTCCGACGTGGGCGGCGAGGTGAAGACGGTCGAGATGCACCACGAGGAGGTGCCCAAGGCCGAGCCCGGCGACAACGTCGGGTTCAACGTCCGCGGCCTCGGCAAGGACGACATCCGTCGCGGCGACGTCTGTGGTCCCGCCGACGACCCGCCGAGCGTCGCCGAGACGTTCAAGGCGCAGGTCGTCGTCATGCAGCACCCGTCGGTCATCACGGCCGGCTACACGCCCGTCTTCCACGCCCACACGGCGCAGGTCGCCTGTACGATCGAGTCCATCGATCAGAAGATCGACCCCGCGTCGGGTGAGATCGCCGAGGAGAACCCGGACTTCATCAAGTCCGGCGACGCCGCGGTCGTCACCGTGCGCCCGCAAAAACCGCTCAGCATCGAGCCGTCCGGCGAGATCCCGGAACTCGGCAGCTTCGCCATCCGCGACATGGGTCAGACCATCGCGGCCGGCAAGGTGCTCGAAGTCAACGAGCGATAATCGATGCAGCAGGCACGCGTCCGCCTCGCCGGCACGAGCCCCGAGGACCTCGACGACATCTGCGACGACGTCCGCGAGATCGCGGACTCGACGGGGGTCGCCCTGTCGGGCCCGATCCCGCTGCCGACGAAGACGCTCGAGATCCCGTCGCGAAAGTCCCCGGACGGTGAGGGGACGGCGACGTGGGAGCACTGGGAGATGCGCGTCCACAAGCGTCTGATCGACATCGACGCCGACGAACGCGCGCTCCGCCAGCTCATGCGCGTCCAAGTGCCGAACGACGTCAGCATCGAGATCGTTCTCGAAGACTAAGCGCTAGGGCGTATTTCGCTCTCTTCGTTTTCTTTCACGGCCGCTAGCGGCCGTGCCGTCGTCCCGTCGACTCACCGCGCGTCCAGTAATCCGACCCGCCCCGCGAGGAGGCCGCAGAACGCGCCGACGGCGTGGGCGATCAGCGCGACGCCGGGCGCTGCGGTCGTCGCGGTGAGCGCGACGGCGGCGAGTCCGAACAGCGCGAACTGCGCGCGCGGCGGCAGCCGCAGTCGGTCGAACAGCGTCGCGGTCACGACGTTGCCGGCGAGGAGGTAGCCGCCGAGCGCGAAAGCCGCGCCGCTCAGCCCCAACACGGCGGTCGGGGGACCGAACAACCCGCCGACCGTCACCTGTGCGATCCCCGCAATCGCCCCGGTCGTCACCACGAACGCGTGGAAGCGGGGCCGCGTCGTCCGGCGCTCGACGAGCGGGCCGACGAGAAGCAGCGCGAGGCCGTTCGCCAGTAGGTGGCCGATCGACCCGTGTGCGTACACGCTGGTGACGACCGTCCACGGAGCGACGGACAGCGGGGCCGCGAGCGTGAAGATCCCTGCGAGATCGACGAGGCGAAGTGCGCCCTGCGCGACTCCGACGAGCGCGGCGATCGCGAGGGTTTCGAGGGTGGCGCGCATCGGCAGGGCATTCGCGCCGGAACGGCTTAAATGCGAATGCAGCGGCCTCAGATCACGTCGTCCGGATCGTGTTCGCGGGCCATCCGATCGGCCTCGGCCGCGTACCGCTCACGGTCGGCCGGGTCGCCGACCCGTCCGACGTTCGCCGGGGCGGCGTCGACCGCGGCGGTGGTGTCTCGGACGTCCGAGAAAGAGGTGAGCGCGCGCTCCTTTCGAAAGTAGCGCTCGCCGTCGGGCGTGGCGTAGGTGAGAATGACCATATTCTGCTCGTCGTCGGAGTAGGTGCGCTCGACGAGCCACATCCGAACGCTCTCGGCGTCGGTCTCGGCGTTAGTCATGTACTGTATTTCGAATTCTACACACTAACGGTTTCCGGTGGCTCCGAGAACTTCGCCTCGCCGACGTCGACGACGTGTCGGCGCGACGGCGGTTCGATGTCCTCGATCCGTCGGGTCCCTCTCGATCCGTCGAATCCGTCACCGACCCGGCGGATTCCTCCCCGAGCCGCCGAAGCCGTCGTCGAGAGCGAGGAGGACCGTCAGCGTTAAATATTTTAGGCTAACCTAAATCAATGTATGCGCGCTGAACGACTCCCCCCCGCACGCCGCCGAACCGATGGCTGACAGCGGCGTCCGCGGTCGGATCCGGGGCAGCCTCTCTCGGGGGCGGGTCACGGCCGTCGGAACGATCGTCGTTCTCGCGGTCGGCGCCGCCGTCGCGATCCGAACCCTCGACGCGGACGCGGTCGTCGGCTCGGTGGCGACGGCCGACCCGGCGCTGTTGGCGCTCGGTCTCGTCGTCTACCTGCTCTCGTGGCCGATCCGGGGGCGGCGGTACGGCGACGTGCTCGCGGCCATGGGCCGCCGCTGCCGGACCGGTTTCCTCACGATGGCCGTGTTCGCCAGCCAGACCGCGAACCTCGCCGTCCCGGCGCGGGCCGGCGACGGCGTCCGCGCGTACCTGCTCAAGGAGCGGCGCGACGTGGCGTACCCGATCGGCGTCGCCTCGCTCGCAGTCGAGCGCGCGTTCGACCTCGTGGCGATCGGTGCCCTCGGCGGCGTCGCGCTCGCGCTCCTGTTTCTGACCGGTCGGTCGCCCGGCTCGGGAGCGTCCGTCGGCGCCGTCGCGCCGTCGACCGCGCTCGCGGCCGCGGCCGGCATCGCCGCCGTCGCCGCTATCTGCTCGGTCGCGACCGTCGCCGTCGCCCGGAGCGACCGACGGTTCGGGCCCGCGCTCCGCGCTCGGGCAGCGGAGTCGCGACTCGCCGGGACCGTCGCCGCCGCCGGCCGGGTCGGCGCG
>NZ_JARANT010000040.1 GCF_029889805.1 Halorubrum sp. Boch-26 | reverse complement strand
CCCCGCCCGCGCCCGCGCTCCGGCCCCGTCCGGGACGCGGCGGCCCGGCTGTTCCGCTGGCTCTTCGGCGTCGGCCTCGCGGCCGCCGGGGCGGCCGACGCCGTGGACCCCGGCGGCGTTCGTCGTCGCGTGACGCGGGCCGGGCGGAGGGTCACCGCGGACACGGTTGTCGCGCTCGGCGCCGTCGCCGTCGCCGCGCTGCTGGTGGCGGCCGTCGCGGTCCTCGCCGCCGGTGGGCTCCCTGCGTTCGCCGGGATCGCCGGCCTCGGCGCCGACGTCGCGGAGCCGAAGCCCACCGCCCCGTCGCCGCCGGTTAACGGGGAGTACGCCGCCGCCGCGAGCGCGATCGGCACGGCCGAGTCGGC
This sequence comes from Halorubrum sp. Boch-26, assembly GCF_029889805.1. GTDB lineage: Archaea > Halobacteriota > Halobacteria > Halobacteriales > Haloferacaceae > Halorubrum. The sequence continues at coordinate 22,437 of NZ_JARANT010000040.1, read as the reverse complement.
GCAGCGCGGCGCCGCCTCCCTCGACGATGCGTCCCTCGGACTCGACGAGGACGGGCTCACTGGAACGATGGGGTCGACGGCGCGGACGCCGCCGGGGGTCTTCCTGACCGGGGTGTACGACGCGGACGCGCTCGCCGACGCCCACGCCGCCGCGGTGCGGAACCGCTCCGCGGCGTCGTTCGTGCTCGTCGCGTCGGGACCGGCGACCGCGACGGACCCCGCGGCGGCGACCGGCGAACGGATCGGAATCGCCGGCGACGGGGGCGTCGAGATGACCGCCGCGTCGGCGACCCGGTACCGGCTTGTCGAATCTGCGAACGCGTCGATCGCGAGCCCCGCCGGCGACGGCCCCGTCGAGACGTTCGCCGACGGCGACGCCGCCTACCGGCGGACCGCCCGCCCCGACGGCGTCGAGACCCGGCGGCTCTCGGCCGCCGAGACGCCCGACGGGACGACCCTCCTGGCCGCGGCCGCCGAGCAGCCGATCCGCCGGTTCCTGAACGGGAGCGATTCGACGCTCTACCCGGCCCCCACGGAGCTCCCGCTGTACCGGGTCGAGGTGAGCGGCGAGCCGGGCGCGCTCGACGACGAAGTCCGGGAGTTCCGCGCCGTCGCGTTCGTCACGCCCGCCGGGCTCGTCCTCGAGCTGCGGGCCGCGTACGTCCACGAGCCGACCGGCGAGCGCGTCCGGGTCGCGTTCCGCTACGACCGCTTCGGCGACACCGCCGTGGTCCCCCCGGCGTGGTACGAGGAGAGCGACTCCGGCGACGGCGAGGGCGACGCGCCGGCCTGACGCCCGCCGGCTCCGGGTCGAGGGTCCCGCCCGTCGGGGCGCCGCTCTCTACTCGAACCGCTTCCGGACGCTCTCGGCGTGGGCCTCCAGCCCCTCGGCCTCCGCGAGGGTCGTGACCGTCTCCGAGAGGTCGGAGAGCGCGTCGCGGTCGAGCCGCTGGACCGTCGACGATCGGAGGAAGGTGTCCACGGAGAGCCCGCCGTAGCGCTTCGCGCCGCCGTTCGTCGGCAGCACGTGGTTCGTCCCGGCCGCGTAGTCGCCGGCGGCGACGGGCGAGTACGGCCCGAGGAAGACGGAGCCGGCGTTGGCGATCCGATCTACGAGGGCCTCGTCGTCGTCGGCGACGATCGAGAGGTGCTCGGCCGCGTACTCCTCGGCGAACAGCACCGCCTCGGGCATCGATCTCGCGTGGAGGACGCCGGAGGCGTCGTTGTCGAGGGCGGCTCGGATCGTCTCCTCGCGCTCGCGGTCCCCGGCCTGCTCGTCGACCGCCTCCGCGACCGCGGCGGCGAGGTCGGCGTCGGCGGTGACGGCGACCACGGAGGCGTTCGGGTCGTGCTCGGCCTGCGCGACGAGATCGGCGGCGACGAGCTCGGGGTCGGCGGTCTCGTCGGCGAGCACGAGCACCTCGCTCGGTCCGGCGAGGAAGTCGATCTCGACGTCGCCCTGCACGACCGCCTTCGCGGCGGTGACCCACTTGTTGCCGGGGCCGACAACCTTCTGAGCGCTCGTGACGGTCTCCGTGCCGTACGCGAGCGCGGCGATCGCCTGCGCGCCGCCGACTTGGTACACCGCGTCGGCGCCGGCCTCGTGGATCGCCGCGAGCGTGACCGGATTCAGGTCTTCGGCCGGCGGCGTCGCGACCGAGACGTGGTCGACGCCCGCGACGGTCGCCGGAATCACGCCCATCAGCGCGCTGGAGGGGTACGCGGCCGCGCCGCCGGGCACGTACACTCCCGCGCGGTCGATCGGCCGGAACCGGCGGCCCAGCTCTCGGCCGTCGAACTCGTCGCGCCAGTCCTCGGGGCGCTGTCGCTCGTGGAACTCGCGGATATTGGCGGCGGCCTCGCGGACCGCGTCGAGGACCGGGTCGTCCGCGTCGTCGAGCTCGGCGTGCGCGCGCTCGGCGTCGTCGGTGACGTCGATGTTGCCGACGCTCACGCCGTCGAACTCCTCGGCGAACTCCCGCAGCGCGACGTCGCCCTCCTCGCGCACTCTGCCGACGATCTCGCTCACGTCGTCGCGGACCGCGTCGACGCCGGCGTCGCGCTCGAAGAAGGCGACGCGCTCTGCCGGCGAGAGGTCGGCGACGGTTCGTACGTCCATACGACCCCTCCGCGCCGCGGTCAAAAGGGCGTTCCGACTCCGTCGACCTCGGCGGTCGCCTCTGCGCGCCTCGCCGACCGGAGCCCGTCCGTGCGATATTTAAATAGCCGCGGGCGACAACGACAATCAGTTATAAATCGGTGTGGCGGCGCGCGCCTGCGAGCGGCTGGCAAGCCGCGAGCACGCGTGCGAGGGATTCGCTGGCGGCGCCAGCCGCCAGCGGCGAGGCTGGGGAGGTGTGAGGTGCGGTGCTGTGCGTTCCCGCGAGCGACCGACGGGAGCGAGCGGGAACACGAAAGTCGCAGCCCGCGCAGCGAAGCGAGCAGGAACGTCTTCGGGTGGTGCGGGGTGGGGCTTTGGGGTGTTTACCGTCGAAGTCGGCTGAGATATTTATAATCGAGCGGCCGGGGCTTCGGAGGCGTCTCCGCGAAGTCATCAGCAACCATTTATAAACAACCGCTAGCGATACTCCGGTTATCCATATATCATTAACGTTTGATACTGGTTCACGTGCTCCCAAACTCGCTCACCGTTTCCCGTATCGGCTGAAACCGGGTCACCGTCCCTGACAGTACGCGGTCCAACAGCATCGATCACTCCAACTGACGAACTCCGATCACGTCGAGCGTCGCGAGGGCGACGAGGACCGCCAACAACCCCGCCGCGGCGAAGAGGATCGGCGCCGACAGCGCCACGGCCAGCTCGTAGGACGCGAGGAGACGGGTCGTGCCGCGAACGATAAACGACAGGAAGACGAGTCCGAAGGCGAATAGCGCGAGGCCGACGAAGCGGGACCGATTCATTCCGCCTCCCGACGCCGCGGACGTCCCACGCTCAGTCGGACTGCGCGACGCCCGAGCCGTGCGGGCCGTGTTCGCGGTGGTCGCGGGCGCCGTCGAAGCCGCGGCACATCTCGTAGAACACCGCCTCCGGGTCCTTGTTCCACTGCCACTTCCAGCGCGTCCGGACGAGCAGCGAGATCTTCCGGGTGAAGGAGAGCTCCGGGGTCGTCGACACCGTGTCGTACCCCAGGTCGCGGACGAGCCGGTGGTGGTCCGCGTACAGCACCGCCGCGAGCAACACCGCCAGCTGGCAGTCGTCGGGGAGGTACTTGATCCCCGCGACGCCCTCCTCGTAGAGCCGCTCCGTCCGGGTGAGCTCCTCGCGGATCGCGGCCCTGACGTTCCCGTCGAACTCTAGATCGAGGATCTGCTGCTCGGTCACGCCGTGTCGCCGGAGGGTCTCCATGGGGAGGTAGATCCGGTCGCGCTCCACGACGTCCTCCCGAACGTCGCGGATGAAGTTCGTCATCTGGAACGCCTCGCCGAGCTTGGTCGCGTGCGGGAGCGCCGCCGCCTCGGTCTCCGCGTCGAGGTCCATGATCGCCGTCATCATCCGCCCGACCGCGGCGGCGGAACCGTCCATGTACGTCTCCAGCTCCTCGTAGGTCTCGTAGCGGTCGGTCTCGATGTCGCTCTCCATCGCGTCGACGAACGAGCGGACGTCCTCGTCGGCGATCCCGTGCTCGGTCTTGACCGCCGCGAACGCCTCCAACACGGGGTCGTCCGTCGGCTCCTCGCCGAGCGCGGCCCGCCGGAGTCGGTCGAGCTCGGCGCGTTGTTCGGGCGGCGGCGCGGTGTCCTCCGCATCGACGACCTCGTCGGCGATCCGGAAGAAGCCGTATAGTACGTACGTGGCGTGGCGGATCCGCTTCGGCAGCAGCCGGGTGGCGACGTGGAAAGTCTTGCCCGTACGGCGCTGGATCCGCTTGCTCCGGGCAACCTGTGTTTGCTCTACCATGGTGACCCCTGACGGTCGGCGAGGAGGGTCGAGAGCGGGTCGCCGGTCATAAGGGATAGGTCGGCCTCCAAGAACATAACAGTTCGCACATCCATTGTTATGTTCGACTCGATCCCCGTTGATTCCGTCGACATTACTGCAGTTCGAAAGGGGGGATTCACCCGCCGGACATCCGGGTGCAGCGGGGGGTTCGCCCGCCAGAAATCCGGACGCGGCGCCGCCTCGCGTTCAGTGAATCCGGACGCGACGCCGCCTCGCGTTCAGTAGAACGTGTCGCTGCAGTCGTAGACGACGCCGTGGGCCGGACAGACGTACTTGCAGTGTCTGTGGTACATCGGCGTCTCGCAGAGGGGACACGGCCGACCGCCCGAATCGGCGACCGCCTCCCGCGTCGGTTTCCGGCCGCCATCGCCCTCGTTCATACGGTCCGGCACGGTCGCCGGGGGCATAACCGATCCCCTCCTCGCCGCGGGATCGTCTCCCGATATCACCGCCGTCCCTTACCAGTCAGGCCGACGCCAGCGACTCGTACACCGACTGCGCGACGCGCTCCTCGCCGAACGGGAGGGTCAACACGCCGCCCCACCCCTCGTCGGTGAGCGCGCTCACTGTCGACTCGTCCAGTTCGACCCGCCTGACCTCGGTCCCGTCGAGCGCCATCGACACGACGAACCGCTCCGGCTCGTCGACCGCGCCGGAGGCGGCCAGCCGCTCTTGAAAGGCGTCGACCCCGTCGTCCCCCAGCGCGACGTACACGAGGTACTCGCCGTCGTCGTCGAAGACGCCCTCCACCTCGTCGAGGTCGCCGGCGTCGAACAGCCGCCGGTCGTCCTCGCCGTCGCGGAGGAGCCGCGCCTCGAACGGGGCGTCCGGGTCGGCGTCGACCGCGCCGGTCGAGCCCTCGCTCCCGCCGTCGCCCGAGCCGTCGCCGGTCGACCCGCCGCCGACCGGGTCGTCCTCGATCGATCCGCCGCCTGCACCGCCGTCCGTCCCGTCGCCGTCTGCCATCGTCGTCGCCCCGGCGAACCCGACGGCGCCGACCGCGCACGCGGCCCCCACACCGGCGATCATCCCGCGTCGAGAGAGTTCCATACGCGACCGTCTCCGTCGGGGCTCAAAAGGGTTACACGCCGATTCACGCCGCTGATAACGACCCGTGAAAGGCTCCGTCGGCTTACGCCTCCGCGAACTCCACCGCCTCCCGGGTCGTCGTCTCGCCGAACAGCCAGTCCGCGTGGTCGACGGCGTACTCTCGATGGTCCTCGGTGATGTAGCCCAGCGCGTCCTCGACGACGACGGGACGGTAGTCGCGGAGCCCCGCGCTGCCGGCCGTGTGGAGCACGCAGACGTTCGCGAGCGTCCCGCAGATCAGCAGGTCGGAGATTCCGCGTGCGTCGAGGTACCCCTCCAACTCCGTCCGGTAGAACGCGTCGTACGTGTGCTTCTCGACCACGTGGTCCGCCTCGCGCACGTCGAGCCCCTCGACGAGCGCGGCGTCCCACGACCCCTCGACGACGTGTTCGCCCCAGCGGTCGAACTCGTCGTAGTAGTGCGTCTCCGCGAACTGCTCCGGCGGGTGGACGTCTCGGGTGTAGACGACGCGAGCGCCGGCCTCGCGGGCCTGCTCGACCAGCGCCGTCACCGGCCCGATCGCGGCCTCGCTCGGCTCGGCGTAGAGGCTCCCGTCCGGGTGACAGAACGCGTTTTGCATGTCGACGACGACCACCGCGGTTTCGGTCGGATCGTACGGCATGTGCGGGGGTTGGTGACGCGGACTCAAAAAGCCGAAGCCGGCGGTCACGTCGCTGCACCGACGAGGACGGCGCCGCCGCACCGACAAACTACTTACCCGGTCGGTCGTAATCGCTCCTATGCGACGGGTTCTCACCCTCTCGGTCGTCGCCGCCGCGATCGTTTTCCTCTCGCTCGGCGTCGGTGGCGTCGCCGCCGGTCCGGTGGTCGAGGGCGTCGCCGCCGGTCCGGTGGTCGAGGGCGTCGCCGCCGGCCACGCGGACGAGACGCTCCGCGACGCACCGACGGGTGCGACGCTCGGTGACGCTCCGGCCAGCGCGACCGCCGCCGAGTGCGACGCGGGCGACGGCACGGAGGTCGTCGGCTGCTGGAACGGGACCCACTACGAGGCGGAGCTGTCGTTCGACCAGAGCGACGGGCTCAACGAGTCCGAGCTGGAGGCCCTGACGCATCTGACGATGGCGCGCGTCGAGCACCTCCGAGAGCGACCGTTCCGGGAGGACGTGCCGGTCGAGACGGTCACGCGGTCGGAGTTCATGAACGACTCGCCCGGCGGGAACGACACCGACGAGGCGTTCCGGCGCTGGAACGACCAGGTGTGGGAGGCGCTGTTCGTCGTCGGCGAAGGGACGAACGCGAACGACGAGATCGACGCGGTGTTCGGCGGCGCCGTCTCCGGCTTCTACTCGCCGGCCGACGACCGGATCGTCCTCGTCGTCGCCGAGGGCGAGGAGCCGCAGATCGATCCCTCGACGCTCGCCCACGAGCTGGTCCACGGGATGCAAGACCAGTACCACGACCTCACGCGCCCCCGCTACGCCGGCGCCACGCAGGACGGCGACCTCGCGGCCGACGGGATCGTCGAAGGCGAGGCCGTCCACGTCGAGGAGCTGTACGACGCCCGCTGCGCGGCCAGCTGGACCTGCCTCGACCCGCCCGACGCCGGCGGCGGGGGCGGCGGGTCGGCGGCCGACTACAACTTCGGCATCCTCCAGACCGTGCTTCAGCCGTACTCCGACGGCGCGCTCTACGTCGAGGAACTGGTCGACGAGGGCGGCTGGGAGGCCGTCAACGAGACGATGACCGAGCCGCCCGAGAGCACCGCGGAGGTGATCCACCGGAATCCCGAGTACGAGACCCGCGAGGTGACGTTCGAGGACACGGCGACCGGCGAGTGGGAGACGTACCCCGATCAGGGGGTCGACGGCGCCGAAACGACCGGCGAGGCGTCGATGTTCGTCATGTTCTGGTACCAGAGCCTCGAGTACGACTACCCGGTGCTCGAACCCGAGACGAGCGCGGGGGCGAACGTCCGGATTCACACGCGACCGGACGAGGAGCTCCGGACCCGCGCGAACTACAACTACGCCCACGAGTCGACCGACGGCTGGGCGGGCGACGAGCTCTACCCGTACCGCGCCGACGACGGCGACGACGCCCGGGACGGGTACGTCTGGGTGACCGAGTGGCAGACTCCCGGCGACGCCGCGGCCTTCCGCGAGACGTACCTGACGATGCTGACCGCCCACGGCGGCGACGAGTACGAGGCGGGGGAGATATACGAGATCGAGGGCGGCGACTTCCCCGGCGCTTACGGCGTCGTGCGGGACGAAACCACCGTGACGATCGCCCACGCGCCGGAGCCGGCCGGCGTGCTCGAACTGCGTCCCGAGGCTGACCTCGACCCCCCCACGACCGACGATGCGGACGGTGAAGACGGCGGGACCGACACCGGCTCAGACGGCGACGACGGCGACGCGACCGACACCGGCTCGGACGACGACGCCGGGGACGGCTCGTCCGGGCCGGACGCCTCGACCGGCGACGAAGCGCCCGGGTTCGGCGTGGTGGCCGCCCTCCTCGGGCTGTTGGCGGCGGTGTCGCTGCTCGCGCGGCGCGGGCGGGACTGAGACCGGACGCGTCGGTCGGCCGAGCCCGCCCGAGGACCCGGACCGCTTTTGCTCCCGCGCGAGCGTGTTCCGCGTATGACCGAGTTCGACATCGTCGACGCGGCCGCGATCCGCGACGGGCGGGCGACGGACGCGTACTTCGATCAGACCGTGGCCGCGCTGGACGGCGCCGGCCGGAACCCGCGGGTCGTCGCCGAGGTGACCGCCGACCAGTTCCCCGACGGCGACTTCGAACTGCTCGCCGGGATCAAGGACGCGGTCGCGCTGTTGGAGGGCCGCGACGTCGACGCCGACGCGATCCCCGAGGGGCGCCTGTTCGACGGTGGGCCGGTGATGCGGATCGAGGGGCCGTATCGGGAGTTCGCTCGGCTGGAAACGTCGCTTCTGGGCTTCCTCTCGCACGCCTCCGGGATGGCGACCGCCGCGCTCGACTGCCGGGTCGCGGCGCCGGAGTCGTCGGTGCTATCCTTCGGCGCGCGCCACGTCCACCCCTCGATGGCGGCGGCGGTCGAGCGCTCCGCGCTGGTGGGCGGGTTCGACGGCTTCTCGCACGTCGCCGCCGGCGACCTGCTCGGCCGGGACGCGTCGGGGACGATGCCGCACGCCCTCTCGATCTGCTTCGGCCGAGGCGAGCAGGAGGCCGCGTGGCGCGCCTTCGACGAGGCCGCGGCCGAGTCGGTGCCGCGGATCGCCCTCTGTGACACCTACTCCGACGAGGTCGACGAGACGCTCCGGGCGGCCGAGACGCTCGGGGACCGGCTCGACGGCGTCCGGCTCGACACCACCGGGTCGCGCCGCGGCGACTTCAGACACATCGTGCGGGAGGTCCAGTGGGAGCTCGACGCCCGCGGTCACGGCGACGTCGACGTGTACGTCTCCGGCGGGCTCGGTCCCGCGGACCTCCGCGAACTCAGCGATGTCGTCGACGGCTTCGGCGTTGGCGGGTACGTCTCCAACGCCGATCCCGTGGACTTCGCGCTCGACATCGTCGCCGTCGAGGGCGAGCCGGCCGCGAAGCGCGGCAAGCTCTCAGGGACGAAGGCCGTCTACCGCACCGCCGACGGCGCGCACGCGGTCGGGCTCGCGGACCGCTCGGGGCCCGAAGGCGCCGAGTCGCTCATGGAGCCGGCCATCCGCGACGGCGAGGTCGTCGCCGGCGACGCCGCCGACCTCGCGGCCGCGACAGAGCGGGCGCTCGCGGACGCGGAGGCGGTCGGCTACGGGACTGAAAAATAACGGGGTCGTCGGTCTTACAGCTCCTCGACGGCGCCGCCGTCGGCGCGCTCTCGGAACACCTGCCCCTCGATGAGTGTCACCATCGTCTCGTCGTCCTCCCACGCGTTCGGGGCGAGCTTCGCCTTCCGGCAGGCGCGCGAGAGGAACTCGGCGCCGGACCAGCCGTTCTCGACGGGGACCGTCGGGTAGAGCCAGCCGTGGGAGTTGCCGCCGTCGACGGCGACGCCGTGGGTGCCGATCTTCAAGTCGGCGAGGGGGTCGTTGGTGAGTACCGTGTTCGAGACGATGAACACGGAGACGGTGATGTTGTCGAGCTCCTTTGGCTCGACCTCCGAGCCGCAGGAGTCGCCGGAGGCGGCCTTGATCGCGGCCTCGACGATGGCGTGGCCGAGCTGATCTGAGGTCTCCCAGGCGCCGGCGCAGCCGCGGAGGCGGCCGCGGCCCCTGGTGGACTCCAGTCGAACGAACGCCCCGGTGCGGGCGTAGAACGCCTCGCGCATGCTGCCGGGTTGTTCACGTTGTCCGTGTCGGACGAACGACTCGACCGCCTCCCGCGCGAGTTCGACCGCTCGTGCACCGTCGTCGTACGACAGCTGAACGGTCTGGGCCTCGGACATAATACTCTATTACGTTGCTGGCGACTTGAACGCTTCCCTTGCGAACCGGTAGCATGGGGGCTGTCGAAGCCTCTCTGTTTCGTCCGGCCCGTTCGGCGGATCGAAGGGTGACTGCCTCCGATCGGATTGTGACTTTGTGAGCGGGCCACGACTCGTCGATCGGGCCGCGGTTCCCGACCGCCCCGACCGGATCGCTTATTCGCGGCCGCGGCGAACGTCGGTTCGGACAGAGGGAGCCCGACTCCCGTGCCCCTGGCATGAGGAAAGTCCCCCCACCGGCCGGACAGGCGACCGGGCACACGTCCGGAGTCGGAGACGGCTGGCTCTGGAACAGCAACGACACCCCCCGCCCCGACCGATGACTCGCGCGAACCGACCCGCGAGGGAAGGGAGTTAACCCGAAGAGGATCGACGGGCGGGAACGGATGGAACGGCGAATCCTCGCCGGTGCAAGTCCGCGCCATAAGGTAGTCCGGCCACGGCGCGGACGCTCAGCCGAATGTCGGGACGAACCGAAGGGGGCTTACTCCCCTCAGTCCGCTTCTCCTCGGTAGCTGCGGGTGTTTCGCCCGGGTTTCATTCAGTGACCGCCGATCGAGCGTCCGTGGGCGCCTCCGAGGTCCCGGCCGCTTACGTATAAGCAGCTACCGGAAACCCGACCGAGTCCCGCTTCAAAGCCCCAGCCGCTCGGCAATACACCGATGCTGTTGCTGACGCGGTGGCCACTTCCAAAGCCCCAGCCGCTCGGCAATACACCGATGCTGTTGCTGACGCGGTGGCCACTTCCAAAGCCCCAGCCGCGAGGCGGGCGCACACTCGCTGCGGTCCTCAGTCGCTCGCGCTGCTCGCTCCTTGCGGTCCTTACGTCGCCTGCGCCCGCCTCGCGGCTGCCCCTTTGAGTCCCACCCGACCGCAACCGCACCGCACCTCACGCCTCCCCCAGCCTCGCCGCGACGGCGCTTATAAGCGCCGTCGCGGGCTCCCTCGCGCGTGCACCTCGCGCCCGGTGGGCGCTCGGCGGCACGCGCCACCGCGACCGCTGTTTATTTATAAACACTCTGTCGCCGTCGGCGGTCCGAAACGCGCCCGGTCTCTCGTCTATTTAAACTGGGAGCAGCGCCGCGCTGCCGCCGGCCGCCTCCTGGATCTCGTCGCCGTAGGCGATCGTGATATACAGGATGGTGAAGATGACGGCGTTGTGGAGGCCGTGGAGCAGCGCCGGAACGACGAGGTTCTCGGTGTACTCGTACACCGCGCCGAAGACGATGCTCGGGAGGAAGAGGATGGCGATGGTGGTGAGCCGCGCGGAGGCGCCGCCGGTCAGCGCCATCACGTGGACCGCGGCGAAGATCGCGGAGGCGATGAGGATCGCGGGCGCCGGCGACAGCGTCTCTCGGAGCCGTCCCTGCACGACGCCGCGGTACAGGATCTCCTCGGAGGGCCCGATCACGAGGAACGACGCCGCGATGAGGAGCGGGATGATCGCGGGGTTCTGCATCGCCAGCTCCGCGCTCTGGTTCGATGCGGTCTCGGTCCCGAGCTGCTGGACCACGACCGAGACGACCAGGATCGTGACCAGGATTAGCGCCCAGCTCCCGACGATCAGGCCGACCTCCTTCAGGCTCGGGCGCCGCACGCCGAGGTACGCGACGATCCCCGACCGGTCGAGCCCCCGCCACGTGAGGTAGACGACCGCCAGCCCGCCGAACGCGACGTACTGCCCCAACACGAGCGTGAGCACGAGGCTCGCGGCGAGCGGGAGCCCGCCGGTCACGGCGTTGACCCCGAGCACCACCCCCCCGCTGAGGAGGGCGAGCGCCGGACCGAGCACCCCGAGGATCAGGGCCGTGGCGACGGCGACGGCGACCCCCAGACCCCCGGCGCGGTCGGCCGCCGAGGAAGCGGTGCCGTCGCCGGTCCCCGGCTCGTCGGCGGTCGCCGGCCCGTCTCCGATTTCCGGCCCGTCTCCGATCTCCGGCCCGTCGGCGGTCGCGGTCGCGCCGTCCGCGGGCGGGCCGCCGTCCGGAGCGCCCGGCTCCCGTCGATTCCCGTCGTCGCTGGAGGGGTCAGCCATTATGCGGTGTACGGACCGACGCATAATAGGGCTGTTCGTGTCTCGCCGTTCCGGCGTCCGGGCGTCCGGGAGCCCGGTCTCGCCGCTCGCGCCCTCAGCGATACAGCAGTTCGTACCACAGCACGGCGGTCACGGCCCGCCCGTCGCGGAGCCCCTCGTCGACGACCGCTTCGAGCAGGTCGTCGTACGGGACCGTCTCCACCGCGATCGACTCGTTGTGGTCGAGGTCGCGCTCGGCCGTGGGCTCACAGCCCGTCGCGAGGAAGTGGTGGTGCACCGAGTCCGCCATCCCGTTCGTCGGCTCGACCGTGGTCAGGCGCTCGAACGCGTCGGCCTCGTACCCCGTCTCCTCGGCGAGCTCGCGGGCCGCCGCGGCCGTCAGGTCGTCGGCGTCCTCCGACTCGACCGTCCCCGCGGGGAGCCCGCGGTTGACGCGGTCGACCGCCTGTCGCCACTCGTCGATGACGACGACCTCGCCGTCGGGCGTCAGCGGGAGCACCACGACCGCCGGCGGCTCGTCGACGTAGTGGAACCCGTCGGTCTCGCCGTCCGGGAAGCGCACCTCGTCCCGGCGCACGTCGAAGCCGGGGCAGCGGTAGTCGATGTCGGTGTCGAGCGTCTCCCACGCCAGATCGTCCATGTCGCTGCGTCGGGGCCCCAGCATCTAAACTCCCTCACTCTGACGGGCCCTCACCGCTTCGGGACCGAAGCGCCTCCGCGGCTCGGCCCGCGGCCGCACCGCCGACCCACGCGACCGTCCCTAGGGCCACGGCCTCGACGCAGACGAAGACGAGCCCGTCGAGCGAGACGAGTGCGGCGACGCGCTCGCCGAGGGGACGACCGGAGAGGCCCAGCAGGTAGTGGTCGGCGTTGTACCCGAGGAGCGCGCCGTAGACGGACGCCCACGCCAGCGCCACCCCGGCCCGTCGGGAGGCGAGGACCGCGGCCGCGAGGACGCCGACGACCGCGGCGTCGCCAGCGAGGAACACGACCCCGCCGGAGACCCCGAACGCCCCGACTGCGTAGGCGGCGAAGACGGCGAGGAAGAGCAGCGGCTGGACGAGGAGCCGAAGAGGACGCGGCGAGCCTTTCCGGTTCGAGCCGAAGAGGACGCGGCGAGCGAGGGACACGCCTCCGGATCGCCGCGGTCGACTGATAAATCCACGCGCCGGTTCCGGCGCCGGTGGGGCACTCATTCCCAGTCGCCGAGCGACGCCTGCCCGTCGTCGCGCTCCGTCGCCCGCCGGGCCTCGCTCTCCTCCGCGTCGTCCCCGACCGACGCCGCCGCGGTCGGCTCCCCGCCCACCCAGTCGGTGAGCTTCCCTCCGTCGCCGTCGGTGGCGGCCGACCGGGCTTCGGTCGCGCCGTCGCGGTCGCTTACGCCGTCGCTCCTCCCGCCACCGGTCCCCTCTCCGTCCCCCGGCTCGAACCCCCCGAGGGTCGCCTGGTCGCTCTCGGCGAAGTCGAGGTTGGAGACGCGCACGCCGAGCTTGCGGACGCGGTCGTCGGCGAACTCCGCGAGGAGGTCGAACGCGACCGACTCCACGAGATCGGGGTCGTCGACCGGTCCGGAGAGGCTCCGCGCCCGGGTGTTGACGTCGTAGGGGGGTTCGACCGCCTTGATCCCGATGGTCCGGTAGAGACACCCCCTCTCGCGGGCCCGGCGGGCGACGTCGGCCGCCAGCGCGCTCACGGTCTCGCGCTTCGTCTCCCCGTCGGCGGTCGGCGACAGCGACGACTCCCGCGAGAGGCTCTTCGGAAGCCCGGTCGGCGTGACCTCCCGGTCGTCGTCGCCGCGGGCGCGCCGGTGGAGCTCCGGGCCGCGCTCGCCCAGTTCGTCGGCGAGTCCGTCGGGGTCGGCGGCGGCGAGGTCGGCGGCGGTCTCGATCCCCATCTCGGCGAGCGTGCGCTCCGTCACCGGGCCGATCCCGTGGATCTCGGCGGTCGACAGCGGCGCGAGGAACGACTCGACCGAGCCGGGCGGGACGACCACGAGCCCGTCCGGCTTGTCGGCGTCGCTGGCGACCTTCGCTGTCGACATGTTCGGCGCCACGCCGACGCTCGCGGGCACCCCGGCCTCCCGCTCGATGCGCTCCTTGACGTGTCGGGCGTACCCCTCCGCGAGGGTCCGCGCCTCGGCGGGGCCGGCCGCGGCGCTCGGCGGGGGATCCTCGGCGGCGTCCGCCGCTGCCCCCGCTCCGGCGGCGTCCCACGCGGTCCGGTCGGTGACGTCGAGGTACGCCTCGTCGACGCTCACCTCGCGGAGCGTGTCGGCGCAGTCCCGGAGGACGGCCTTCACGTCGCCCGCGACTTCCTTATAAAAGTCGAGGTCGACGGGGAGGTACCGACCGGCCGCCTCGGGGTCCGGCGCGTCCGGGTCTTCGGGGTCGGCGTCGGCGCGGCGGGGGAGCAGGTCGAGCGCCTCGAAGATCGGCATCGCGCTCTCGACGCCGAACGCGCGGGCCTCGTAGCTCGCGGTCGCGACGGCGCCGATCGTCTCCCCGTCCTCGTACCCCATGCCGACGACCACGGGCTCGCCCGCGAGCTCGGGGCGCCGCAGGCGCTCGCAGGAGGCGTAAAAGCAGTCCATGTCGACGTGGAACACGACGCGGTCGCTCCCGCCCGCCTCGTCGGTCGCCGTCCCGGGGAGCGTGCCGCCCGCCATCGCCCGGGGCTCGGCGCCGCGTCGCCTTAAGAATCCGCCACGCGCGGCGGTAGTGGAGCCGACCGCGGAGCGTGGAACCGGCCGGGGAGCGCGGTCGCGCCGGCGCCCGCGTGCCAGCGGTGGTTTCTCACACCTGATACCCAAGGCGGTATTCGTTTACCGTGCCGTCACCTAACGCGTGCCATGTCCGAACGGATCGACGTGTTGCACGTCGACGACGACCCGTCCGTGCTGGACTTGGCGGAGGCGTACTTCGAGCGCGAACTGGAGCCCGTCGCGGTGACGAGCGTCACCGAGGCGTCGGCCGCGCTCGACGAGTTCGACGGCGCGCGGTTCGACTGCATCGTCAGCGATTACGACATGCCCGGCATGGACGGGCTGGAGTTCTTCGACCGGCTCCGCGAGACCGACCGCTCGATCCCCTTCGTGCTGTACACCGGGAAGGGGAGCGAGGAGATCGCGAGCCGGGCGCTCAACGCGGGCGTCACCGGCTACTTTCAGAAGGGCGGTCCCGAGCAGCTCCGGCGGCTCGCGAACCGCGTCGGTCAGGCGGTCGACGAGCACCGGACCCGGGAGATCGCGGACCGCTACTCGACGGTCATCGACGCGCTCGGCTACCCTGTCTACGTCATCGACGAGACCGGGGCGTTCGAGTTCGTCAACGAGCCGTTCGCGGAGCTGACCGGCTACGACCGCGAGGAGATCGTCGGCAGCGAGCCGGGTCTCATCAAGGACGACGCGGCGGTCGCGGAGGCGGAGGACCGGCTCGGAACGGTGCTCTCCGGCTCCGGGCCGGACGTCCAGCGGTTCCGCGTCGACATCGTCCCCAAGGAGGGCGACCCGATCCCCTGCCGGGACCACATGGCGGTGCTCCCGTACGAGGGAGAGCGCTTCGAGGGGAGCGTCGGCATCCTGCGCGATATCTCGGACGAGGTGGAACGGCGCGAGGAGCTGGAGACGAAGACGCGGGCGCTCGACGAGGCGCCCGTCGATATCACCATCACCGACCCCGACCGGCCGGACAACCCGATGGTGTACGTCAACGACCGATTCGTCGAGATGACCGGCTACGACCGCGAGGAGTCGATCGGGGTCAACTGCCTGTTCCTACAGGGCCCAGACACCGACGAGGAGCCCGTTTCCCGGCACCGCGAGGCGATCGAGTCAGAGGAGCCGGAAAGCGTCGAACTGCTGCACTACCGGAAGGACGGGACCGAGTTCTGGAACCGCGTCAGCGTCGCCCCCATCTGCAACGCCGACGGCCGGGTCACCGAATGGGTCGGGTTTCAGGAGGATATCACGGCGTTCAAGGAGCGCGAGGCGGCGATCGAACGCCAGAACGAACGGCTCGACGCCTTCGCGAGCATCGTCTCGCACGACCTCCGGAACCCGCTCAACGTCGCGCAGGGCCGGGTCGATCTGGCGCAGACGGCGCCGGACGACGACGAGCACCTCGCCGCCGCCGACGCGCTCGATCGCATCGAGTCCATCGTCGAACACACGCTCACGCTCGCCCGCGAGGGGGAGACCGTCGGCGACCCCGAGTCGGTGTCGGTCGCGGAGATCGCCGCTGACAGCTGGGAGACGGTCGAGACCGGCTCCACCGAACTCGCGGTCGAGTCGGAGCGAGAGGTGTTGGCCGACCCCGACCGGCTCCGGAACCTCTTCGAGAACCTCGTTCGGAACGCGGTAGAGCACGGCGGTTCGGACGTCACGGTCCGCGTTGGCGACCTCGACGACGGCTTCTACGTCGCCGACGACGGACCGGGTATCCCGGACGAGATCGCCGCCGACCTCTTCGGGTTCGGACAGAGCGGCGCCGAGGGCAACACCGGATTCGGCCTGGCGATCGTCCAAGAGATCGCCGCCGCGCACGGCTGGACCGTCTCGGCGACCGAGTCGGCGGAGGGCGGCGCGCGCTTCGAGATACGGGGGATCGAGCGCCGCCACCCGCCGGTGGCCGAGTCGTAGGGACCAACGCTCGCCCGCGTCGGGGGCGGCCCGAGACCGGACCGAATCGTTCCGGAATCGGATCGGACCCTCTCGGAACCGGATCGGACCCTCTCGGAACCGGATCGACTCCCGCCGTTCGCAAACGCCTTTGTGGTCCCGACCGAAGCCGAGAGAGATGGGACTGCGCTCCGGCGTCGTCGACACGGATCGGCGGGTCATCGTGCTCGCGCTCGCTCGAATGGTCGGGGCCGCCGGTAACTCCTTCCTCATCGTCGTGTTGCCGCTGTACATCGCGAGCGACCTGATCGACATCGGCGCGCTCCTCGGCACAGAGGTCGGCGTGGGCGCCGCGTCGGTCACGGTGACCGAGCCGCTGCTCATCGGGCTCGTCCTCTCGCTTTTCGGCTTCCTCAACAGCCTCTCGCAGCCGATGACCGGGAGGCTCTCGGACCGGATGGGGGTCCGGCGCCCGTTCGTGCTGATCGGCATCCTGCTTTTGGGGACCGCGAGCGGGCTCTACACGGTCGCGACCGTCTACTGGCAGCTCATCGTCCTGCGGGCGATCCAGGGGTTCGGCGCGGCCCTGATAATCCCCGCGACGGTCGCGCTGGTCAACGAGTACGCGTCGGCCGACGCCGACCGCGGCGGCAACTTCGGCGTGTACAACACGTTCCGCCTGATCGGCTTCGGCTTCGGCCCGGTGCTCGCCGGCGCCGTCGTCGAGGCGGGCCCGTACGACCTCTCGCCGATCGGGCTCCCGGTGATCGACGGGTTCGACGCGGCGTTCGCCGCCGCCTGCGGCGGGGCCTACCTCAGCTTCGCGCTCGTCTTCCTCCTCGTCCGCGACGCCGCCGAGTCCAGCGAGGCGTCCGACGACCTCTCGATCCGCGTGCGCGGCGAGGACCGCCTGCTCGACCCCGTGTTCGCGCTCGGGCTGGCGACGGTCGCGATGGGGCTGTGTATCGCGCTGTTCGCGACGCTCCAGAACCAGGTGAACGTCCGTCTCGACCAGGCGCCGGTGTGGTTCGGGCTCCAGTTCGCCGCCGTCACGATCGCGAACGTCCTGTTTCAGGTGCCCGTGGGGCAGGCCAGCGACCGCATCGGGCGCCGGCCGTTCCTGCTCGCCGGCTTCGTCCTGCTCGTGCCGACCACGCTCTTGCAGGGGATCGTCACCGATCCGATCGTGATGACGCTCGTCCGGCTGGCGCAGGGCGTCGCCGTCGCGTTCGTCTTCGCGCCGTCGCTGGCGCTCGCTGGCGACCTCGCGCGGGAGGGCGAGTCCGGGACGACCCTCTCCGTCCTCACGATGGGGTTCGGCTTCGGCGTCGCGATCGGACCGCTCGCGTCGGGGTGGCTCGTCGGCTTCGGCTTCATCGTCCCGTTCGCGGTCGGCGCGGCGCTCGCGGTCGTCGCGTTCGCGGCCGTCGTGACGCAGGTGGAGGAGACGCTCGGCGCGAGCGACGACGCCGGGGCGGTCGCCGCGGACTGAGGGCGGACGCGACGCGCAGGGGTCGGGTGAACGTCGGTATCCATCAGACCAGTACATCAGGCGTCACCAATCGCTGCGGCGTGCGCCGGCGAGCGGCCGCCCTCGGCGGTCGCGAGCAGCCCGCGCGAGGGAGGCGGCGGTCCGGCGCGGCTCCGCCCGCGCCGGGCCGTCCGCCGAGTTCGGGGAGGCGTTCACCGCAGAGTGGCAGATCGCGTACAGCCCAGCGGCTGGGGATTCGGAGCTGTTCTCCGCCGATCCGTACGCGTTTACTTATAACTGACCGGTCGAGAGTTCGAAAACGCTCAGCATAAACCGGTCGATCGCTTATAAGTCGGTGACTCATCAACCTCCTTGCGTGCCGAACGATCGCGTGTATTGCGTCGACTGCCGGGAGCCGATCCCCAGCGACGCCCGGGTCTGCCCTCACTGCGAGGCGGTCCAGCCGTCGCCGCTCGTCGACGTCACGGTGGTCGTCGCCGGCGTCTTCGCGTTCGCCTTCGGGCTGCTCCTCGCGATGCTGACGGTGGGGACGGCCCGGCTGCTCGGCTTCCTGCTGCTCGTCGTCGGCTTCGGCCTCGCCGTCGGCGGGTACACCCGCCACGTCGACCGACAGGCGGGACGGCGGGCGCGGTGACGTCGGAACGCCGCCGAAATTTCGACGCGCCACCGTCGACGTCGCCGCCGTCGACGCCGCCCGGTCCGACCCCTTTTAAGTATCACCCGGAAAAAGACGGCCGTATGCTCACCCCAGTCAACGCCGGACTCGTCCTCGCGGGACTGCTCCTCGCGTTCGTCGGCGCCGCGGTCTCCGTCTACGCCGTCACGCTGACCGGGCTGCTCGTCGGCGGCGGAGCGGGGTACCTCGCCGCGCCGAGCCTCGCCGGAGTCATCGCGGTCGACGGGCTGGTGCTGACGGGGGTCGCGGTCGCCGTCGGCGCCGCGGTCGGCGGCTTCTTCGCGTACGCCGGGCTCTCCTTCGCCGTCGTCGCCATCGGCGGGCTGGTCGGCGGCTTCGCCGGCCGGTTCGCTGTCGGGCCGCTCTACGCGGCCGACGCGGCCGGGATCGAGGGGACGCTCCTCTTGGCCGGCGCGACGCTCGCGGGCGTCGCGGTCGGCGCGCTGTTCGGGTTCGTGTTGAGCCGGACGACTCTCGTCGTCTCGACCGCGTTCATCGGCGCGGCGTTCGCGTCGCGATCGGTCACCCCGGCGACGCTGGACGCGGCCGCCGCCGGGCCGTCGGTCGAGCCGCTCCTGTTCGACGTCAGCGCCCCCGCGTTCCTCGCCGTCTTCGCCCTCGGCGCGCTCTCGCAGCTCGGGCTGTTCCGGTTCGGCTACGTGGCGAAACTGGTCGGCTTGCTCCCCGGCGCGCGGCGGTGGACCGCGGACGACGACCGGGACGCGAAGGGCTCCTGAGTCGGACTCCCGGCGCTCGGCCTCCCGTCCGCCGCCCGACTCACTCGTCGCCGTACTCGTAGAACCCCCGGCCCGTCTTCTTTCCGAGGTCGCCGGCCTCCACCTTGCGCTTGACGAGGTACGCCGGCTTGTAGCGGTCGCCGAGCTCGGCGTGGAGCGTTTCGCTGGCGTCCAACACCACGTCGAGCCCGATGTGGTCGGCGAGCGCTAAGGGTCCCATCGGGACGTTCGTCCCGAGCGTCATCCCGCGGTCGATGTCCTCCCTGTCGGCGACGCCCTCGTCGAAGGCGCGGACGCCCTCGTTGATCCACGGCATCAGGATGCGGTTCGTGACGAAGCCGGGTTTGTCGTCGGACTCCCACGTCTCCTTGCCCAGATCCGCGGCGAAGGCGTGCGCGAACTCGGCGACCGCGTCCGCGGTCCGCTCCCCGACGACGACCTCCACGCCGTCCATGATCGGGACCGGATTCATGAAGTGGAGGCCGACCACGTCGCTCGCGCGGTCCGTGGCGCTCGCGATAGTCGTGATCGACAGCGTCGACGTGTTCGTGCCGAGGACGACATCGTCGTCGGTCACGTCGTCGAGGTCGGCGAACACGTCGCGTTTCACGGCCATGTCCTCGACCGCGGCCTCGACGACGACGTCCGCGGCCGCGAGGTCGTCGAGGGCGGTGGTGCCCGCGATCCGGTCGCGGATCTCCTCGGGGGTCTCGTCGAGGGCGCCCTTCGACGCCAGCCGGCCGAGGCTGTCGTCGACGCTGTCGAGCCCCCGCTCGACGTACTCCTGCTCGATGTCGCGCATCACGACCTCGTAGCCGGCGGTCGCGGCGACCTGCGCGATCCCGTTGCCCATCGTGCCGGCCCCCACAACGCCGACGACGTCGATGTCGGATAGCTCCCGCATGGAGGTCGCTGCCGCGCCGCGGGTGGTAAGTATTGCGGCTCCGAGGGCGACGGCGATACGTCCGGACCGCGGTCGTTGCGAGAGACTGATAATTAACTATCTGAGTAGTAAGTATGCGGGATTCAGATACGTCACAGACACGGGAGAACGTCGCGGAGACAGTCGAATCCGTTTCTTTACGTCCGCCGAAACGACCATAGCGTTTTTTATCTAAGTAACGGGAGTACGAACTGATGCTCCCCCACGCCGCCGACAATATCTCGCGCGACGGTAAGTCGCTGATTTTGGCGTACGACCACGGCCTCGAGCACGGGCCGGTCGACTTCGAACCGAATCCCGACACGGCGGACCCCGAGCGCATCTTCGAGCTCGCGACCCACGAGGCGGTCACCGCGCTGGCCGTCCAGAAGGGGCTCGCCGAGGCGTACTACCCCGACTACGAGGACGAGGTGAACCTCCTGTTGAAGCTCAACGGAACCTCGAACCTCTGGATGGGCGAACCGAACAGCGCGGTCAACTGCACGGCGGAGTACGCGGCCGGACTCGGCGCCGACGCGATCGGGTTCACCGTTTACGGCGGTTCGAACCACGAGATAGAGATGGCCGAGGAGTTCCGGGAGGCGCAGGAGGGCGCCCGCGCGCACGACATGGGTGTCGTCATGTGGTCGTACCCCCGCGGACAGGGGCTCCGCAACGACGGGAGCCCGGACGTGATCTCGTACGGCGCGCGGCTCGGCTTGGAGCTCGGCGCCGACGTGGTGAAGGTGAAGTACCCCGGCTCCGCCGAGGCGATGGGCGACGCCGTCGAGATGGCCGGCCCGGCCAACGTCGTGATGTCCGGCGGGACGATGCGCGACGACGAGGAGTTCCTCCGGAACGTCTCGAACGCCATCGACGCGGGCGCCACCGGGATCGCGGTCGGGCGAAACGTCTTCCAGCGCGACGACCCCGAGCGCATCCTCGACGCGCTGGAGGCCGTGATCTTCCAAGAGGTCGACCCGGCCGAGGCGCTGGCCGTCGCCGAGAGCGACGACTGATGTCCGACCCCGATCCGATCGTCGAGTCCGTCTTCGACGCGGTCGCGGCCACCGCCCCGGAGATCCGCGCCGCGCTCCCCGGCCGCCGCGTCGAGAGCGGGACCGACAACCCCTCGGGCGAGAGCGTCTTGGCCGGCGACCTGTACGCCGACGAGCTGCTCGCGGACGCGCTGACCGCGGTCGACGGCGTCGGCTCGTTCGTCAGCGAGGAGCGCGAGGCCGCCGTCGACGCCGGCGGCGCGGTCGGCGAGGGCGCCTACGCGGTCGCGATCGACCCCCTCGACGGCTCCTCGAACCTCCGGTCGAACAACGCGATGGGCACCGTGGTCGGCGTGTACGACGCCCCCCTGCCCGCGACCGGTCGCGACCTCGTCGCCGCCGGCTACGTGCTGTACGGCCCGATCACGACGATGATCGTCGCCGACGACTCCGGCGTCCGCGAGGAGGTGGTCGAGGCCGATCCCGCCGTCGGTGACGACGACGCCCCCGCGGTCTCCCGCTCGGTCGTCGAGGACGACCTGCGGCTGCCCGACGACCCCCTCGTCTACGGGTTCGGGGGGCGCGTCCCCGACTGGCCCGACGCGTTCACCGCCTACGCCCGCGAGATCGAGGACGAGCTGAAGCTCCGGTACGGCGGCGCCATGGTCGGCGACGTGAACCAAGTGCTCACCTACGGCGGGATCTTCGCGTACCCCGCCCTCGTCGACGCGCCCGAGGGGAAGCTCCGGCTCTCCTTCGAGGCGAACCCGATCGCCTACATCGTCGAGCGCGCCGGCGGCGCCGCCACCGACGGCGAGACCGACATCCTCGACGTCGAGCCCGAGGGCGTCCACGACCGCGTTCCCCTCTACGTCGGCAACGAGGGGCTGGTCGAGCGGTTGCAGTCGGCGCTGGACTGATCCGGTCGGCTCGCGGCCTTTTTACGATGACCCGTCGGTCGCCGCCGAACGTGCATGGAAAACTGTTTACGATTGTCCGCAAATATTGCGTCTATGAACGTCCACGTCGGCGCGGCGGCGACGCCCGAGGAGGCCGAGGCGATAGCGAAGTCGCTCGCCGAACACCTCGGCGTCGACGTCGACGTCCACGTCGGCGAGAGCGCGGAGCCCGCCGCGAGCGCCGAGCCGCCCGAGACGGCGTACCCCCTCGACGACGACCTCGGGCCCACCGACCGGGAGCGAGACCTTCAGGCCGAGATCGACGACATCCTGCGGGGCGGCCCCGAGAAGTACCGCGAGCGGCTCCCCGAGCAGGGGAAGCTGTTCGTCCGCGACCGGCTCGACCTCTGGTTCGGCGGCGAGGGCGGGACGCGCGGCGCGGGCGACGCGAGCGCGACCGACGGCGACCCGGCGGGCCTCCACTTCGAGGACGGGAAGTTCGCGGCGTTCGACGACTGGCACCCGAACGCGCCCGGGCGGGCCGGCCGGGACGGCGGTGGGGAGGGCGACGACGGGGAGGGCGAGGGCGG
>NZ_JARANT010000004.1 GCF_029889805.1 Halorubrum sp. Boch-26 | reverse complement strand
CGGTCGGCGGCGCCAGAGAGTCCCGCGGCGCTCCCGACGTTCGCGGCAACCTCGACCGACCGGCCGTCGTGGGTCGCGACGCGTTCGGTGACGGCCGGCGTCGCGTCGCCCTCGGCGGTCGTGCGCGCCGACGCGTCGGGGTCGACGACGACTCGCCCATCGACCCCGTCGACGAGCAGTTCGGTGCCGTCGGCGACCTCGCGAAGCGTCTCGCCGACGCCGACGACCGCCGGAATCGACAGGGAGCGCGCGATGATCGCCGCGTGGGCGGTCCGTCCGCCCGCGACGGTGGCGATCCCGGCGACCGCGTCCGGGTCCAGTTCCGCCGTGTCGCTCGGCGTGAGCCGCTCGGCCAGCACCACGGTACCGTCCGGGAGGCCGCCGAGGTCGCTGAGCGCGTCGACGTTCAAGAGGGCACGGAGCAGGCGGTCGCGGACGTCGCGCAGGTCGTCGGCCCGCTCGGCCATGGGACCGTCGAGCGCTTCGAACTGCTCGATCGCGGCCGCGAACCGGTCGTGAACGGCGTGTTCGGCGGGGGTCCCGTCGCCGATCGCGTCCTCGATATCGCCGACCAGCTCCGGGTCGTCGAGGAACCCCTCGTGCGCGTCGAACACCGCCGCCTCGTCCTCGCCGACGCGTTCCGCAGTCCGGTCGCGGGCGCGTCGGATCGCCTCGCGCGCCTCGTCGCGGGCGCTCTCGAACCGCGTCAGTTCGGCGGCCGCGTCGACCGCGGCGGGGTCCGGTCGGTCGGGGAGCGTCAGGTCCGCCTCGGGCCGGTACCAGCGCGCCGCGCCGACGCCCGACAGCGGCGTGCTCCCGACGCCGGTGAGGGTCGTCACTCCGACTCACCCTCGTCGGCGTCGGTCCCGCCTCCGTCGCTCTCGTCCCCCGTCCCCTCGACCTCGCTCGTCAACAGGTCGCAGACCGCGTCGAGCGCGGCGGCCTCCTCGGGCCCCTCGGCGACGACGCGGACCGACTCGCCGTGAGCGACGTTCAGTCCGCTCACCGAGAGCATGCTGTCGGCGCGGACCAGCCCGTCGTCGCCGTCGTCCGCGCGACCGATCGACACGTCGGCGTCGAACCCGTTCGCCGTCTGTACCAGCTTCGAGGCCGGGCGCGCGTGGAGTCCCGCCTCCGGAACCACCGTCACGGTTCGCTCCATGGCGGCAGTGGACCGCGAGCGGTCTTATATTCACACCACGTCGACGACCTCGCCGGCGATCATCCGCGCGAGCACGACTCGGGGGACGTCGGCGCGCTCGTGCACGACCTGCGCGACCTCCCGTGCGACCGCCTCGTCGCCGGCGTCGTCGACCGCGTTTATAAGTGGAATCGCCGTCGCGTCCGGCGGCACGTCTTTGAAGCCGCCCAGCTCGTCGGCGAGCACGCGCCCGACCAGTTCCGGGGTGATCTCGTCGCCGAGTTCGGCGTCGGTGATCGCGGCCACGCGTTCGGGGCGGTGAACCGTCTCCTCGGCCAGCGGTTCGCCGACCGCGCCGACGCTCGCCACCGGTACGACGCGGTCCGCGCCCGACGGGATCTGCGGCTCGCGCTCGTTCGGGGACTTAAAAAGGCGCGTTCGGGCGCCGTCCGCCTTCACGAGCACCGGACCGTCGTGCGCGGCCGCGATATCGTCGACGACGGCCGGGTCGTACCCCCGATACCGATCGTCGCGCTCGCGCTCCGGGACCAGTCCGAGGGGAAACGCGTCTCCCTCGCCGCCGTTCGCCGCGGTCCCGTCGAGTTCGCCGACCGGGTCGTCGGTCGCCCGGACTTCGGCGACCTCGCGGTCGAAGATCGGGATCCGGACCGTCGACGTGAGCACGGCCCGGTCGAGCCGGGCGGCGAGCGCGTACAGTGTGGTCTTCTTTCCACCGGCGCCGACGAGACAGGTCGTTCCCGCGGCCGCGTCGAGCGCGTCGACGACGTCGTTCATGCTCATCAATATGAGGGGCCAAGGGCGAAAGGCCGTCGGTCGGGACGGGGCACCGCGTCGAGCTCCGGTCGGCTCCGCGTCGGCGACGAGGCGCACCCTCGCGGCGGCGTGTGATTTAATCCCGTCCGCGCGCGACCGTATGCACGATGACCGTCCCCGACCGGGCCCTCCGCGTCGACCTCTCCGCCGGCCGCGTGCGTAGCGAGCCGGTCCCCGAGGAGTGGCTCGCGCGGTACGTCGGGGGGAAGGGGCTCGGGGCGCGCTACTGCTACGAGATGGAGCCCGGCGTCGACCCGGAGGCGCCGGCGAACCGGCTCGCGTTCCTCGTCGGCCCGCTGACGGGGCACCTCCCCGGCGAGCCGCGCTACGCCGCCGTCACGAAGTCGCCGCTCACCGGGGCGTTCCTCGACTCGTACGGCGGCGGGTCGTTCGCGAGCCGGCTGGCGGGCTCGCTCGGCGACCACCTCGGCATGGTGGTCGAGGGCGCGGCCGACGCTCCCGTCGCGCTCTCGCTCGCCGGCGGGGAGGCGACGATCGAGCCGGCCGGAGACCTCCGCGGGCTCGACGCCGCCGAGACCGACGCGCGGTTCCCGGATAGCGCGGTCGCCTGCGTCGGCCCCGCCGGCGAGGCGGGCGTGCGCTACGCGACGATCGCCTCCGACGGCGGCGACCACCACGCCGGCCGCGGCGGCGCGGGCGCCGTGATGGGGTCGAAGAACCTGAAGGCGGTCGTCGCCCGCGATCCGCCGCCCGAGACGCCGCCGGCGCTCCGGGAGCTCCGCGAGCGCGACGAGGGGGAGTTCGCCGACAGCGACGCCGGGCGGTGGCTCGCCGCGGGCGACACCCTCGAAACGGTCTCCTTCGCCGACGAGACGGGCGTGCTCCCGACCCGGGGCTGGCAGGCGCGCCGGTTCGAGGGGGCCGAGAACCTCGGCGTCGAGCGCGCGAGCGAACGCGCCGCGGGGCGCGAACGCTCGGACGAGGCTGTCCCCGGCGGGTTCCGGATTCGAGCGGGCGGCGGAGACCGCTCGGGTGGAGGTTCCGACCCGGACGAGACCGTCCCCCGCGGGGGCACCCCGATCGCGCTCGGCGCGGGGCTCGGGATCGACGACTTCGACGCCGTGGCGGCGCTCGGCGACGTCTGCGACCGGCTCGGGATCGACGTGATCTCCGCGGGCAACGCGGTCGCGTGGGCGGTCCGCGCGAGCGAGGCCGGGCTGATCGACCCCACCGATCACGGGATCGACCGGAAACTCGCCTTCGGCGACGACTCCGCGGCCCGGACGCTGATCGAGGAGATCGCCTCGCGCTCGACGCCCCTCGGCGACGCGCTCGCGGACGGCGTCGAGTCCGCGGCCGATCGGTTCGGCGGCGCGGATCTCGTCCCGACGGTGAAGGGTATGGAGCTGGGCTCGTACGACCCGCGCGGGGCCGAGACGATGGCGCTCGCGTTCGCGACGAGCGACCGGGGCGGGTGTCACCGGCGGGCTCGCCCGGTCGAGACCGAGGCGGTGGCCGCGCCCGGGTGGAGCCCGGCCGAGCGCGCCGCGGCCGTCGCCGACGAGCAGGACCGCCGCGCCGCGCTGTGGTGTCTCGTCGGCGACGACTTCCTCGCCGAGAGCTTCGGTCCGGCGGCCGCCGCCGAGTGGTTCGCGGCGCTCGGCGACGAGCGTGACCCCGACGACCTCCGGCTGCTCGGCGAGCGCACCTGGACGCTCACGCGGCTGTTCAACCTCCGCGAGGGGTTCACGCGGGCCGACGACCGCCTCCCTGAGGCGCTGACGAGGAACACCGAGAGCGGAGCGGACCGCGAGCGCGACGGCGGAGCGTCCGGCGACCGGGGCGGCGACGGGCTCGATCCCGCGTCGTTCGAGACCCTGCTCGACCGGTACTACGAGCACCGGGGCTGGGACGGGGAGGGTCGGCCGACGGCGCGGCTGCTCGATCGACTCGGGCTGTCCCACCTACCGGACGCGGCGACGCCGGTCGGGTCCGCGGCGGAGGGCCCCGACACCGACGGCGACAGTTTGTAAAGAGCGCCGGGCGACTACGGCGCCGCCTGCTTCGTCGAGACCAGTTCGATCACGTCGCGGTGGGCGAGCGCGTGGTCGGTCCCGACCTGCCGGCCGCTCCGACAGTCGGTGCCGTGGAGGAGCCCCTCGCCGATGTCCGAGTGGATGTGGAACGCGAAGTCCTCCGTCGTCGACCCGCCGGGGAGGATGAAGCAGTCGCGGAAGACGCCCTTCTCGTCTTTGCTCCCGTTCGCGGAGCCGGGGAAGACGGCGATGCAGCCGAGCACGTCGAAGACGGCCGCCTCCAGCGCGCCCTGCACGCCGGTGCCGTCGTAGTCGGCGACGAACTCGCCGATCCGGTCGAGGCCGGCCGCCTGCTCACCGGAGACGTCGCCGACGACGTCGAAATCGCTCTCGCCGGGCGTGTAGTCGACGACGCCGGCCTCGTTCGCGTTCTTGAGCGCCTTCTCGGCGTGGGCGCTCGCGGGGACGAACGAGAGGTGCTCGTAGTCGGGATCCGTCGTGATCGCCTCCCAGTTCGCCTGCGCCTCCGGGGTGTCCATCTTGTTGGCGGCGACGACCATCGGCTTCGTGCGCTTGCGTATCTCGCGGGCGAGCGACGCCTCGTCGGCGTCGTCCCACGTCTCGGGGTCGAGGTCGAGCCCCTCCGCGAGGATCACCCGCTTCATCCGGTCCTTGTCGATCCCGAACGCCGACATCTGCTCGGCGAGCTCCGCCTCGATGGCGGCCTCCGACCCGTGGTAGCGGGTCTCGAACTTCTCGATCCCCTTCCGGAGCACGTCGAGGTACCACTCGTCGAGCTCCTCCTCGAGGAAGTCGATGTCCTCGCGCGGGTCGTGGCCCTCGGTGGTCTCGCCCTCGATGTCGGTCTTCCCCGAGAAGTCGACGACGTGGATCAACACGTCGGTCTCGTTGAGGTCGGTGAGGAACTGGTTGCCCAGCCCGCGCCCCTCGTGGGCGCCCGGAACGAGTCCGGCGACATCGACGAGCTTCACCGGGACGAAGCGGGTCCCCTCGCGGCAGACCCCGACGCTCGGCGTGCAGGTCTCGTCGAACTCGGGCGCGGCGCAGTCGACGCGGACGTACGCCTCGCCGACGGTCGGGTCGATCGTGGTGAACGGGTACGCGCCCTCGGGCACGTCGTTCATCGTCGCGGCGTTGAAAAACGTCGACTTCCCCACGGAGGGTTTGCCGACGAGGCCGATCCGATAACTCATTACCAGCAGTGCGCGACCCGCGGTAAAAAGCGATGCGAGACGCGCCGTGGCGTGCGTACAGGTGACGAAGGACGAGATTTCGGAGCCGGTCAGGCGACGAGGACGACTGAGTCGGTCAGGCGTCGCCGTCGGACTGCCCCGGCTCGCCGACCGCCTCAATCGGCAGGACGTTCTGGAGCGCGGCAAAGGCGTCTTCGGGGCTCTCGAACCGCTCCTGATCGATCTCGGCGAGCAGCTCTCCGAGATCGGCGTCGCCGTCGGCGAACAGCGCGGTGGTCCCCGCGCACGACTCGGCGAGCTCGCTCCGAGTCGCCGGGAAGGAGTAGTCCTCGAACTCGCTCTCGACTCGGGATAGGTGAATTTCGGTACTCATGAGCGAAAGACGCGTCGGAGCGGCTTAAGCGCGCGCCTCAGACGGACCGCCGCGAAGAACCGGCAAGGCCTGCAAAGAGTTATGCGACCGTGGAATCATGGAGCATGTAAACAAATGTCACTTTACAACCGCATCTTGGTCCCGACCGACGGCTCGGCCGAGGGGCATCGCGCGGTCGTGCACGCGTTCGACCTCGCCGCGGTCCACGGCGCGGCGGTCCACGCGATCCACGTGGTCGACACGGCGAGCTACGCGGGGATGCCGATGGAGGCCTCCTGGGAGGGCGTCAGCGAGCTGCTACGGGGCGACGCCGCAGAGGCCGTAGAGGGGGTCGAGGAGCTGGCCGAGGGGACCGGCGTCGACGTGGAGACGGCGGTCGTCGAGGGCTCGCCCAGCGGCGAGATCATCCGATACGCCGAGGACAGCGACTGCGACCTCATCGTGATGGGGACCCACGGCCGCGGCGGGATCAACCGGCTGCTGCTCGGGAGCGTCGCGGAGAAAGTCGTCCGCGGTTCGGCTGTTCCCGTCCTGACAGTCCGGATCGACGGCGACGCCCCGCCGAAGGCGCGCGCCGAGGAGACCGCCGCCGAGGGAACGACGACCGGTGAAGGGGCGACTGACGACGGAGAGTCGGAGGCGACGGGTCAGACGTAGCCGAGGCGATACGCCGCCCGCCCGCGCTCGACCCGCCGCGGTCACTCCTCGGCGTCGCGGAGGTGCTCGCAGTCCCCGGCGTGGACGCGCCGCGCTCCGCCTCCGGTGTCGATCACGAGCGCACCCGGCGACTCGACGTCGACCGCGGTCCCCACGACGGACTCGGTCGGCGTCTCCACCCGCACCCGCCGGCCGAGCGTGCTCGCCCGATCTCGCCACGCGGAGAGGATCCGGTCGGAGCGGTCGGCCGTCTCCGCGAGCGCCGCGAACCGTTCGAGGAGCGTCGCCGCGAAGCGCCGTCTATCGGTATCCGCGCCGATCTCGGCGCGTAGGGAGGTGGCGCCCGCGGGGAGCGTCTCGGGGTCGAGGTTCGCGTTGACGCCGACGCCGACGACGAGCCACGACACCCGATCGGCCTCGCCCTCCATCTCGGTGAGGATCCCGGCGAGCTTGCGGCCGCCGCGTCCCGAGCGATCGCTTCCACTCGCGTGTTCACCCTCCGCCTCGCTTCCCACCAACACGTCGTTCGGCCACTTGATGTGCGCGTCGACGCCGGCCTCGCGGCAGGCGTCGACCGTCGCGACCGCCGCCGCGAGGGTGAACAGGGGCGCCCGGGCCGCCGGGACCGTCGGGCGCGTGACGAGCGAGAGCCAGACGCCGCCGCTCGGCGCGACCCACTCGCGAGATAGCCGTCCACGTCCCCCGGTCTGCTCGTCGGCGACGACGGCGACGTCCGCGGCGCCCCCGGTCGCCAGCTCGCGGGCGCGGTCGTTCGTCGACGGGAGGCTCTCGTGGTACTCCACCCGGTACGGGGTGTCGAGTCCGAACTCGATCCCGGCCGCGCAGTAGGCGGGGACAGCCGGCGCGACGTACCCGTTCGGCGTCGATTCGACCGCGAACCCCTCCTCGCGGAGCGCCTCGACCGCCTTCCACACCGCCGCCCGCGAGACGCCGAGCTCCGCGGCGAGGGCCGGGCCCGAGACCGGACCGTCTTCCAAGGCGTCGAGCAGCGCGCGACGCGTGTCCATGCCGACGGGGTCGGCGCGGGCGTGCAAAGCCGTTCCGGGTCGGAGCCGCCAGCGTCGAGACCGACCGGATCGCCCGCGAAAGCCGGTCGACTCGGGCGCACATCTATGCCTCCGGAACACCACGCTCCGGTCGTCGAATGACCGATCCGATCGCGGAGACCGTCTCGGTGGTCGTCGTCGACGGCGACGAGCGCACCGAGCTGTCCGTCGAACCGGGGCGGAACCTCCGGCGCGTCCTCCTCGACGTCGACCTGTCGCCGTACGCGGCCGCGACCCGTCGGCTGAACTGCGGCGGACGCGGGCTCTGTGCCACCTGCGGCGTCCGGATCCGCGATGGTCCGCCGCCAGACCACTGGCACGACCGGCTCGCGGCCCGCTTCGGCTATCCGCGGCTCTCCTGCCGGGTAACCGTCAGGGGTCCGATGACCGTCGAGCTCGTCGACAAGCGGGTGTGGGGATCGCGCGAGTCCGCCGGAGGCGACTGAGGGCGAGAGAGCGGCGGCTCCCGCGTGGCGGTCGCTCGCCGCCGAGACACCTCGTTTCCGGTGAAAGCGAGCCCGCGTGACGGCGACGCCGTCCCTCGTGGGCACAAGACACAAGGTCTCAGGGGCGAACGCTCCGGTATGCAACCCTCCAAGGAGCGGGGGTCGTCCGACGGCGACCCGTTGGACGACCTCGACGACCTCCTCGACGACGACCTCGCCGAGGGCGAATCGTCCTCATCGTCGGACGACACCGGGGGCGACATCGCGGCGAGCGACGCCTCCGGTCGGGCCGCCACCGCGGGCGACGACGGGGGCCGGATCGGGGCGAGCGGTCGCTGGTTCTCCGCGAAGGCGTTCGCGCTCTCGCTCGTCGCGGTCGCCGCAGGCGTGTTCGTCGGCGGTGCGATCCCCCTCATCGGCGGGACGATCGGTTCCGCCGGAGGCGTGTTCCTCGCGGCGTTCCTCATCGGGCTGGCCCTCTCATCTCGGCGGTACGTCGAGACCGGTCTCGCCGGCGCCGGGGCGGGGGCGACCGTCGCCGTGATGAACGTCCTCGGCGTCGGCTTCCTCCCGATCGGCATCGATTACCTCCAGCAGTGGGGGCTCCCCCTGCTCGCCGTCGGCGGTGGACTCGGCCTCGTCGTCGCGCTGCTCGGCCACTACCTCGGCCGCGACCTCCGTGCGGGGGTGACCGCTGACGTCGAGGGCTGAGCGGCCCGGGAAGCCCTTACTTCCGCCCGATCAGCGCGGGCCAGTGATACGCGTCGAATCCGACGTACGCGGCGATCTCGCGGCGTTCGAGCGCGACGAAGCCGGCGAGGATCGCGAGGAAGCCGAGTATCGCCTCCCCCTCGATCAGGCTGCCGAACAGGACCCAGCTCCCGACCGCGGCGACGACCGGCTCGGCGTATCCGACGAGGTGGAGCTGTGCGGGGCCGACCGCGTCGAGCAGCGCGAAGTAGATCAGGAACGCGAGGACGCCGGACAGCAGGGTGAGGTACGCTAACGACGCCATCGCGGTTCGGTTCCACACGATCGCCGCCGGCGACTCGCCGAACAGGGCGGCGCCGACGAACAGGAGCCCGGCGCCGAGCACCATCGCCCACCCCTGTAGGGCGGCGATCGGGAGATCGGTCCGGAGCGGTCGCAGCAGGACCGCGCCGAGCGAGAAGGCGACGGCGCCGGCGAACGCGAGCGCGACGCCGAGCAGGGCTGAGTTGCCGATCCCAGTCCCCGTCGGGTCGGCGATCACGACCACGCCGAGGACTCCGAGTGCGAACCCGCCGATCTCGACGGGGCCGAGCCGCTCGCCCGGGAGGAGAAGGGAGGCGAACACCGCGGTCAACACCGGCACGAGGCTCACGACCACGGCGGCGACCGCCCCGGAGATGTGGATCTCACCGACGTACAACAGACCGTGGTACGCGGCGATCACGAAGGTTCCCGCGACGGCGACGCCGAGCCACTCGTCTCGACCGCGAGGAATCGTCCGACCGGACGCGACCGCGGCGATCCCCAACACGATCGCCCCGGCGACCGCGTACCGGACGCCGGCGAAGAGCAGCGGCGGGAAGTAGTGCAGCCCGGCCTCGATGGCGACGAAGGAGGTACCCCACAGAGTCGCGAGGAGGACGAACGCGGCGACGACTGATTCCGGAGTAGAAATCATATTCCGTAACTTCATTGAGTGTTACTTCGAAGATGTTCGAGGCAGTTAAAGTATTCTTCCATAACTCGCCAGATTTAAAATGAACAACCACACATACAAATGAACTGCAATTCGGTCCCGAAACGGGCCCCGTTCTTGGAGTCGAATGCAACTGTGTCGGTCGAAATATACAATAATCCCTCACGCGAAGGGCGGGTATGGACGAGCGCGACGTGCGGCTGTTGAAGGCGATATCGGACTTGGGCACCGGGAGTCCCGAGCGGCTCCACGAGGAGACGGACATTCCGGTGTCGACGATCCACTACCGGCTCAACAACCTCCGCGAGGACGGCGTGATCGAGAACGACCTGTACGACCTCGACCACGAGGCGCTCGGGCTCGGCGTCACCGTCATCGTCGAGGTGCTCGCCGGCTACGAGGGGCCCTACGAGGAGTTCGCGGAGGAGCTGCTCGCGGTCGAGGGGGTCACGGAGGCGTTCTTCACCATGGGCGAGACCGACTTCGTCGTGCTCGCACGCCTCTCCTCGTCGGACACCGTCGAACGCCTGATCAGCGATTTCGAGGCGATCCCGGAGGTCGAGCGCACGAACTCGACGTTCACGATCGCCACGCTGCGCGACGAGCCGCGCGCGCCGGCGACCTACGAGCTCGACACGCTGCTCGCGGAGCTGACGGAGTAGTCGGCGGACCGATCACGGGTCGAGCACGGTCCCCACCGACCGCTCGACGTACAGCAACGCGACCAGTCCCAGGATGACGATGGTGTACGACACCGCGGCGAACAGCGCGTCCTGCGCGGAGCCGTACTCCGAGGTCCGATAGATAATCACCTTCCGGACCATCGCGATGACGCCGGTGTAAATAACGAGCCTGACGATCCGGCGGGTGTTGCTCTGTTCGATGTACGCGACGACGGTCTCGTACACCTCGACGATTATCAGCAACAGCAGCCCGGTCTCGATGAACCCGATGACGACGTTCGGGTCGGTGATCGCACCGGTCGGAACGGACTCGACGATCTGGATCGCGAGGTCGACGACGCCGATACCGAACAGGAGGGCGAAAAGCGCCGCGGCGGCGAGTTCGACGCCGCGGATGAACCGGTTCGTCGTGTCGAAGATGCGATCGCCGGCCGTTTGGCCGGCGGATTGCTCGTCCGACTGGTCGGCAGACTGGTCCGCCATCGAATTCCTCTCAGGTCGAGGGAGGACGCCCCGACACGTAAAGAACAGGCCTGACCGACCGGAGAAGCGCTACGACCGCTTCCCGATCTCCTCGCGGAGCACGTCGGAAACGACCTCGCCGTCGGCCTTCCCGCGAAGCGCACCCATGGCCTCGCCCATCAGCCCCGAGAACGCGCCCATCCCCTCTTCGTCGATCTGGTCGGCGTTGCGCTCGACGACCTCGACGACCGCTTCGCGCACTTCCGCCTCACTCACGCCGGAGAGGCCCGCCTCCTCGACCGCCTCCGCGGCCGTAAGATCGGGGTTCTCCGCGAGCGTCGTCAGCACCTCGGGGACCCCTTCCTTCGCGAGGTCGCCGTCCTCGACGAGGGCGAACAGCTCGAGGAAGCGATCGTCGCTCAGGTTCTCGACGGGCGCCCCCTCGCGGCGGATCTCCGTCGTCGTCGACTCCAGCGTCGAGGCCGCGAAGGTGGGATCGACGCCGCGGTCGACCGCGGTCTCGAACAGCGGGAAGCGACGCCCGAACGCGACCTGCTCGGCGAGCCCGCGGTCGAGCCCGAACGCGTCGACGTAACGGTCGGTCTTCTCGTCGAGGAGTTCGGGACGCTCCACGTCGGACGGGTCGGGTTCGACCGGCGGCACGTCCGTCTCCGGGTACATCCGCGCCGCGCCGGGGAGCGGGCGGAGGTAGCGGGTGGTCCCGTCCTCGTTGGCGTCGCGGGTCTCCTCCGGGACGCCCTCGATCGCGGTCCCGGCGCGGTCGGCGGCGGCCTCGATCGCGAGGTCGGCCGTCTCCGGGTCGGCGGCGACGATGGCGACCGCGTCTTCCGGGCCGGCGCCGACCGCCTCGCGGAGGGTCGCGACCTCCTCGTCCGTGACGCCGTACGCCGGCAGCTCGTCGGTGTGGAAGATGCCGCCGGCGCCGTGGCGCTTCGCGTGGTCCGAGAGCTCCGTGCCGAGCCGACGGTCCGACTGGATCTCGCGCCCGACGAGCCCGTCGAAGCCGAAGAGGGGGACAGCCGTCACCTTCCCGCCCGAGTCGAGCGCGCCGCGGATG
Source organism: Halorubrum sp. Boch-26 (assembly GCF_029889805.1). GTDB lineage: Archaea > Halobacteriota > Halobacteria > Halobacteriales > Haloferacaceae > Halorubrum. Next base: position 43,449 of record NZ_JARANT010000004.1, on the reverse strand, counting down.
ACCCCGGAGTCGGTGTCGGCGAAGGCGTCGGTCACGTCCGCAACGTCGCCGACGCTCGCGTCGCGCTCGCGGAGTTCGTCGCGGATCGCGAGCAGTTCGGCCTGTCGACCGACCTCGCCGCGCACGATGTCTTCGATCCCCTGCAGGTCTTGGACGCCCTTCACCTCGACGCGGGCGCCGTCGGCGATGGAGACGTTGACGTCCTGCCGGATCGTGCCGAGCCCGCGCTTGACCGCTCCGGTCGACCGGAGCAGCATCCCGATGCGCGCGGCCGCCTCGCGGGCCCCCTCGGGGCTCCGAATGTCCGGCCCGGTCCCGATCTCGACGAGGGGGACGCCGAGGCGGTCCAGCGAGTAGACGACGCCCTCCTCGGTCTCCTCGACGCGCTTGGCCGACTCCTCCTCCAGCATGAGGTCGACGATCGACACCGTCCCCTCGCTCGTCTCGATCTCTCCGCGCTGCCCGAGCAGGATCGAGCGCTGGAAGCCGGAGGTGTTCGACCCGTCGATGACGAGCTTCCGCATCACGTGCGCCTGATCGACGACCGAGACGTCGAGCAGGTCGGCGATCTGGAGGGCGACGGAGAGCGCCTCGTCGTCGACGCGCCGGGGCGGCTCGTCGTCCTCCTCGACGAGACAGGTGGTGTCGTACGCGAGGTAGGTGAACTCGCGGTCGACCCGGCTCTCCTCCATCGCGGCGTCGTCGAGCTCGCCGAGCTCGCTCTTCGTCGGGTGGAGCCGGCGGGCGATCTCGCGGTCGGCCTCGTCCGGGTCGCGCTCGACGGTCGGGGAGTCGCAGAACAGCTTCGTCTCCGTGTCGAGCTGCTGGTGGATCTCCAGCCCGGCGACGAGCCCCAGCTCCTCGTGGTCGTACTCGGGGGTCGCGTCCTCGCTCATTACGCCGTACTCCGGCAGGCCGGAACAAAAAGGGTGGCAGTTCGCGCGAGCGGTGACCGACTGTCGAGACGTGCGTCGGAGCGTGGCGCCGACGATGTCAGTTATAAGTGAATGGGGCGGTGGCGCGCCCCTCGGAGCGGGCCGCCGGTCCGGCGAGGCTGGGGAGCCGTGAGGCGGCGGTCGCGGTTGGGTGGGGCTTTCGAAGTGTCCACCGTCTCAGGACCTATTACGGAGCGACCACTCAGCATGTAGCAGTCGAAAGGAATTGTGCGTGGGTGCTGTCGTAGAGACAACACCGTGCATCGGTGTGGCGGGTGTGCCGCCGAGCGATGCGTGGGACCGGATTTGAACCGGCGGACCTCTACAGGACAGCGCCCTCAACGCTGCGCCGTTGGCCTGGCTTGGCTACCCACGCCCGCGGGTGTCCTGTCGCGTCCTCACGTACCCTTCCCCCAATTAAAAGCCCTTCCATTCGACAGTGGCGTGCCGAAGAGTGACATCGGGCGGCGGGGCCGAACGGACCGCGCCCCGGACCGCCGAAACCGGCACGCGTTTGGGGATGGCGCCCCTCCGTCGGGTCATGTCCGAGTGGGCCCGCGAGAACGTCCCGCTTTTGACCGCCGCCTCCTCCGTCGTCGCGCTCGCCGTGGTGTTCGGCGCCGTCGGCGGTGCGATCCCGGGCGCTCTCCTCCCCCGCGCGAGCGACGCCGTCCTCGCCGCGATCCCGCACTTCAACGCGGCCGTCTCAGTCATCGCGATCGCCACCATCCTCCTCGGGTGGCGCGCCATCTCTCGCGGGAACGTGCGCCGCCACCGGGCGTTCATGCTGACGTCGTTCGCGCTCTTCACCGCCTTCCTCGGGGCCTACCTCTACCGGCTGATCCACGTCGGCACGACCGCGTTTCCCGGCCCCGAGGCCGTCTACACCTACCTCTATCTCCCCTTCCTCGGGGTCCACATCCTGCTCGCGATCGTCTGTCTCCCGTTCGTCTTCCACGCCCTCCTGCTGGCTGCGACTCGCCCGTATGAGGATCTGTACCGCACTCGCCACGCGCAGGTCGGCTTCGTCGCCGCCGTCCTCTGGCTGGTCTCCTTCACGATGGGTGTCGGTGTGTACGTCATGCTGTACCACGCGTTCTGAGGCGCCCGCGACGACCACGACGAAGCTTGAAGCCGCCGCCGAGCGTACGGACCGGTGTGCTGTTCGCGACCCACCTCCTCGTCGCCGCCGGTATCGGGTGGCTGTCGGGCCGCCCGCGAGGCGTTTCCGGACTCAGGGGCACACCGGCGTTTCCGCCCGCACTCTCGACCGGATGGCTCGTCGCCGGCGCAGCCCTCTCAGACGTCGTGGACAAGCCGCTGGGTGCGCTCGGGGTCTTCGATGTGTACCAGTCGGTCGGCCACTCCGCGCTGCTCCTTCCGCTCGCGGCCGCCGTCGTCGTGAAGCACCGACACGGGCTCGCGCTCGCGGTCGGCTGGGGGTCACACCTCGCGCTCGACGCACTCCACATGACCGTGAACGGGCGGGCGGGCGACGCGCTGTTCCTCGCGTGGCCGGTGCTCACGCGCTCCGATCCGCTCGCGATCCCGCCGGGCGAGTTCGCGCTGTTCTACGCCGGAAGTCCCTCCTTTTTCCTCGAAGCAGCCCTGTGGCTGGCGGCGATCGTCGTCGCGCTGCGGTCGCGGTTCGGCGTCGGTGCGGCTCGAAAAAGCGGTCGGTGAGCCCCGTCGGCTACCCTACTCCTCGTCGTTCGCCATCTGATGGGCCGCGTAGAACAGGGGGACGAGCAGCGCCCCGGCGAAGCCGAAGCCGAGCGCGAGCGCGCCGATGTCGCCCGCGCTGAGGGTGCGACCACCGCCGTCGCTTTCGCCGTCGCCGCCGTCGCTCCCGCCGTCGCCGCCGTCGCTCCCGCCGTCGCTCCCGCCGTCGCCGTCGCTCCCGCCCGCGTCCGGCTGGACGAGGTCGTCGTCGACGGAGCCGATGGCGACGGCGCCCTTCATGCCGACCGCCTTGTGCGGAACACAGTAGTAATTGAACGTGTCGCCCTCGGCGGCGTCGTCGAACGTGTACTCGAAGGTGGTTCCCTCCTCCGTGATCGGATCGCCGCTGTCGAAGGTCTCGTCCTCGGCGACGACGTTGTGCGCGCCGCCCTCGCCGGTCCACTCCCAGACGACGGTCGTCCCGGGGTCGATCAGGATCGCCGCCGGGCCGAATCTGAGCCCGTTGACCGCGCCGACGGTGACCGTGACCTCGTCTTGGCCGGTGTAGTCGTGAGTGCCGTCGTAGTTATCCACGTCGTCCAGATAGCCGCCGTACTGGGCGGCGACGGTTCCGGATCCGGTGGCGAGGCCGGTCGCGGCGGCAGCGCCCGCGGCGCCCGCCCGGAACAGCCCGCGGCGACTCACCGTCGCGTCGTCGGCGTCGGATGTCATACGCGTACCTCCCGGCGTGGGCGTATTTAAATTCCCGATTCTGGGCTCACGGTGCGAGAACGCGAGTCGGCGACCGGATCAGTCGTCCGCCGGCGTGGGATCGGACGTGACGGCGTCGAGGTCGCGGTCGCGTTCCTCCCCCTCCACGTCGAAGGGGTACTCGCCGGTGACGCAGCCGAGACAGAGGTCAGCGCGGCTCTCGCCGAGCGACTCGGCGACGGCGTCGATCGAGAGGTACGACAGGGAGTCGGCGCCGACTTCCTGACGTATCTCCTCGGTCGAGGCGTCCGCGGCGATCAGCTCCTCACGGGTCGCCATGTCGATGCCGAAGTAACAGGGAGCGAGGATAGCCGGCGCGCCGATCCGGAGGTGGACCTCCTCGGCGCCCGCCTCGCGGACGAGATCGACCAGCTGGGTCGAGGTCGTCCCGCGGACGATGGAGTCGTCGATGATAGTGACCGACTTCCCCTCCACGGTCGATCGGATCGGGTTGAGCTTCAGCCTGACCGCGCGCTCGCGCTCGTCCTGCGTCGGCATGATGAACGTGCGCCCGACGTACCGGTTCTTCATCAGCCCCTCGGCGAACTCGATGCCGGCGTCGCCCTCCGGACGAGGCTCGCCGTCCGCGGTCGTCTCGCCGGCGGCATCGGCGTAGCCGGAGGCGAACGCCCGCCCGGAGTCGGGCACCGGCATCACCACGTCCGACTCGACGCCGGACTCCTTCCAGAGCTTGCGGCCGAGTTTGCGGCGGACTTCGTACACGAGGTTCTCGTCGATGACGGAGTCGGGGCGCGCGAAGTAGACGTGCTCGAAGAAGCAGTGGGCGGTCGACTCGCGCTCGACGAGCTGGTAGGTGTCGTACCCCGACCCGTCGGGATCGAGGACGACGAGCTCACCCGGGCGTACGTCTCGGATGAGCTCCCCGTCGAGGGTGTCGATGGCGGCCGACTCGCTGGCGAGCACGTAACCGCCGTCGACCTTCCCGAGACACAGCGGACGGTTCCCGAGGGGGTCGCGCACGCCGAGGACGGTGTCGTCGTGGGTGATCGCCAGCGAGTAGGAGCCGTGGATGCGGTTCATCGTGTGTTTGACGGCGCGCACGAGGTCCTCTTCGAGGAGGTTGCGCGCGAGGTCGTGGGCGATCACCTCGGTGTCGCCGTCGGAGGTGAACGCGTGGCCGGCCGCGGCCAACTCCTCGCGTACCTCGCCGGCGTTCACGAGGTTCCCGTTGTGCGAGAGCCCGAGCGAGCCGGACTTAAAAGAGACCGAGAACGGCTGCGCGCAGCTCTTGTCGAGGCTACCGGCGGTCGGGTACCGGACGTGACCGATTCCGGTCCCGCCCGACAGCGACTCCAGATCGCCCTTCTCGAACGCGTCGCCAACGAGCCCGCGCTCGACGTGGCTGTGCTGTTGGAACCCGTCGTGCGTGACGATCCCCGCGGACTCCTGGCCGCGGTGTTGGAGCGCGTACAGCGCGTAGTACAGCGGCCGTGCGGCCTCGCGGTCAGCGAGCGAGATGCCGACGACGCCGCACTTCTCTCGCGGCTCGTCAGCGGTGTTATCCCCACCGGCGTTCATGTACGCGAGGATGGGGCGTGAGGCGATAAAAATCCTCGTGTTCGTGGTGCTATCGGGAGTTTCGACAGAAAATATATCCACGAATACGGATCGGTATCGGAAGACCGGCCGACCGGCTCGCCTCGCTCACTCGTCGTCGACACCCCGATCACTCCCCGTCGACACACTCGTCTAACCGCTCGAAGTAGGCCTCGCGCGGCACTTGGTAGGCGGCGCGGTAGTCCACGTCGCCGGCGGCGAACCGCTCCGCGATCTCGACCGCCGCGGCCGAGCCGGCTTCGCGGTCGTCGCGGGTCTCCGAGACCGCCTCGACCTCGGGTTCCAAGAAGAGGACGACGTGCCACTCGTCGGTCGCGTACTGCCCCGATCCGGGGCGGGCCGTTCGCGCGCCGTTCGTGAGGTAGATCGTCGGCAGGCACTCGGCCGGGAGGTCGTCGCCGTCGAACACGTCCGGACGGTAGACGAGGATGGCGCGTCCGCTCGGCTCCTCGTTCCACACCCGCCAGCCGTCGGGGAGCGCCTCGAAGCTCATGGGCGGAATCGGGCGCGGAGGCATGAAAGGGTCGCGCTCCGGCGGCGGGCGCGGCGGCGATCTGCGGGCCCCTTAGTCGACGATGTCCGATCCGCCCGCCGGAATGAACTCCTGGAGCTGGTCCGCGCTCGCGACCTTCCGGACGAACGACTGGTCGGCGAACCGCTCTTTCAGCGTCCGGTAGGCCATCATCGCGGCGTCGTTCTGCGCGTACATCCCCGGTTCGAAGGTGACGCTCGTCGCCGCGCGGTCGACGATCGCCGACGGCGGCCCGCCGATGGCCTGCGTGACCGGCTCACACTGGACGCCGACGGCGATCCGGCAGGGCACGTCCTCGAAGTAGGTTCGGTCGCCGCGGATCACGAAGCTCCCCTTCTCGATGTACTCGCCGCTCTCGGGGGTCTTCGAGACCTGATCGGGCTCGACCATGTACGCGTCGCCCGCGCCGCGGCCGTCCTTCCAGTCCGAGGAGTAGGAGACGGCGAACTGCGCGGCCTCCCGCAGCGTCTCCTCGGCGAAGTCGACGGGATCGGCCGACTCGGAGGGGCCCGACGCCTTCAGCAGTGTCACCGGCCCCCCGTGCGCCTGCGTGTGGAAGAACCGGTCGTGTTTGCCCATGTACTTCTTGACGAGCTCCTCGTTCTGGTCGGCGTTGCGCCCGCCGATGACGAGGTAACCCGTCGAGGTGTGGAACCACCGGAAGCGGTCGTACCAGTCGTCGGGGCTCCGGATCGGGACCGACGGGCGCGAGAGCCAGTCGGTCTCGTACTCCTCCTCGTCTCCGTCTCCGCCGTCGGCGCCGTCGCCTCCGCCGGTCTCGTCGTCGGCCGCTTCCTTCGCTTCCCACTCCGCCTTGCGCTCTTTGACCGCCTCCAACTCGCGGCGAGTCGACTCGATCGCCTCCATCGCGCCCTCCTTTTTCCCCTCGATCCGCTTCGCCTCCCGATACAGCCGGTCGGCGTTGACCTCGACGCCGTCGTCCGCGTTGAGTTCGATCCTGACCGAGTCGCCGTCGTCGTCGCTCTCGGCGTCGAGCCCGACCGTCACCGTCCCCTCGCCGCCGTCGACGTCGACGACGGCCTCCGCGGCCGGGATACCCCGTTCCGCGCCCGCGTCGAGGGTCTCGGCGATCTCGTCCCACGGGACCTCGTTCTCGCGGGCGTCCCGAACCGTCGAGAGCACCTCGTCGACGAGGTCGTAGTTCGCGTACAGCAGCTCCGCGCGCTGGCGCTCCGCCTCGGCCTGCTCTTCGAACCCCTCGATCGCCCCTTGCTGTTGCTCGATGATGCGCTCCTGTTTGGCGATCTCCTCTTCGAACTCCGGCCGAGACGCGCTGGCGTCCGCCGGGGCCTCGCCCGCGTCGGTCTCCTCGCCTCCGAGCCGGTAGAAGTACTCGTCGACGGCGGCGTTGAACGAGTCGAAGCCGACGCTCGGGAGCCCCTCGTGCTCGGAGAGCGGGAAGGGCGTAACGTCGACGACGCGGGGATCGCGGTCGGCGTCGGACCCGCCTCCCTCGCCGCCCAGCTGCTCCTCGTACACTCGGGGATCGATGTCGCCGGAGCGGAGCCGGTCGCCGATCCGTTCGAGCGCCTCGTGGAGCGCGCGGAGCTGGTCGTCGGTCGCCTCGTCGATGGGCGTCTCCTTCTCGACGCCGGCGCGGGTACACACCTCCTCGGCGTAGAGCCCGCCGAGGTTGAGCTGCGTGGCGAGGGTCCGCACAACGTCGCTGTCGGACTCGCGCATGTGTCGTTTAAACCCGCCGAGGCTCACGTCGAGGGGATTGAGCCGCGAGGCGGGGTACTCGTACTGCGAGCCGGGCGCGACCGTCCGAGACTTGAGCCGGACGGTCGACAGCGACCCGACGACTTCGCCGGTCTCGTCGAGCGCGGCGACGTTGCCCTGGCCGAACAGCTCGGCGACGAGCGTCGTGTTCTCGTCCTCGCGCTCGAACTCGAAGGTGAGGATCCGGTCGAACTCGTACTGCTCGACGCCCGCGAAGTCGGCGCCGGACATCCGGTTTCTGAGCATCTTCGCGAAGTTCGGCGGGCGGCCGGGGGCGTCCGCGACGTGCTCGGCGTCCGCGACGTGGGCGCGTTTGGTGTCCCCGACCTCGATCATGAGCTCGACGCGGCCGCGGTCGAAGTCGCGGAGCTTCAGCCGGAGCAGGTCGTCGTCGTAGAGGTACGCCTTGTCGACCTTCGCGCCCTCGTACCGATTGAGCTCGGTGACGAGGGCCGCGAGGTCGATGCTCGACAGCTCCCGCTTCTGGTCCATACCGTCCCAACAGGCGGCCCGGAAAAAGGGATGTCGTTGTGGTGACGGTCGACCGAGTGGTCGCACCGGAGGCGGTTACGGAAGTACAAGGAGAAAGCCCCGCCCTTCAGGACGGGGATGAGTCCGACAGTCAATGACACGGGCCACCGACGATAGCACGGCCTGATATTCCAACATATATTTAAGATAACACACCTAATTACATTTGTAATGGTCACGGTGACTGTCACCGCGAAGTTCCACAATCCATCCCTCTCACGGCGCAAAGAGTGGCAACGCGCCACTCGACTCTACCGTGACACCAAGCGATTCTGTATCGACGGATGGAAGAACGGCGACTTCGGAAAGTCCGTGACCACAGCCAGCATTGACAACGACCTCTACTCGGCTATCCAGAACCAAGCCATTCGAGAGGCAAAATCCGACCACAACAAGGACGGAGAAGTTCGCTACCGAGAAAGTCAGCCGTTCGCCGTCAACAACCAGAACTGGGAACTCGACACAACCGAGAACGGCACGGTTGTCGTCGGCTTCCCGTGCGTCTCCCAATGGTGGTACACGCCCATTGAAGTGTACGACGACATTGCCGATCCCGTAGACCAACTGGTCGAAGGTGACGCCGACAAGACACGGCTTCAAGTGTATCGTCGTGGTGATGACTGGTACTGTACGTTCAACGCTGAGTACGACACCGATACGTCGGGTGAGACGCCCATCGGCGTTGATATTGGCGAACGCCACATCCTCGCGGTGACGGCATACGGTGAAGACGAGTCCATGCTGGTGTCTGGTGGTGAGGCGAAATATGTTCGACGCAAATATCGTTCCCTACGCGATTCGCTTTCGGAAGCGAGTGCGCTTCGCGCACGTAACCGTGTGGGTGACAAAGAACAGCGTCGAATCACGGACTTGAACCACAAACTCTCCCGTCGCCTCATCACGTTCGCGGAACAGTTCGAGAATCCCGTCATTCGGATGGAAGACCTCGAAGGCATCCGCGAGAACAGCTCGTGGGCGGGCGTCCACTCGTGGCATTTCCACCAACTCCAACAGTTCATCACGTACAAAGCCGAACGCGCTGGTATCCGTGTCGAGAAAGTCGATGCATACCACACCAGTCAACGGTGTTCGGTGTGTGGTTCGATGGGAAGCCGTGATGGAGACCACTTTTCGTGTTCAGAGTGTGATCGTGGACGCCACGCCGACCTGAACGCTTCGGAGAATATTGCACAACGGGAGGGTGAACCATGCACGGGCTAACGCTTCGGGCGAGTCGAACCGTGCTACCTCGCGGGCTGAAGAACCCGCCGTCGTTGACGCCCGCTGTATGCGGGGAGGAAGGCCCCATTGATAGGGCTGTACGCGCTGTAACGCACGTCCTTGGTCACAACTGGACGGCTACCTTTGACGTTCCACGCGAAAGCGTACTTGAGAACCGAGGAAACGCGCAACCTGAATATCCACTTCGTGGAATCCTCGCCCTTTAGGGCGGGGAGGATGTCAAAGCCGCTTCGACACGTACGGCCCGTCTTGGTGGTAGCCGAGCTTGTTCCGGTAGTACTCTCGGGCCCCGATCCCGGAGATGACGGCCATCTTCCGATAGCCGGCGTCGCGGGCCATTTGTTCGGCGTGTTCGAGGAGCTTCGTGCCGTATCCCCGGTGTTGCCAGTCGCCGTCGCCGCCGATGGCGACCTCGGTGCCGTACACGTGCAGTTCGCGGATCAGCGCCGCGTCCTCCAGCTCGCGCCGGATCGCGTCGTCCTCGGACCCGGGCGCGCCGGGCTGGTCGGGCGCGAACGAGGGGAACCGCAGGCGACAGAAGCCGACGAGCAGGTCGCGGACGGGGTCCTCGAAGGAGATGAAATGCTCCGTCCCGCCGCCGGCCTCGTAAGTCACCACGTCGAGCTCGACGTCGTCCGGGTCCGGGTCGGCGTCGTTGTGGCCGACCTCGCGGGCGCGGATGTCGCGCTGGACGATCCCCTTCTCCTCGGCCCGCTGGTCGGCGAGCTGCCGGAGGTTCGACTTCCAGACGCCGCCCTCGATAAAGTCGGCGGGGATGTCGCGCTGGACGCGCTGGAGCCGCGTGTACTTCGGGATCTGGTCCATCGCCTCGGCGACGACGTCGGCCGCCTCCTCGTTGGAGAGCGGCTCGAACGAGTCCCGTCGCCACCGGTCGTACACCCGAGTCCCCTCGACGACGAGCGTCGGGTAGATCTTGAGGTAGTCCGGGCGCCAGTCGGGGTTCTCGAACAGCTGCCGGAAGTCCTCGACGCACATCTCCCGCGTCATCCCCGGCTGGCCGGGCATCATGTGGAACCCGACCTTGAACGCGGCGTCGCGCAGGCGGCGGTTGGCGCTGCGGGAGGCCTCGTTGCCGTGCCCGCGGTGCATCTCGCGGTTGATCCGCTCGTAGGTGGTCTGGACGCCGACCTCCACCTTGGTCCCCCCGAGATCGAGCATGCGGTCGATCTGCTCGGGGTCACACCAGTCGGGCTTCGTCTCGAACGTCGTCCCGATGTTCCGGATCGCGTTCGTCTCGTTCTCCGCGATCACGTCTTCGAGGTACTCGAACGAGGTCTCCGCGGGAGCCGGCGCGAACGACTCCTCCTCGGCGGGTTCGGGTTCCTTGTCGAGGTCGTAGTCGTTCATCGCCTGCAGCGCGCGCTTCACGAACCACTCCTGGTAGTCGTGCGAGCGCGCGGTCATCGTCCCGCCCATGAGGATCAGCTCCACCTTGTCGACCGGGTGGCCGATCTTCCGGAGCTGTTCGAGCCGGAGGGTGACCTGCCCGTACGGGTCGTAATCGTTCTGCTCCCCGCGGGCCGCGGCGGGCTCGTGGCCCGTGTACGACTGCGCCGAGGAGAACTCTGAGGCCGGCCCGCCGGGACAGTAGAGACACTTCCCATGGGGGCAGAGCTTCGGCGAGGTCATGATCGCGACCGGCGAGACGCCGGAGGCGGTCCGGACCGGCTTCCGCTGGACCACTTCGATCACGTCGTCGCGGGCCTCAGAGGGCGCGTGATCGAGGATCTCGGTGTTCTTCGGAACCTTCGGCGAACCGAACTCCGAGCAGGCGTCGAGCTTGGCGGACTCGAGGTCGTCGCGGTCGATCTCGCCCGCGAGGATCCGGTCGACGAGGTGCTCGCAGGTGCGGACGAAGGCCTCGGGCTCGTCGCCGTCCGACCCGCCCTCGCCGTCGCCCTCACTGCCGGCGTCCGCGTCACTCGCCGCGTCGGTACTCATTACGCTCCGATCGACGGGTTTCGGAGTTAAGGGTGTCGCACCGCGCGAACCGGCCGGTTTTAGGCCGGCGCTCGCGTAGCCGTCGCCGTGTTACGCAAGGACCTCCTGCGCGTCTCCCGGGCCGGCGGGGGATACCGCCCGCGATTCGCGAGCCGCGAGCACCGCCCGCTCGCGGCGCGGGTGCTCGGGACCTTCGAGTCTCACGTCGGGGAGCGCCGCGGCGACCTCGACGACGCGCTGGCGGCGCTGGAGGCCGACGCCGCCGACGCCGGCGGCGACTTCAAGCTCGTTCGCGGGCTCGCGGCGCTCGTCGAGCGCGAGTGCGTCTTCGAGACGCGAGCGCCGGTCCCGCCGAGCCGCGTCCGCCGCGCCGCGTTCGAGGCGGCGGAGGCGCTCGGCGTCGCCAGCGAATCGGAGCGCGAGACCGCAGTCGACCGCGCCGCCGACGCGCTCGGGATCGACCCGGGGGTCGTGGAATCGTCGCTGTACGCGGACCGCGACGTCAACGAAGTCCTCGTCGACGCCGACGTGCGGTGGGACCCTGACTCCCTCTTAGCGCAGTACGACCTCTCTCTGGCGCAGACCGCCCTCTTCGACGCCACCGAGGTTCGGATCCGATCGAACGACCCGAGGCGACTCGTCTCGGCGGTCAAGCGCCTCCGGCTGATGTACGAGCTGGAGAAGACGCCAGAAGGTCGCGAACTGGTCGTCACCGGCCCGAACGCACTGTTCTCGCGCACCCGTCGCTACGGGACCGCCTTCGCCCGACTGCTCCGCACCGTCGCGGAGTCGGCGGAGTGGAGGCTGTCGGCGACCATCGACGACCGCGGGCGCGAGCGCACCATGCGCCTCTCCGACGGCGACGTGACCGTTCCGGGCGTCGAACCGGTCGCGGAGCCCGACTTCGACAGCGGGGTCGAGGCCGACTTCGCCGGGCGGTTCCGCGGGCTCGACTTCGACTGGACGCTCGTCCGGGAGCCGGAGCCGCTCGAAACCGGGACGCGGGTGATGATCCCCGACTTCGCGTTCGATTACGAGCACGCCGACTTCCGGCTGTTCTTCGAGGTGATGGGCTTTTGGACCCCCGAATACGTCGCGAAGAAGCTCGGCCAGCTCGCCGACGTGGAGGACGTGGACCTGCTGGTCGCGGTCGACGAGAACCTCGGCGTCGGCGAGGAGATCGCCGCGCGCGACCACCGCGTCGTGACGTACTCCGGTACCGTCCGCGTGAAAGATATCGTCGACGTGCTCCGCGAGTACGAGGCCGAGTTCGTCGCGGACGCCGCCGCCGCCCTCCCGGCGGCCTTCGATCCGGACGACGACGTGCTTCCGCTGAGCGACCTCGCCGATCGACACGGCGTGAGCGAGGCGGCGGTAAAGGACGGCCCGTTTCCCGAGCACGAGCTCGTGGGTCGGACGCTGGTCCGGCCCGCGGTCCTCGACCGGGTCGGTGACGAGATCGCGGACGGAGCAGCGCTGTCCGATGTCGAGGTGACGCTCGACGGGTACGGAGTCGACGACGCGAGCGCGATCCTCTCGGCGCTCGGGTACCGGGTCGAGTGGGAGGGCCTCGGGGGCGGGACGGTGAAACGGAAAGAGTAGAGCGGTACTCGCACATTACTCGTAGTTGACAATGAAGATGGATTTATATATCATAATAAGCGAATCATCCGACTGAGGACACTCATGAGTACGAATATCCAAACGCAGCTGCTAGGCAGAGACGTATCGTTCCCGGTCGACGAGTCGCGGTTCGCCTACTGGCTCGTCGTGATGCGACTGATCGTCGGCTGGTGGTTCCTGCACGCGGGGCTCGACAAGTTCCTCGCGTGGCCGTTCGACGCGAGCTGGTTCGTCGGCGGGGCCGCGGCACAGACGAGCCTCGGCCCGATAGTCACGCTGTTCTCAGACGGGATCCTGTTGTCGTTCACCAACATCATGGTCCCGCTCGGGCAGACCCTGATCGGGCTGGGGCTGATCCTCGGCGCGCTGACGCGGCTCGCCGCGTTCTTCGGCGCGTTCCTGATGACGTTCTTCTACTTCATCAACGGCGAGACCGGCGGCTGGGCTCACGGCGTGATCACCGGTGACCTGCTGGGGCTGTTGATCTTCGCGATGATCGCCACGCTCGGCGCCGGGCGCGTACTCGGCGTCGACGCCTACCTCGCGGAGACATCGATCGTCAAGAACAATCCGCGGTTGCGGTACTTCATCGGCTAACGAGGAGACAACAATGAGCGAACTCACTACAATGGAACGAGTCGGACTGTACGGCGGCGGAGCGCTCATCCTGATCGGCACGGTCGGGATGGGGCTGTTGGAGATCGTCGCTGGAGCGCCCCATCCGGTGACGGGGGAAGGACAGGTCGTCCACGAGACGCTGATCAGTCTCAGCGTCCGGTCGTACACCATCCTGCTCGGACTGCTGCTGCTGGCGGCGTACGGGATCAGCAACCTCGCCACCAAGCCGCCGAAGGACACGTCGATCTGAGGCCTACGGCCGGGTGAAGCGCCGCCAGTGGGCAGCGCTCCGACGGATCGACATTTTATCGAAGCCGACGACAGCCGCTTACGCCACGACCGGCAGGTCCGCGCGGCTCCCCTTCGGTACCACTGAGCGCAGTTCGTCGTAGAGGTACAGCCCCACGCCGATCGGCGCCGACTCGCCGGCGATCTCGTGGGTCGCGATCAGATACCCCCAATCGCCGTCCCACTCGGGGAGGTCCTGGTCGTCGCCGGCGGCAAAGGTGGCGGCCTGCTCTGGGTCCAGTTCGATGACGTTCTTCGTCGCGTGATACCCGAATCGAGTGGCCGCCCGGCTCGTCGGCTTCCAGTGCTCCTGTCGAGTCCGGAGGAAAGTCATCCCGATCGCTTCCACCTCGCTGGGATCGGTCGCCTCGCCGTTGAATATCCAGACCTTCCCCGCGCCCTTCTCCCAGAAGCTGTACCCCTCAAAGACGCCCGCGTCGATACCGAACCGCTCCTCGAACCAGTCGAGCACCTCCCGTCTGCTCGCTCGCCCCTCGACCTCGCGGTCGTCGGGGGTCTCCGGGAGCCGGTCGAACTGCTGGCCGTCGTTGGTCGGGGCGTCGTCGGAGTCCGCGTCGTCGCTCATGCGGCCACCTCCTCGTCGTCTCCCGTACCGTCCCCGGCCTCCCCACCGACGCGAAGCTTCGCGCAGAAGAACCCGCCCGTGTCGTTGTGATGGGGATAGATCCGGTTCGCGCGCGTCACCGACTCGTCGTAGGTCTCCCCTTCCCACTCCGTCACGCCGGGGGCCGCGTCGAGCGGGAGGTCGAACGCGACGATCTCGCAGTCCTCCGCCTCCAGGACGTGGTCGAGGACCGCCTCGTTCTCCTCGGGCGCGAACGTGCAGGTGGAGTAGACGACGGTCCCGCCGGGGCGAGTCGCCTGCACGGCGCGCGCCAAGATTCCCTTCTGGATCCCGGCGACGCCGTGGACGTGGTCGAGCGTCCACTGGTCGACGACGTCCGGGTTCTTTCGGCAGGTTCCCTCACAGGAACACGGGGCGTCGACGAGGGCGCGGTCGAACTCGTCGAACGCGAGCGGCTTCGTCGAGAAGTTGCGCGCGTCCTGGTTCGTGACGATAGCGTTCGTGATCCCGAGGCGCTCGGCGTTGTGGCGGAGCGCGGAGAGCCGCCCGAGGTTGTTGTCGTTGGCGACGACGGTCCCCTCGTCGTCCATCGCGTCCGCGATCTGGGTGGTCTTGCTGCCGGGCGCCGCGCAGGCGTCCCAGACCCGCTCGCCCGGCCGCGGATCGAGCGCGAGTCCGGGGAGTACGGACACCTCCTCCTGCCCGTGGGTCCAGCCGTGAACGTACGGCCAGTTGCCGCCGGGGTTCCCGTCTGGCAGCCTGAAGAGGCCGTCGTGCCACTCCACGGCTTCGTAGGCGACGCCCTCCTCGTCGAAGGCCTCGCGGACGCGGGCCGGCGAGGCCGCCATCTCGTTCACGCGGACGACCGACGGCAGCGGCCGATCGCAGGCCGCGCGGAACGCCGCCGCGTCGTCGACGAGCGGCTCGTACCGCGCTAACGGATTCATGGCTTCCCTTTCGCGTCGGCCCGTTAGTCGGTTTCGGGACGGGGGCGGCGCGGTCGTTCCCTCTGAGTCATTGGCCTCCCCTCGCGCCCCACCTTTAGGTCGCTACCCGGAGTACGCGGACGTATGGCACGAATCTCCGTCATCGACGACGAGCTATCCCTGAACGAGCCGACGCTGGTGGAAGGGTTCCCGGGCGTCGGTCTCGTCGGCAAGATCGCGACCGACCACATGATCGAGGCGCACGAGATGGACCACTACGCGAACGTCCACTGCGACGGGCTCCCGCGGGTGGCCGTCTACCGCGAGGACGACCGGGCGCTGACGACGCCCGTCCGGCTGTACGCCGACGCGGAACGCGACCTCGTCGCGCTCCGGAGCGACGTGCCGGTGAACCCCGGCGCCGCGACCGAAGTCGCGGGCTGCCTGGAGAGCTGGTTCGCGGAGACCGCCGTGTTTCCGGTCTACCTCTCCGGGCTCGGCCGCGAGAAGGGAGAGGCGCCGCCGGCGATCTACGGCATAGCGACCGGCGAGGGCGGCGATCGGCTCGACCGCGCCGAGGTGGAGGACCCGCCCGAGGCCGGGCTCATCTCGGGACCCACGGGCGCGATGCTCGCGGAGTCGCTGGAACGCGGCCGCGACGCGGTCGGCCTCGTCGTCGAGTCGGACCCGAAGTTCCCCGACCCCGAGGCCGCGCGTATTCTCATCAAGAACGGGATCGATCCGATCGCGGGCACGGAGACGCCGACCGACGGACTCGTCGACCAGGCGACCGAGATCCGGGATGCGAAACGGGCCTTCGCCGAGCGGATGCAACAGGCCACCGAGGAGAGCTCGCAGGCGGAGCCGCTGAAGATGTTCCAGTAGTCGGCGGGGATCGCTAACCGTCAGTCGTCCGCCGAGCCAGCCCCCCCGTTTCCCGCCTCCAGTTCGTCGAGGATAGGTCGGTACTTGAGCTGGATCTCGTCCCACTCGCGGTCGGGGTCCGAGTCGGCGACGAGCCCGACGCCCGCGAAGAGGGTCGCTCGCCGGGGCGTCGCGACCGCCGAGCGGATCGCGACCGCGAACGCGCCGTTGCCGGCGGCGTCGATCCATCCGACCGGGGCGGCGTACCAGCCGCGGTCGAACGGCTCCGTCTCGTGGATCGTCTCCAAGGCGCGGTCCGGCGGGAGCCCGCCGACGGCGGGAGTCGGGTGTAACGCCTCGACGAGGTCGAGCACGTGGCGGTCGTCGCGGAGCTCGGCCGTGATCGGCGTGTGGAGGTGTTGGACCGTCGCGAGCCGACGGACGCGGCGGTCCCCGGCGGAGACCGAGGCCGCGAACGGCTCCAGCTGCTCGCGGACGGTGTCGGCGACGAGCTCGTGTTCGTGGACGTTCTTCGAGTCCTCGAGCAGCTCTTGGGCGAGCCACTCGTCCTCCTCGGGAGTCTCTCCCCGACCGGTGGTCCCCGCGAGCGCGTCGGTCTCCACGGTCCGCCCGCGCAGCGAGACGAGCCGCTCCGGGGTCGCGCCGAAGAAGGCGCTCCCGCTCTCGTCCGGTTCGAAGAAGTACCGGTGACAGTGCGGGTACTTTCCCGCGAGGCGCTCCAGCGTCGCGGATCGGGGGAACTGCGTCGCCAGATCCGCCTCTAAGGCCTGCGCCAGCACGACCTTCCGCAGGTCGCCGCCGCGGATGCGGTCGACCGCGGCCTCGACGCTCTCGCGCCACGCCTCGCGGCTCGTGGTCCGACGCGTTTCGACGATGCCGGGGCGCGGCGGGTCGGCCGCGCCGCCGTCGATCGCGGTGAGGCGCTCGGACTCCTCGCCGAGCCGATCCTCGACCGCGTCGACGTCGACGTCCGACCCGGCCGCGTTCACCGTGAGCCACGTGCCGTTGTCCGCAAACGTGAGTTGGACGCGCGGGAGCACGAAGCGCGCTTCGGGGAAGGGCCCCCACGGGTCGCCGTCGCACGCCCCCTCGTGGAAGGCGAAGCCGCCGAAGACCCTCGGGCGGGCGGCCTCGGTGCCGGCGTGGACGTCGCCGGAGTCAAAGAGGTCGGCCGCGGCGCTCCGGATTTCGGCGAACCGCCCCGGGCCGCTCGCGGTGAGGGTCGCGGCCGCACCGCTCCCGAGCACGAGGGCGTCGTCCGGGGCGCACCACGTCGTCCGCGGCGACGAAAGGGCATCGAAGGCGGCCGCGAACGAGGGCGCGTCGATCGGGGTCGTGCGGCTGACGAGGGGCGGAGCCGACGTCGAACGCGCCCGTTCCATTACACGTGACTGGGTACCGCGGCCCCTTTATCCTGACTATCGCGGGGGTCGAGGCGGGCGCCGATCGTCAGCAGTACCGCTCCTCGTTCCACGGATTTGCGGTGTCGCTGTACCCGCGCTTCTCCCAGTAGCCGAGCTCTTTCTCCGTGAGGAACTCCACCCCCGAGACCCACTTGGAACCCTTGTACGCGTACTTGTGCGGGGTGACGACCCTGATCGGGCCGCCGTGGTCCGCCGGGAGGTCGCCGTCGTCGTAGCCGTACGCGAACAGGACGCCGTCGCGGGTACACTCGTCGAGCGAGAGGTTCGTGGTATAGCCGTCGAGCGCGTGAAAGAGGACGTGCTCGACGTCGTCGCCGATTCCGGCTCGGTCGGCGATCTCCGCGAACTCGACGCCGGTGAACGCGCAGTCGAACTTGCTCCATCCCGTGACGCAGTGGAAGTCCTGTCGCTGGGTGACGGCCGGGAGCTCGCGGAACTCCGACAAGGAGTACGCGAGGGGCTCGTCGACGGCGCCCCAGACATCGAACGCGAACGTCTCCGGGTCCCACGAGGGCGTCCCGCTCTTCGAAAGCACCGGAAAGCGGTCGGTCTCGCGCTGGCCCGGAGGGAGTCGGTCGTCACCGTACTCTCGGTAGAGTCCCGTGAGATCCTCGGCAGCGGTTTCGGCGTCGGCGTCGGTCTCGGCCGCAGCGTCCGGGGCGCCGGATCCGGTCATGTACCGAGGTTGGGCTCGTGCCCACGTATGCGTATCGCTCCGTATCGCGCTCCCGGTACGGCAGGTGCTTCACTCTCAGCGGATGTCGCTGTTCGAGAAGAGAAGGCCCGAGCGCGGTGGGACGTGTCGCTGGACGACGAGAATGTTTATATATTAAAGATATACTTCCAAATTTTTAAACTCGATTTTCAAAATTGCCGGGGAGAGCTTTCTCATACTCGTATCTCCGACGCCACATTTATATACCCATTGCCATTACTCCCGGGCAGGAAATGCCACGAGTAGAGATAACCGTGCCGGAGCATCTGGAGATGCAGATCGCCCAGATGGTCGAGGAAGGGGAGTTCCTCAACCGGGAAGAGGCGGTGGAGGAGCTCCTGTCGACGGGAATTAAGGCGTTTAAGACGAGCGGTCCGCGAGACGACGATGACGACTCCGGCGGGTTCGAGGACGAAGGCATGATGGGACACGAAGACGAGTACGTGTTCTGAGCCGGCGGCCGACCTCGCGACTCCCGCCTCCTGTTCGTTCACGTTCGATGACCGCCCGCGAGCCGTGCGTATACCCCTCAACAACGCTTAAAGGGACTACGGCCCGTATCACGGGGCATGCACAAAGACGAACTCCTCGAACTCCACGAACAGATGGTGACGATCATGGAGCACTTCCGTTCGCACGAAACCGTCGACGGCTCGCTGTTCGACCCGTACGACGAGCTGGAAGTCGACCCGTCGCACGTCCACAAGTCGAAGAGCGAGCACAAACACGCCGTGTTCGTGCTCGGCAACGCGCTGGCGAACGCGATGAGCGAGGACGAGTTCTCGCCCGCCGGCCGCGTCGGCAAGCGGATGGAGGAGCTCGCGGACGACGCCGAGAGCAAGATCTGAGGACGCCGTCGCGCCGGGACGGTGGACGCCTTCGGCCCCCGCGACCCGCGGATTGATATGCGGTCGACCGCTCCTTCTCCCACATGGTCGCGGAGGCGCTGACGTCCGACGCCGCCCACCTCGCCGTCGGCGGCGCGCTCGTCGCCGTGGCGCTCGCGGTCGTCTACGGGATCGACCGACCGAGCGGCGCGTGGACCCGCGCGCTCCGCTCGCGTCTCCTGCTCGGCGTGCCGTGGGGGACGCTCGTCGCCGTCGCCGGCGTGGTCGGGGTGTACCTCTTCGTCCAGAGCGGCTTGGAGAACCCGAGTCGGCCGGTGGTGATCCCGTTCCGGTCGTGGTCGTACCTCTACCCGGAGGGGCTCCTCTGGTCGAGCTTCGCACACGCCGACCGAGGACACATCACGGGGAACCTCCTGTCGACGCTCGTCGCCGGGGGGATCGCCGAGTACGCCTACGGGCACTTCCCGAGGGGTCGGGACGTGGACGACGAGACGGGGACGCTCCGGGGGGCACTGCCCTCGCGCGCGTCGCTGCGACGGGTTCGGTCCGAAGGGCTCGCCGCCGTCGGTTCCGACCTCCGGCTCCCGACGCTCTCGTCGCTCTCGGCGGCCGCGTCGGGGGCGGACGCTCGCTCGCTCGCCGAGAACCCGTACGTCCGCGCGGTTGCGATCGTGCCGGGGTCGATGGCGCTGTTCGGCGTCATCGCGTCGCTGTTCGCGCTCGGACCGGTGATCGGGTTCTCGGGGGTCGTCTTCGCGTTGTGGGGGTTCGCGCTCGTCTTCCATCCCGTCGGAACGATCGCGGCGCTCACGGGCGCGACGCTGGTGAACGTCGCCTACGAGACCCTCCGGAACCCGGTCGTCACCGCCGGAGCGAGCGGCGCCTACGGGCCGCCGGGGTGGGCGAACGTCGCGATCCAAGGCCACGCGCTCGGGCTCATCGGGGGGGTTCTCGCCGCGTTGTGGCTCGTCCGTCGGCGAGAACGGAGGGCGGTCGACGGTGACGGCGACACCGAATTCGCGGTCGCCACGGACGACCGGCGAACGACCGCGCTCGTCGCGTTCGGAGCCATCCTCCTCTTCGGCGCCTCCCGCCGTCTCTGGGCCGTGTACTGGTACCTCGGGAACGAGCGGTACGAGCTGTATCGGGCGCTGGGGTTCGGGCTGCTGGCTGTCCTCGCAGCGGTCGTCGCCCTCGCGGTCGCGGGGCGAGACGAGCCGTTTCGTCACGATCTGGCCGTCCCGGAGCCCGAGACGATCCGCGGGGCGATCCGATCCGCCACGCCGGCCGCGGTCGGGCTCCTGCTGCTCGCGTCGGCGCTGGCGGTCGTCGCCGGGCCGGGAGTGGTCCCGAACCTCGTCGTCGTCGACGACGGCGACCTGCCGGGCGACCCGATCGAGGTCGAGGGATACCGGGTGACGTACGCGGAGAACGTCGAGGACCAGACGGTGAACGTCGTCGACGTCGAGGCGTTCGGTCGGTCGACGAGCGTCAACACCTCGGGGGTGATCGTGAAGAACGCGGACCGGGAGATCTGGACCACGGCGGTGTCGCGCGGGAACCTCGCCTTCTGGGGCTACCGCGCCGTCGACGTGGGGGGGACCGGGTGGCGAGAGACCGTCTGGGTCCAACGAGTGGGATGGGTGGCGGCGAACGGCGGGGCGACGTACCGAGTCGACGCTGTTCGAAACGAAACGCGCTCGACGCTGTTCACGAGCGAGCCGGCGCGGGCGGAGCCGCGGATCGACGGACGCAACGTCACGGTCGCGGCCGTAGGGGGCGGGTTCGAGCTACGCGCCGCCTATGCGGGCGAGACCGAGCGGGCGGCGATCCCCGCAGCCAACGAGACGGTGACGCTACGCGGGGTCGCGTTCGTCCGCGAGGCGGACGCCGTCTTCGCGGAGCGCGGAGAGACGCGGGTGCGGATCGCGACGCGGGAGCGGTACGAGGGGCGCCAATAAGCTCACGCCCACTCGATCCGGTACACCTCGGCGTCGATGTCGCGCGACGCGTCCTCGTGGTGATCGAACTGGGCGTCGATCTCGAAGTCGGCCGCGAACGCGTGGGTCACCTCACCGCCGTTATCGGCCGCGAACGCCTCCACGAACTCCCGGCTCCCCGCGTTGTGGACCGAGTAGGAGACGGTCGCGACGCGGCTCGCCGTCGACAGAAATCCGCGGTCCGCGTTCCGGTTTCCGTCCTGCGCGCCGAACGGGGGATTCATGACGACCGTCACGGGGTCCGGAACGTGAAGCGGGAGTCGGGTCGCGTCGGCCTGGACCCAGTGGACGGGAGCGCTCGCGGCCACCCGGCGCTGGTTGGCGGTCGCGGTGCTCAACGCGTCGCGGTCGAGCTCGACGCCGAAGACGCGGGCGGGACCGCGCAGGGCGGCGGCGAGCGCGAGCATCCCCGTTCCGGTTCCGAGATCGAGGACGGTCCGGCCGTCGACGTCGCCGTGGAGGTCCGCGAGGTGGACGACGTGGGCGGCGAGCTCGGGCGGCGTCGGATACTGTTCGAGGGCGAGACGGGGGTTCTCGAACCCGGCGACGACGCCGAGCTTCGTCGCGAGCGAGCGCTTCGACGCCATCCGTCAGGCCTTGGTCGCGTCGGCGTCGGCCCGAACGAGCTCGACCCCCTCGCGGCTGGCGCGCTCGGCCAGCGCCGACAGCGCCGGTTCCGCGGCGTTCGAGTCCGAGACCTCGCCGAGGTGGACCTCGATCCGACCGGCACCGAGGAACGACGCGGCGCGGACGAACTCGCGGAGTCGGTCGGCCTCGCGCTGGGTCGCGAGCGTGTCCTCGCAGTCGAAACGGGCTTCGACCGACAGCGTCGCCGGCTGGTAGCCGCGGGCCGAGAGCTCGGCCTTGAGATCGCGGAGGTGCTCGGGCGCGGTGCTGTCGAGGTCGGCGGCGTCGATGACGATCGGATCGATCTCCGCGGGTCGACAGCCGCGGAGCGTCCCCTCGATCGCGTCGGACTGCGTCGTGCTCATGACCGCTAATATGTTATAGTTATACAAAAGTCTTTGTGAATGTTTGATGGTAATAGATCGGTGCGAGCGCCTCGCCGGAAATGTGACCCGCCACGGCGGTCACGTTTCGTGTTCGACACGCGGTGTTCTCGCTGTCTGAGAACGCGGCAGCGGTGACGAAACGATAACGTAAACGAGCTCCTGAGCGCTTGAAAATTCGTTTGAGTCCAGTTGCGCGGAAACGGGACGGGCCGACGACGCCGGCGGATCCGGGACAAAGGTTTAAATGCGGCAATAACCAGAAACCTTATAATGGAACGTCCGAGCCGCCAGCGCCAACAGGAGCGGAACACAGAGCGAGAGTCGGACGAGACGGAAACGCTCTCCTGCCCGGAGTGCGAGTCGGAAGAGATCGTCACGGACGCCGATCAGGAACTCGTGTGTGAGGACTGCGGGCTGGTGTTAGACGAGCGGAACATCGACCGCGGGCCGGAGTGGCGAGCGTTCAACCACTCCGAGCGGCAGTCGAAGTCGCGCGTCGGGGCCCCCATCACCGAGACGATGCACGACAAGGGGCTGACGACGACGATCGACTGGAAGGACAAGGACGCGTACGGACGGTCGCTCTCCTCCGAGAAGCGGTCGCAGATGCACCGGCTGCGCAAGTGGCAAGAGCGGATCCGCACGAAGGACGCGGGCGAGCGCAACCTCCAGTTCGCGCTTTCGGAGATCGACCGCATGGCGAGCGCGCTCGGCGTTCCCCGGTCGGTACGCGAAGTTGCCTCCGTCATCTATCGACGAGCGTTGAACGAGGACCTGATTCGAGGCCGGTCGATCGAGGGCGTCTCCACCGCCGCGCTGTACGCCGCCTGCCGACAGGAGGGAATCCCCCGCTCGCTCGACGAGGTCGCCGACGTCTCGCGGGTACCACAGAAGGAGATCGGCCGGACGTACCGTTATATTTCTCAGGAGCTCGGGTTAGAACTGAAGCCCGTCGACCCCAAACAGTTCGTCCCGCGCTTCGCGTCTTCCCTAGAGCTGAGCGAGGAGGTCCAGTCGAAGGCGACGGAGATCATCGACGTCTCCGCCGAGCAGGGGCTGCTCTCCGGCAAGTCGCCGACCGGCTTCGCCGCCGCCGCGATCTACGCCGCCTCGCTGCTCTGCAACGAGAAGAAGACCCAGCGCGAAGTCGCCGACGTCGCGCAGGTGACCGAGGTCACCATCCGCAACCGGTACCAAGAGCAGATCGAAGCGATGGGCTTTCGCTAGCGACGAGGCGGGCCTCGACGGCGTTTTCGCGGTGCGATTAGGCTCGCGGGGGAGTTCCTTGTCACAGTGCAGTCGTGCGATCGTTCCGAGAACGATCCGTCGTGATCGGGTTTTTAATCGGTACCGAGCGTATCGAGTCGTAAGATGTACTCGCAGATCCTCGTTCCGACCGACGGCAGCCCTGCATCCGACGCCGCCATCGAGCACGCGATCGACCTCGCCGGGCGGTACGACGCCACGCTTCACGCGCTGTACGTCGTCGACGGCGCGGCGTACTCGACGCTCGAGGCCGGCGCCGAGGTCGTCGTCGACGCCCTCGAATCCGAGGGCAGGGAGGCTACGCGGCGGGTCGCGGACGCCGCCGAGCGCGCGGGCGTGGACTGCGAGACGACGGTCGCCGCGGGAACCGCGTACCGCTCGATCCGTGACTACGTCGACGAGCACGGCATCGACATAGTCGTGATGGGGACGCACGGCCGGAAGGGCCTCGACCGGTACCTTCTCGGCAGCGTCACGGAACGGGTGGTCCGGACGTCGGACGTGCCGGTACTCACCGTTCGACACTCGGACGATGAGTGAGTCGCCCCCGCGCCGGGGGTGACCCCCGTGCGCGACTGGCTCTCACAGCGGGTCGCCGCCTCGCCGGACGACGCGGCGCTCATACGGGCCGAGGACGGCGAAACGTGGACGTACACGGACCTCGACCGGCTCGTCTCTGAGACGGCCGGGCGTCTCGTCGCCCACGGGATCGAGTCGAGCGACAGACTCGGCGTGATCACCCCGCCGTACGTCGGAACCGTCGGTTTGGTCCACGCGGCGATGCGAATCGGGGCAACGTTCGTCCCGCTCGGGCAGGAGCTCACGCCGAGAGAGCTCTCGGCACGGATCGAGCGAGCGGATCTCTCGGCCGTCGTCTGCGCGGAGCCCACCGAGGACGACGCGCTGGCGGCCGTCGACGGGACCGCGGATACGCCCGTGTTCTCCGTCGACGACCCGACCGACGCGACCGTCACCGCCGTCCACGACGTCGAACCGGCGCCGGTCGAGCCGCCCGAGTGGGAGTTCTCCGATCACCTCTGTATCCTCTTCACCTCGGGGACGACGGGAGAGCCCAAGCCGGTCCCGCTCACCGCGGGCAACGTGTACAGCTCCGCGGTCGCCTCCGCGTTCCGGCTCGGAGTCGACCCCGGCGACCGCTGGCTCGTCTCTCTCTCCCTCCACCACATGGGCGGGCTCGCGCCGGTCTACCGCTCTGCGCTGTACGGGACGACGCTCGTGCTCCGGGAGGGGTTCGACGCCGGCGGCACCGCCGACGACCTCGACACGTACGACGTGACCGGCGTCTCGCTCGTGCCGACGATGCTCGAGCGGATGCTCGACAGGCGCGGCACCCTCTCGGACACGCTCCGCGTGGTCCTGCTCGGGGGCGCGCCGGCGCCGGACGAGCTGCTGGAGCGCTGTCGCGACTACTCGGTCCCGGTGTATCCCACCTACGGAATGACCGAGTCGGCCTCGCAGATCGCGACCGCGACCCCGCGACAGACGAAGAGTCGGCTCGGCACGGTCGGTCGACCCCTGTTCGGCACCGACGTGACGGTCGTCGACGAGGGCGGCGCGCCGGTCGAGACCGGCGAGACGGGGGAGATCGTCGTCGACGGCCCGACGGTGACGCCGGGGTATCTCGAGCGTTCGCCCGACGCCGACGACGAAGCGGACATCGAACTGGACCGCTCGGCGTTCGGTCCGCACGGCCTCCACACCGGCGACGTGGGACGGGTCGACGAGGACGGCTACCTCTACGTGGTCAACCGCCTCGACGACCGGATCATCACCGGCGGCGAGAACGTCGAACCCGGCGAGGTGACGGACGTGCTCCGCGGGTTCGACGAGATCGAGGACGTCGCCGTCGTCGGCCTCGACGACGAGGTGTGGGGCGAGCGGGTCGGCGCGCTGCTCGCGGTCGGCGACCGAACGGAGGGGACGGTGGACGAGTCGGCTCTCTCCTCGTTCCTCCGGGAGCGGCTCACCGGGTTCAAGGTCCCGAAAACGCTCGCGCTCGTCGACGAGCTCCCGCGGACCGTCTCGGGCACGGTCGACCGGGAGGCCGCGCGGGAGGTGCTGCAGGAGCGCGGTCACGAGCTGAACGGCGGCTCGGAGTCCGAACTGGAGACGGCGGGCTTCCGGCCCGCGAACCCGACCGATCCCCCCGACGTCGAAGCTGACGGGGACGACGAGGGCGAAGACGCAGCCGATGTCGACTCCGCGGGAGATGACGCCGGTGGTAATGCCGACGGCGACCCCGGTGACGCAGACGAGGGACCCGCTGACAACCCAGAGGACGATCCCGATCATAACGCCGCCGACCACGGTGACGGGAGCGGCGACGAGGTTACCGACGAGAGCGGCGGCGATGTTACCGACGCTGAAGAGACGCGGACCGAAAAATAAACTCTCCCGCTGTTTCTCGTTGTTCCACGGACGTTTTGACCGCGGAGCCCGCGGACAGGACATGGACCTACTCGACGACAGCGTCGTGCCGGAGCACGCGCGCGAGGTGAAGACCGAGGCCCGCGAGTTCGCCGATGAGCACATCGCACCGAACGCCGAGGCGTACTACGAGTCGGGGGAGTACCCGTGGGAGATACTGGAGGCCGGGATGGACGCCGGGCTCGTCGCGCAGGACATCGGCGAGGAGTACGGCGGGAAGGGGTTCGACCTCGCACAGGTCCTCGCGATCGCGGAGGAGTTCTACCGCGCCGACGCCGGCATCGCGCTCACCCTCCAGCTCGCGAGCTTCGGCGCCGAGATGGTCGAGCAGTACGGCACCGACGAGCAGAAGGAGGAGTACCTCCGGCCCGTCGCGGCGAACGACCAGATATCGGGGCTCGCCGTCTCGGAGCCCGAGACCGGCTCGGACCTCGCTGGAATGACGACGAAGGCCGAGAAAGTCGAGGGCGGATACGAGCTCACCGGGGAGAAGTACTGGGTCGGCAACGCGGTCGAGGCCGACTGGCTCACCGTCTACGCGAAGACCGGCGAGAGCGACGACCGCTACTCGAACTACACGCTGTTCATCGTCGAGACTGACTCGGAGGGGTACGAGGCGGAGCACATCCCGGAGAAGATGGGGATGCGAGCCTCCAAGCAGGGGCACATCGTCTTCGAGGACTGCTTCGTCCCCGAGGAGAACGTCGTCGGTAGCGAAGGCGGCGGCTTCTACGTCCTCGCGGACTTCTTCAACCACGGTCGAATCGTGGTCGGCGGGCACGGGCTCGGACTCGCCGCCGCCGCCATCGAGGAGGCCGAGGAGTTCGTCCACGGCCGCAACGCCTTCGGACGCACCGTCAACGAGTTCCAGGCGGTCCAGCACACCCTCTCGGATATGCGGATCGGCTTCGAGTCGGCGCGCGCGCTCAACTGGCGCGCCTGCGAGAAGGTCGCAGATAACCAGAACGCCGGCTACTGGGCCGCGCTGGCGAAGACCAAGTCCACCGAGGTCGCGACCGACTGCGCCGAGAAGGGGATGAAGCTCCACGGGGGACGCTCGATCCTCGCCGACCGCCGGATCGCCCGGGTCTACCGCGACGTGCGTATCCCGGTGATCTACGAGGGCGCGAACGACATCCAGCGGAACCTGATTTACCGGCAGTCGCGGTAGGTCGGGGTCTCGGGGGCGTTCCGCTTTACGATTCAGATCCGCTTCGCGAGCGCCGCGAGCGCCTCGCTTCCCCTCGACGTGAGGGGGTCGCCGTGACCGACGCAGGCGACCTCGAAGGGTGGGGCGCGGTCCGACAGGTCTCGAATACTCTCCAGCACCGCGTCCGTGTCGTAGCTGATGAGCCACTCCGAAGGGTCGAGCACGCCGTCGGACTCGGAGACGAGGTCGCCGAGCAGCGCGACGCCGACTTCCTTGCTCACGTACGCGACGTGGCCCGGGGTGTGACCCGGCGTGTGATAGGCCGTAAAGGAGCCGAGGCGCTCGCCGTCCGAGACCGCCTTGACCTCGAGGTCGGGCAGCGTCGTGAACACCCCGGCGAGCCGCTGGAACGCCCCCTTGTGGTTCCGCAGCGGCGGCGACCGCTCGCCCCGAAGGATCGCCGCGTCGAACGCGCCGGTGTACACGGTGGCGTCGAGCTCGGGCGTCAGCGCCGCCAGCGTCCCGACGTGGTCGAGGTCGTAGTGGGTGAGCAGCACCCGCCCGATATCCGCGAGGTCGACGCCGGCGGCGGCGAGCCCGTCTCGGACCGTCGCCTCGTCCCACGGCGTCCCCGCGTCGACCAGCGTGGGCACGTCGTCGTCGACGAGGTAGGCGCTGACGCCGCGCAGCTCGAACCGCCACACTCCGTCCGCGAGTTCCGTCGCCATGGACTGCCGTAGCGACCGGCGGGGTTTGACGCTGGCGGCCGGAGACGCCGCGGGATCGGCCTCCCGACGAAAACGCCAAGACGCCGCGCCGATACGTCGTCATATGCGACTCGAGGACTACTGGGGGATCGGCCCGAAGACGAGCGAACGGCTCGTCTCGGCGCTGGGGACCTCGCGAGCGGTCGAGGCTATCGAGGCGGCCGACGTCCGGGCGCTCGTCGATGCCGGGCTCCATCGCGGGCGAGCCACCCGGATCCTCCGCCGCGCCAACGGAGAGGCTGGCATGGACGTCCTCGCGACGGGGGACACTCGCTCGGTGTACGACGACCTGCTCTCGCTGGCCGCCGGCCACGCCGTGACGGCCCACGCCGCCGACCGGATCCGGGTGTTGACGCCGCTCACCGACCGGGATGCGGTCGAGGCCCGACTCGACAGCGTGGTCGCCGCGCGGGACGCGTGGGAGGGGCTCGCCGGGGCCGACCGGGAACGGGTGACCGAGGCGTTCGACGCGTACGACGAGGCCGAGGGGTCCGATCTGGCGGCCGTCGAGACCGCCCTCGCGCTGCGGGAGGCGGGGCTCGACACCGGCCCGTTCGAGGCCGTCGGCGAGTTGGAGGCGGCGGCCTTGCGAGACGCGGCCGACGCCCTCGCGGACGTGCGCGGCCCGATAGACCCGACGAGCGTCGGCGGCGACGGAGAGTTCGAGATCGCCCGCGGCGCCGACGAGGAGTTGGACCGCCTCCGCGATCAGCGTGACGCGGCCGAGGAGCTGGCGAACTCCGCGTTCGACGTGCTCGATTCGGTCCGAGACGGCTCGCTGCGGGACTTCGAGGCGCTTGAAGCCGCGACGGTCGACCACGTCGCGAGCGAGACCGGGGTCGACCCGGCGACGGTGCGCTCGGTCGCGCCGGACGACGCGCTCGACGCCGCCGACTTCGTCTCGGCCACCCTCCGCGACCTCGTGGCGGAGCTCGAAGCGGCGGTCGCCGAGCGGGAGGAGACGGTCGCCGCCGACATCCGCGAGCGGATCGGCGGCGTGGGAACGGGGAAAGGCGGGGACGGCGAGGACGGTGACGGCGAGGACGAAAACCGAGACGGCGAAGGCGGGGGCGGAGAGCGCGGCGACGTCGCCCGAGCGGTCGCCGTCGTCTCGGACGCCGCGTTCCTGCTCTCGCTCGCGCGGTTCGCGGCCGCCTACGACCTCGTGCGGCCGACCCTCGTCGACGACGGGATCGCGGTGCGAAACGCCCGAAACCCCTTCATCGCCGGCGAGGTGCAGCCGGTGTCGTACGCGGTCGGGAGCCACACGCTCGCGGACGACGCGGGCGTCGCGAGGGCCGACGCGCCGCCGACCGGCGACCGCGTGAGCGTGCTCACGGGGGCGAACTCGGGCGGGAAGACGACGCTTCTCGAAACCGTCTGCGCGGTCGCGCTGCTCGCGTCGATGGGGCTCCCGGTGCCGGCCGAGTCGGCGGAGGTCGGCGCGTTCGACCGGATCGTCTTCCATCGCCGGCACGCCTCGTTCAACGCCGGGGTGTTGGAGTCGACGCTGAAGTCGGTGGTCCCGCCGCTGGTCGAGGACGGGCGGACGCTGATGCTCGTCGACGAGTTCGAGGCGATCACGGAGCCGGGACGGGCCGCGGACCTGCTGAACGGGCTCGTGACGCTCACCGTCGATCGGGGCGCGCTCGGGGTGTACGTCACGCACCTCGCGGAGGACCTGAGCCCGCTCCCCGAGGCCGCCCGGATCGACGGGATCTTCGCGGAGGGGCTCACGAACGACCTCGAACTGCGCGTCGACTACCAGCCGCGCTTCGGGACGGTCGGCAAGTCGACGCCGGAGTTTATCGTGTCCCGGCTCGTCGCGAACGCGAAGGACCGCGGCGTCCGCGCCGGCTTCGAGCACCTCGCCGGCGCCGTCGGCGAGGAGGCCGTCCAGCGCACCCTCTCGGACGCGGAGTGGACGGGTGGCGATGACTGACGGTCCGGCTGACGGCCCCGAGCGGATCCGGTCGATCGCGGTCCACCGCGAGGACGTCGCGAGTGCGCTCGAAGCGACCCTCCGGAGCGACCGCGAGGTCGTCCTCCGCGTGACGCCGCCGTTTTCGGGGCGGATGCGCGCCCGACTGCACGCGGTCGACGCGGACGCGCCCGACGGCGGTACGGGCGATGGCGCTGACGGCTCCGCGGTCCCGATCCACGTCGACCCCCGAGACCTTGTCACTGAGGTCCCCGCGTACCCCGAAGTCGACGAGACGGCGGCGACACACCCCGACGCCGACGTCGAGACGCGGCGGGAGCGCCACGCCGAGGCGGTCGAATCGTGGCGCGAGCGCGTCCGGGAGGCGGTCGTCGACGCGGTGGAGATCGAGGTCGATAACGAGTCCCGCGAGGTCGACGTGACCGCGCTCGGCTGACTGCTAAGTAAAAGGGGCGGGGACCCGTTACAGCCGGAGCCGCTCGATCGACGTTCCGGCGTCGACGAAGTCGGCGAGGGCGGCGTCCGCGTCGTCGCCGTTACCGGCCGCGGCGTCGGTGGTCGCCGCCGCGGCGACGACCGTGTCGGCGTCGAGGTCGGCGTCGAGCCGGACCTCGTACTCGCCGTCTTCGGGTTCCACCAGCGTGGAGCCGCCGGCGGCGTACACCGCGACCGCATCGCCGTCGGTCTCGCCCGAGACGATCAAATCGTCGCCCGCGTACTCGACGGCGGCGGTGAGATCGGGGCTCGCGGGGCGGTCGCGCTCCACGTATCGCTCGCGGACGACCGACGGCGTCTCGACCGGCTCGCCGGCGTCGACGCCGTGGGCGAGCCGGATGTAGCCGGCCATCGTCCACGCGAGCGGGGTCGCCCCCCCGGTGCCCTCGCCGAACTCCCAGCCGTAGTCGGTCGGGTGCTCGCGGTCCCACACCTGCTCGGGGAGCATCCGCCCGGAGTTGCCGAAGCCGGCCATCGTCTCCAAGAGGGCGTCGGGTTCGAGCGCGTCCTCGTCGGTGCCGCCGAAGGCGTCGGGGCCGTCGGCGCGGGCTCGGAGCTCGTACTCGCCGCGCTCGCCGGTGAAGATCGGCCACAGGCGCCCGCGACCGTCGCCGGTGCCGGCCCACGGCGCGCCCGGGTCGCCGGCGGCGATCTCGCCGTAGGCGTCGCCGACGTAGCGGTACCACCCGGGGCCGTACGGCGTGTCGACACGGATCGAGTCGTCGACGACGGAGACGGAGTTCCGAATCGTCTCGTCGTCGGCGGGCTTCACGCCGAGCCGGACGAGTTCGAGGAAGCCGCCGTCGACGATCTCCCGTTCGTCGTAGGTCGGCCCGTCGTTGGCGATCGTCCGCGGGCGCCCGGACTCGGGGTCCCCGTCGGCGGTGATACGGAGGTAATACGGTGTCTCGCCGTAGCGCTCGGTCCCCGTCGACGTCGCGCACCACTCCTCGACGCGCGCGGCCCAGTCGTCAGCGAGCCCGAGCCACGCGAGCGCGTCGGCGCGGAGCTCGTCGGGAGCGGGCTCGTCGCGCGAGCCTCCCGCCGGGCTGCCACCGGACTCGATCCGGTCCGCCTCCGCGAGCGCGAGGGCGGCGCCGCAGACGAGCCCCGCGACCTCGGCGGCGATGCTCGACGGCGAGAAGCCGGCCTCCTCCTCCCAGCGCTCCTGTGCCGTCTCCGGGCCGTGAGCCGCGATATAGCCGAGCGAGCGCCGGACCTGGTCGTAGGTGTAGTCGGCGTCGGCCGGCGCGGTCCCGTGTTCGTACAGCTGCCACGCCATCACAGACGGGAACGCGATGTTGTCCATCTGCTCGCCGCCCCACCGGGTTCGGCCGTCGATGTAGGTGTTCTGCGGGAGGAAGCCGTCGGCGTCCTGCTGGGTGTTGTAGAGGTACGCGAGCGCGTTCGCGCCGCGCTCGACCTCGCCGACCTCGATCAGCGCGGTGAACACCTGATAGAGGTCGCGCGACCAAACGAAGTTGTAGCCGTAGCCGCGGTCCTCGGCCGCGTACTCGGTCTCGCCCCACGGCACCGACGGGCTGGCGATTCCCGCCCCGTCGTGACGCTTGTCCTCGACGGCCGCGAGCGTCATCAGCGCGAAGCGGTACTGGGTCTCCAACTCCGCGTCGCCGGTCACCGAGTCGGGGAACTCGCGGCCGGCCAGCCAGTCGCGCCACGACGTGACGTACGACGCGGCGACGTCCTCGAAGCCCCGCGAGACGGCGCCGCGGGCCTCGCCGAGCGCGGCCGCGGTGTCGGCGTTCTCGGCGAACCCGAGCGCGACCGTGTCCGAGACGGCGGTCCCGCTGCCGACGAGCCCGGCGAGTACGACGTTGCCGGTCGCCTCGACGGCGCCATCGCCGCGCTCCCCCTCGCCGAACAGGGCGTCCGCCTCCTCGCCGCCGGCCGCGAGGACGCTGGCCCACTCGAACCGGTCGTCGCTGGCGAGCGCGAGCGCGACCTCGAAGGAGTCGCCGTCGTCGTCGACGAGCTTACCCGTGTGTCGCTCGGCCGCGTCGTCGTTGCGCGCGAGGAGGTGGTAGCCGTCGGCGTCGCCGACGCGATCGCCGCGGTCGTTCGTACCGACGTTCGTGATCGTCGTGTCGACGAGGGCGTACACGTCGTACTCGCGGCCGCCCTCGAACGCGACGTCCGCGAGGATCGCGTCGCCGTCGGTGTCCACGGCGTACTCGACGGTGAGCGTCCACTCGTGGCCGTGGCCGTCGCCGGTCTCGCGGACCGTCTGCGTGTACGCGAGGGCGTCGTCGGCGGCCGGCACCGTGCGGCGCTCGACGGTCTCCGTGGTCGTCACGTGGCTCGTCTCGTCGAAGGTACGGATCGTGTACCCCGTCTCCGGATCGGCGACGAGGAAGTCGAACGTCCTGACGTTCATCACGTCGATCCGCGGGAATCGGGCCTCGGTGAGCGCTCCCTCCGTCAGCGTGAACCAGACCGGGACCGGGTCGTCGGTCTCGTGGTCGGCCGGGGTACCGACGCCGAACTTCCGACCCGTGGTCCAGTGAGGCGCCTCGTCCGGTCCGGTGGGTCGGTCGTGCGGAACCGGAAGCGCCCCGTGCTTCGCGAGCGTCACCGTCGCCTCGATCCGAAGCGCGTGCGACCACGCGATGGGCGTCGCGCTGTCGAGGTCGCCGTCGTCGAACGCCTGTTCGGCGAAGAGCCCGGCGTCGTTGACGAAGTGACCGTCGGGTTCGCAGAGCGCGTACAGGTCGCGGGCCGCGCCGAACAGCCGATCCGCGTCGCCGCCGCGATCGCGAACGAGCCCGCCCAGCGAGGCTGCGGCCGTCGCGCCCCACAGCGTCGCGATCGACCACACCTTCGCCGCGCCCTGCTCGGCCGTGCGCCAGTCGTCGCCGGTGAACCTGACGAGGCCCTCGACGTCGGCGGTCTCCCGGTGGAGCGCCTCGATCGAGTTCCGGACGTGAGTCCGCACGCTGTCGAGGAACGCCTCGAAGTCGGCCGCGGCGACTGCCGCGCCCGAACCGTCGGTGACCGCGCCGTCGACGTCCGCGCGCTCCTCGCGCAGCGCCGCGTACTCGACGGTCGCGCTCGCGAGCGCGAACGTGCTGGCGTCCGCGCGGTCGTCGCGGCTCTCCGCGCTCGCGCGCTGCGGGAACCGACCGATGTCCGGATTCCAGCGGTCGTCAAGCCCGGCGAGCGCCTCATCCGCCGCCGCGGCCGCCGCGACGCGCGTCTCGTCGTCGACCGGGGCGCGAGCCACCGCGGCGAACGCGCGGAGGTACGTCGCGCCGGTGTGGGTGAACCGCCCGAGGGCGTTCTCCCAGCAGTTCTGACACCGACGGGGGAGCCCGTCGTCCTCGGTCGTCTCGCGGAGGAAGGCGACCGCGTCGGCGATCGTCGCGTCGATCCGGTCGCGCCACTCCTCGGGGAGGTCGGTCGTCCGGCGGAGCCGGGCGAGGAACGCGACCACGGACGCCGGCTGGTCGAGCTGATCGTTCGGCCCGGCGGTCCCGTTAGCGTCCTCGATCCGAGCGTTCGCCCAGCCGGGGGCGACCTTGCCGGAGTCGGCCCAGACGCGGTGGGGCCACGAGCCGTCGGCGTCCTGCGTGCGGCAGAAGAACGACGCGGTCGCGAGCAGCTCCTCGTCGGCGTCGAGGCCGATCTCCTCGCTCGCGCTCAGGAGCGCCGTCGCGGTCTCCGCCTCGTCGCGGAACCACGTGTAGCCGTAGCCGCCGGAAGTCGAGTAGAACGGGTCAAACTCGGGGGCTGCGATCCGGGCGCCGGACTCGGCGGTCAGCAGGGTGAGCGTGCGGAGGTCGCTCTTGATCACGCCGCGCCGCGGCACGTCCTCGGGGACTGTCGGCCCCCGGCCCGCGGCCGCCTCGCGGAGGTCGTCGGCGTCGGGGTAGGCGGTCGCGATCCGCGACAGCTCCTCGATCCGCCGCTGGCGGTCGGGGCCGTCGGAGAGCGCGTCCATCGCGTCGTCGCCCGTCTCCCGCGTCTCTCGGCGATCGACGACCGCTCGGCTCGCCAGCGTGACGCGCTCGGTCCGCCCGTCGCGCTCGAAGGGCGCGCGGACGACGACGTCCGGGGTGAGCCGCGAGTCCTCGCGCTGGTCGATCTCCCCGCGGTGAGGGAAGCCGTGCTCGTCCTCGCCGAGCAGCTCCGTGATCGTGCGGAGCCGCTGGCCGTGCGCCGCCGAGAGCCCGGTCGACGCCGTGAGGAAGTCGTGTTCGGTGC
The DNA here is from genome assembly GCF_029889805.1 of Halorubrum sp. Boch-26. Classification (GTDB taxonomy): domain Archaea; phylum Halobacteriota; class Halobacteria; order Halobacteriales; family Haloferacaceae; genus Halorubrum. Next base: position 9,278 of record NZ_JARANT010000004.1, on the reverse strand, counting down.
GGTGGTACACCTCGACGACGCTCCCGTCCTCCGGTCCGGCCTCTTGGTGGACCAAGTTGCCGACGCGGCCCTCGACCATGTCGGGCGAGAAGGCGCAGGCCGCGACCAGCTCGGCGTCCGCCGGCGGCGCCCCGCGCAGCTCGACGTGGGTGAGGTGCGTGTCGCTCACGACGAGATCGTACTGGTGGATCGTGTACCGCCCCGCGTCGTACTCGGTCTCGACGAGCGGGGTGTCGCCGTCGTAGTGCTGGCGCGTCGTCGCGAGGTCGTCGAACCAGCGGACGCCGCGGCCGGCCGTGATCCCCATCCGGAGCCGGTCGGCCCCGCCGACACCCGACAGGGAGTACGAACAGTCGTGGACGGCGCCGTCGGGGCCGACGTGGACCAGGCGGCCGTCGTCGCCCGTGAACGCGCCGGCGGTCGTGGGGCGCTCTGCCGGATAGCGCTCGCCGCGCCGACGTTCGTGCTCCGTGAGAGCGGTTCGCAGTCGCATAATCGCCCTGCGATTCCCTCGGTAAAAGCCTTGACGAACGAGGCGACCGCTCGATGCTACTGAAATGGTCGAAGAGCAATAACAAAGACCCCGGGCGCCGATGGGTTCCCCATGCATCACCCTGGACCCCCCCGATTCCTCTCGACTGGGGAGTCGACCCAGCTGGCACCGCGGGACCCGGACCCGGAAGCGGCGTACGAGTGGCGCGTCGCCGACGCGCCGCCGGACAGCGAGGCGACCGTCGGCGAAGAGTCCGTGACGGCGTTCACGCCTGACGTCCCCGGCCGGTACCGGCTCGGCCTCGACGCGCCCGACAGCGATCACCTCCTCACGGTCCGCGCCTTCGCGGCGAGCTACGAGGGCGCGGACGTCGCCGGTGGCAGCGGCACGGCGATCCGCGACCGCGACGCGGATCACGCCGAGATCGACTACGGCGCGGAGCGCGCCCGCGAGGGCGTCGGCCGACCGCGCGTCCGACTGGACGCGACCGTCGAGGAGGCGCGAGAAGACGGAGATCGCGAGGCGAACGGCGGCGAGGGCGCCGGAAGCGGCGGCGGCGAGGGCGCCGGAAGCGGCGGCGGCGAGCGCGCCGAAGTCATCGTCCGGGCGACGCCGACGCCGAACCCCGAGTCCACCCTCGATGCGTCCGATCTCGCGGTCACCTTCGTCGTCGACGACCGCGACGTCGAGGAGGCGGTCGCGGAGGGACGGCGAAACCCGCGGGACGCGCTCAGCACGACCGACGACGGACGCGCGCTCCGGATCCCGGCCGACGCCGTCCCCGACCGGCTGCGCGTCCACGGGGTCGCCGTCGCCCGCGAGCCGGGGCGCGAACAGCGGGTAAGCGTCGCCGACGCGATCGCGGTCGAGCGGACCGAACGGAGCGACCTCGCGGCCGCGGACGCGGACGAGGTGAGCGATCCGGACCTGACGGCCCCGACCGGCGCCGACGGGCTCGCCTTCGAGACCGTCCGGCTCAACCAGCCGCCCGAGTGGACGACTGACGCGACCGTCTACGAGGTGTACGTTCGGACGTTCGCCGACGCCGACGAGGGGGAAGCGTTCGAGGCCATCGCGGATCGGATCCCGACGATCGCCGACCTCGGCGTCGACACGTTGTGGCTCACGCCCGTTCTCGGGCACGACGGGAAGCCGCACGGCTACAACATCGTCGACTTCTTCGACGTGGCCGACGACCTCGGCGACCGCGACGACTACGAGGCGCTCGTCGAGACCGCCCACGACCACGGGATGCGCGTGCTGTTCGACTTCGTCGCCAACCACACCGCCCGCGACCACGAGTGGTTCGAGGACGCCTATCGGAACCCCGACTCCCCGTTCCGCGATCGCTTCGAGTGGCAGGAGTCGGGCGAGCCGGGGACGTACTTCGACTGGGAGCTCATCGCGAACCTGAACCACGCGAACCTCGACGTGCGGCGGTTCCTGCTCGACGTGATCGACGAGTGGGCGCCGCTCGTGGACGGGTTCCGCTGCGACATGGCGTGGGCCGTGCCCGACTCGTTCTGGCGCGAGCTCCGCGACCGGGTGAAAGACATCGATCGCGAGTTCCTGCTGATGGACGAGACGATCCCGTACATCCCCGGCTTCCACGAGGGGATGTTCGACATCCACTTCGACGCGACACTGTACTTCCAGCTCCGGCAGGTCGGCCGCGGCGCCGAGCCGGCCGCCTCCGTGTTGGACGCGATCGACCAGCGCGCGGAGATCGGCTTCCCCGACCACGCCGGCTTCCTCCAGTACATCGAGAACCACGACGAGACGCGGTACCGCGTCGAGTGTGGGGACGCCGCCGCGGCCGCCGCCGGCGCCGCAACCATGACGCTGCCCGGCGTGCCGATGGTGTACGCCGGCCAGGAGATCGGCCAGCGCGGCCGCCGCGACGCGATCGCGTGGGACCACGCGCGTGAGGAGGTCCGCGAGCGCTACGAGCGCCTGCTCGCGACCCGCGCCGATCACCCGGCACTCGGCCCCGAAGGCGACTTAGAGCGCGTCGGGTACCACGTCGCCAGCGGCGACCTCGACGAGCGCCCGATCGTCGCCAGCGGGAACATCCACCCCGACGACGTGGTCGCGTTCCGCCGGAGCGACGGCGCGGAGTCGCTGATCGTCGTCCTCAACTTCGCGCCCGAGACGGCGAGCGTCGCGGTCGACCCCGACCACGCGGACCGCGATCTGGTCACCGGCGAGCCCTGCGTCGTCGCCGACGGCGAGGGCACCGAGCGGATCCGCGTCGACGAGGTCGCAGTCGTCCGGGAGCCCGACGAATGAGCGGGGGACCCGGCGACGACGGAGACGGTCCCGACGATCGATCGCCGGAAGTCCTCCCGGATCGAACCGCCGCGCTCGTCGAGCGAGCGCAGGCGGACCGAGACGCGGCAGCGGATCGGTTCGAGGCGGCCAGATCGATCGCCGAGCGGCTCGGCGCCGACCCGATCCGGGGCGAGGGCGCGGATCCGGCGACCGACCCGCCCGAGGGCGTCGCCTTCGGCTTCTGGACACCCGATCTCGTCGACGCCGGCGTCCCCGCCGACGACGTACGGCTGGAGCTGTTCACACCCCTCTCCGGCGACGGTAATGACGACGGGAAGGGTTCCGTCGACCCCGGCCGCGACGACCTCCGCGAGGCCGCGTTCCGTGTCGACCGGCTCCCGGTCGAGCGCGACGGCGAGTTCCACTGGGTCGCCGTCGAGGGGATCCCGGTCGGAACCCGCGATCGGCTCGGCGCGCTGTATCAGCTGGCGTACCGGAGACCAGACGGCGACGGCGAGTGGGAGACGGTTCGCGACCCCCTCGCGTACTCGCTCCCGTTCGGGGCGTTCGCCCCCGCCGAGGCGTACGACTGGCCGCGCCTCGACGCGACGCGACCCGACCGCGACCACTTCGCGTCGCTCGGGACCGACGGCGAGGCGCTCCCGACGACGGCGGACGACGGGCTCCCGCGGGTCGACACCGCGACGAGCATGCTGGAGGTCCACCCCGGCACGTCGACCGGGCGCGGATCGCTCGCGGCGCTCGCGGAGCGGTTCGAAGCGATCGGGGAGAAGCTCCGCGCCGGCGACCCGCTCGCGCCCCACGAGCGCAACTACGCCGGCTACGACGCGGTCCAGCTCATGCCGGTCGAGCCGCTCACGCAGGCGTACGGGCGACAGTGGTACTGGCGCCCCGGCGGGGTCGGCGGCGAGACGCCCGACGACGCAATGGAGCGCGAGCGCGACGCGGAGCGCGTGACCGTCGGCGCCGAGCGCCCCGATCAGACCAACTGGGGGTACGACGTGGTAGTGAGCGGGCTCGGGGCCGCGAACCCCGCGATTCTGGAGACGGGGCGGCCCGACGAGCTCGTCGACTTCATCGCCGCCTGCCACGCGATGCCCGACCCGATCCGGGTCGTCTTCGACGTGGCGCTCGGACACGCGGACGCGGGGGCGGCCGAACTCCTCCCCGACCCCTTCTTCGAGGGGCCGGGGATGTACGGGCTTCACCTGAACTACCGGCAGCCCGTCGTCCGGGCCATCTTGCTCGAACTCCATCGGCGCAAGGCGAACTTCGGCGCCGACGGGATCCGGATCGACGGCGCGCAGGACTTCACCTACCACGACGAGGAGACGGGCGAACAGGTCCACGACGACGCGTTCCTCGCGGAGATGGATCGCGTGGTCCACGAGGTCGCCGGGACCGAGTTCCGCCCGTGGATGATCTACGAGGACGGGCGGCCGTGGCCGCGGGAAGACTGGGAGCTGGCGTCGACCTACCGAACGCTGATCGACCAGCATCCGCACGCGTTCCAGTGGTCGCCAGTGACGTTCGCGCACAACAGGCCCGCGCTGCTCACCTTCTGGGCGACGAAGTGGTGGCGCATGCGCGAGGTCGGCGAGACGGGGAGCCAGTGGATCACCGGCGTCGCGAACCACGACACGCTCCGGCGCGGGTCGCAGGTCGAGGTGACCGACGACTGGGACGGCGCGCCGATCAATCCCTACCTCGCCGACTCGCCGCCCGAGACGATCCGCGAGGCGTACGACAGCCCCGCCGCGCTCGTCTGGTTCCACGTCGCGATGCCGGGGGTCCCGATGGACTTCCTCCACGCGAACTACCGCGCGCCGTGGGGGTTCGTCCGCGACACCGATCCGACGTGGAACGTGAAGGTCGTCGCCGAGGAGGCGCCGTGGATCGACTGGCACGTCCCCGAGGTGTCGTACGACGATCACGACGCGTTCGCCCGACTGAAGGCGCTGGGATTCGAGACGCGGGCGGAACTGAAGGAGTTCGTTACGACGCTCGCGGCCCTCGTCGACGCGACGGACTACGACCTCGACCTGACCGCGGAGCTGCTGTCCGTGCAGGGGACGCCGCTGTCGAGTGAGGCGAGAGACGACGACCAGCGAGCCGGCGACTCCGACCCCGCCGCGGAGGGGATCACCGCCGTCGACCTCAAAGAGTTCTCGTTCGCGTGGAGCGCCGACGTGGCCGAGTACCTCGTTCTGGACCGGTGGGAGGACGATCAGGGCGAGGCGCGGACCGCGTTCGACCGACGCGTCCGCGAGTTCCGGCAGGCGCGGCCGTGGCTCCGGGCGGACGTCGAACCGGAGCGCGGCGAGGCGTTCGGCTACCGACATCCGACGGAGGGGACCGTGGTGTATCAGGCGCTCAGGCGCGACCCGGAGGGCGACGAAACGCTGCTCGTCGCCTGCAACGTCGAGGGAACGCCGGTCGAACTGTCGCCGACGGGCGTCCTCGACGACTTGAATGTCGACGATTCGGCCGACTGGAGCGTCGCGATCGCGGCGCCCGACACGAGCGCCGCGCCCGGGGACGACGCGGCGACAATCACGCTCGAAACCGCGGACGCGGTCGTGTGGCGAGCCGGACCGAGCGACGACTGAGTCGGTGGCGCGGACGCAACGCTTGAGTCGGTGGCGGTCGCAGGGGAACGCATGCGATTCGATCGCTCCGACGGCGTGTTCTGCCACGTCACCTCGCTTCCGGGACGACACGGGATCGGCGACCTCGGCGACGGCGCCGCGGCGTTCCTCTCGTTCCTCGGCGACGGCGACGTCGACCACTGGCAGATCTGCCCGATCGGCCCGACGACGGACGGCGCCGCGGAGTCGCCGTACCAGTCTCCTTCCGCGTTCGCCGGCAACCCGCTCCTGATCGACCTCGACGGGCTCGTCGCCGACGGCTGGCTCGACGAGTCCGAGCTCGAACCCGTCCCCGACTTTCCCGACGACCGAGTCGATTACGGCGCGGTACGAGAGTACAAGCTGCCGCTGTTGCGGACCGCGTTCGAGCGGTTCGACGCGGAAGCGGGTGAGGGGGCGGCGTCAGAGCTCGACGCGTTCCGCGAGCGCGAGCCCTGGCTCGCCGACTACGCGCTGTTCCGGGCGCTCTCCGACTCCCGTCCCGAGGGGATGTGGGTCGAGTGGCCGGAGCCGCTCCGGACGCGCGAGTCCGAGGCGCTCGCGGAGGCCCGCGAGCGACACGCGACGGAGGTCCGGTTCCGCGAGTTCGTCCAGTTGACGTTCGACCGGCAGTGGCGCGAGCTCCGCGCGGTCGCGGCCGAGGAGGGCGTCTCGATCGTCGGCGACGTGCCGATCTACGTCGCGCTCGACTCGGCGGACGTGTGGGCGAACCCGGAGGCGTTTCGTCTCGACGGGTCGAACCGGCCCACGGCGGTTGCCGGCGTCCCGCCGAATCCGGGCGACGACGGCCAGCGCTGGGGGAACCCCGTCTACGACTGGGAGCGGCTCGCCGAGCGCGACTACGACTGGTGGATCGCCCGGTTCCGGCGGCTGTTCGACCTCGCCGACGTGGCGCGGCTCGACCACTTCCTCGGGTTCGTGAAGTACTGGGCGATCCCGGCCGACCGCGACGACCCGGCCGCCGGCGAGTGGCGGGAGGGCCCGGGGCGTGACCTGTTCGAGACGGTCGAGCGCGAGCTGGGGCAGGCGCCCTTCATCGCCGAGGACCTCGGCTTCGAGGAGCCGGCGATGGACGAGCTGATGGCCGAGTTCGGCTTCCCGGGGATGCGCGTCCCGCAGTACGCCGACTGGTGTCAGGAGGGTAACGAGTACCAGCCGATGCACTACCCCGAGGGCGTCGTCGGATACACGTCGACCCACGACACGGACACGTGGGTCGGCTACTTCGAGGACCTCCCCGAGCGGCAGCGCGACTGCTTCCGGTACAACGTCGGCGCCGAGGGCGACCGCGGAGTCGAGTGGGAGATCATCGACGAGGTGTGGGATTCGGAAGCGGTGCTCGCGATGACGACGGTACAGGACCTGCTCGGGCTCGGCAGCGAGTCGCGGTTCAACGAGCCCGGGACCGTCGACGGCAACTGGGAGTGGCGCGTGACGCGGGACCAGTTCGACGACGCCATCGCCGACCGCCTGTGGGAGTTCGCCGGGCGACACGTGAGGTAAACCGGTGCTCGGAGACGTCCTCCCGAACTCTCCGATCATCGACATCGCGGTGATCCTCGTCGCGACCGCCGCCATCTGGATCGGCAGCGGCTGGCTCGAAGAGGCCGCGGAGAAGCTCTCGGCGTACTACGGGTTACCGGCAGTCGTACAGGGGTCGATCGTCGTCGCCGTCGGGTCGAGCTTTCCCGAGCTGGTGAGCGTGCTCGTCACCGCCCTCGTCGGCGTCTTCGATATGGGCGTGGGCGCGCTCGTCGGTTCCGCCATCTTCAACGTGCTCGTCATTCCCGCGCTGTCGGGGTTCGGCGCCGACGGCCCCCTAGAGTCCAGCCGGACGATCGTGTACAAGGAGGCGCAGTTCTACATGATCGCCGTCGCGGCGCTGATCGTGACGTTCTCGCTCGCGGTCATCTACGTTCCGGTCCCCGCGGAGACGATCTCGGGAGAGCTGACCCGGCCGCTCGCGCTCATCCCGCTGGCCCTGTACGGGCTCTACTTATTCATCCAGTATCAGGACGTCGGCGACGCCGACATCGAGACGGTCCGGGACGGGGTCGACATCCGCAGGGAGTGGGGCAGACTCGCCGCCGGGCTGCTCGTCATCGTGGTGACCGTCGAGCGGCTGGTCGCGTCCGTCGAATCTCTCGGCACGACGTTCGGGATCCCGGAGTTCCTCGCGGGGGTCACGATCGTCGCGGCGGCGACGAGCCTCCCCGACACGCTGGTGAGCCTCCGGACCGCACAGGAGGGTCGCGGATCGACGAGCCTCGGGAACGTGCTCGGGTCGAACACCTTCGACCTTCTCGTCGCCATCCCGCTGGGCGTGCTCATCGTCGGCCGCGTAGAGGTGAACTTCTCGACGGCCGTTCCGATGTTCGGCGTCCTCACGGCGGCGACGGTCCTGCTGTTCGCGGCGCTCCGGACGGATCTGTCGCTCACGAGCCGCGAGTCGTACGTCCTGCTCGCGGCGTACCTGCTGTTCGTTGCGTGGGTGGTCGCCGAGACGGTCGGAGTAACGAGCCTCCTGCGGGGGGTGTGAGCGCCTACCGGTTCCGACCGATAATGAAGTAGAGCACGAGGCCGAGCAGCGGCGCGAGGAACGCGACGATAGCCCAGAGGAACGCGGGCTGGTCGCTGCGCTGCTTCGCGTCCGAGTAGATCCAGACGATGATGGCGAGCTGTACGAGCAGCGCCAGCAGACCGAACAGGAAGGCGATCCCGCCGGCCAAGGCCTCCTGCAGCAGTATCGGGGACATCGGCCGAACACACTCACGGGCGCAATAAGTCTCTTTGGTCCGTTCGGAGCGTTTGGGCGCGCCCGTGCCGCCCCCTCGCCGCCGTCCCCGACCACGAACCGTTTTGGTCCGGCAGCGCCCCGATCCGCGCATGGACCTGTCAGTCGACGCCGATCGCCTCCGGGCGGACCTGGAAGCGAACGCGGCGTTCGGTCGAGTCGAGTACGACGACCCGGAGAGGCGCGGGCGAACGAACCGGACCGGAACCGAGGCGAACAGAGCCGCCCGCGACCGGCTCGTGGAGCGGCTAGAGGCGGCCGGCCTCGACGTCGCCGTCGACGAGGTGGGAAACGTCATCGGCACGTGGACCCCCGACTCCGCGGACCCCGCGGCCGCGCCCGTCGTGAGCGGGAGCCACCTCGACAGCGTCCCCGAAGGCGGAATTTTCGACGGCCCGCTCGGGACGTACGCCGCGCTGGAAGCGGTGCGGGCGATGCGGGAAGCGGGCGTCGAGCCGGCGCGCCCGGTCGGCGTCGTCAGCTTCACCGAGGAGGAGGGTTCGACGTTCGGAAACGGGCTCCTCGGGTCGAGCGTGGCGATCGGCGAGACGAACGCCGACGAGGCGCTCGGGTACGAGAACGCCGACGGGGAGACGCTGGGCGAGGCGCTCGACCGGATCGGCTACCGCGGCGACGACGCGATCGACCCCGCGACGTGGGCGGCGTTCTACGAACTCCACGTCGAGCAGGACACCGTTTTAGAGGAAGCGGGCGCGGACGCCGGCGTCGTGACGACGATCACGGGGATCACTCACTGTGACGTGACGCTCGAGGGCGAGGCGAACCACGCCGGCGCGACCGCGATGGGCGACCGGACCGACGCGCTCGCGGCCGCGAGCGAGTTCGTCCTCGACGTGGAGGCGGCCGCGAACGCGGTCGTCGACGAGTCGAGCGCCTCCGCGGTCGGCACCGTCGGCTCGCTCTCCGTCTCGCCGAACGCGACGAACGTCGTTCCGGGCCGCGTCGACGCCGGCGTCGACGTCCGCGACGTCGAGGCCGAATCGAGGGGCGCGATCGATTCGGCCGCTCGCGAGTCGCTCGCCCACCAGGA
>NZ_JARANT010000039.1 GCF_029889805.1 Halorubrum sp. Boch-26 | reverse complement strand
CCGGCGGATGCGCCGCGGCGACCTCGTTTCCTCTCCGCCGACCGGCGAGGAGGCGATAAACGAGGTCGGCGGGGTCCCGGAGCCGACCCCCGCGACGCTCGACGCCGACGAGTGGCCGCGGTCGATCTCCGGGGGCCCCGAGACGATCGCTGGCCTGCTCGAACAGCTGGCCGATCGCGTCGGCGTCGACGAGGTGATGATCCAGCACGCGGTGCCCGACCACGAGGACGCGCTGGCGTCGCACGCGCTGTTGGCGGAGGCGGTCGGATTGGACCCGAGGGACTGACTGGTCGGCGTCGGCACCCCGCTCACCGGGCGCCCGGCGGATTCCGAACGAGCGCGTCGAGCATCAGCAGCGCGCACGCCAGCGCGGCGGCGGCGGTCGGGACCACCCATCCCTCGACCATCGCCGCCGCGGCGCCGTACCCGCCGGCGAACAGCACCGGCATGCCGGCGAGGACCGCGTCCGCCCGGGACACGCCTCCGGGCACGTCGACCGGGACGCCGTCGGCGACGCTCATCAGTCAACGTACCCCAGATCCTGCAGCCGCTTGCCGATCCGACGGGCCTCCGCCTCGCTGATCTCGTCGTCCGACTCCATCTCCTGGACGACGACGTGTTTCACGAACTCCTTCACCGAGCCGAACGGCTCGTCCTCGATGTACTCCTCGACGTCCGCGACGAACTCCTTCCGTAGTGAGATGGTCGTGTACTCGCTCATTACGCCGATTCAGTGGCTCCCGGGTGAAAAATCTAATTACATGTAATTACTCTTTATCGGGGCTACTCTGCGCGCTCGCGGGCGGCGGCGACGAGCATCGGAAGCATGACGGTCGCGTCCCCGTAGACGGAGGCGTTGCGGGCGTCCTTCTCCAGTTTCCCCCACGAGCGCGCTTCTTCGAGGGTCGCGCCGGAGAGCCCGCCGGTCGCCTCCGGGTCCATCGTGATCTGGACCGCGTAATCGTACGCCCGCGGCGTGACGAGCATCGTCTGGAGGGTGAAGTTCTTCGGGACGCCGCCGCCGACGAGCAGGCAGCCCGCGTCGTCGGCGTCGAACGCGAGGTCGGTCAGTTCAGTCATGTCGGCGAGGGCGTCGAGCGTGAAGTCGGCCGTCTGCGCGTACATCCACGCCTGCAGCCCGAGCACGGAGTCCTGCACCGCGGGGCAGTAGACGGGAACGTCACAGTCGTAGGCCGCGGCGGCGACACCGGGGTCCTCGCTCACGTCGTCGCGCTCGTTGACCGAGGCGTTCGCGCGGCCGAGCTCGCGCGCGAGGTCGGCGATAGAGACGGAGTCGTCGCCCTCGGCGTCGGGGTCGGCCTCCAGCGCCGGGAACACCTCCTCGCGGAGGTGGCCCTCGAACGCGGCGAAGTGCTCCTGCGGGAGGTAAACGTTGTAGATGCGGTCGACGCCTTCGTCGCGGAGGCCCTCGTCGTGCTCGCGGAGGCTCTTCTCCGGGTCGTGGGTCCGGCCGTGGTGGTGTTTCCCGCCGATCGCCTCGATCGCGTCGTGCGTGAGGTTCGCGCCCGTCGTCACCAGCGCGTCGACGTAGCCGTCGCGGATCAGGTCGGAGACGATCCGGCGCATCCCCGCGGGGACCATCGCGCCGGCGAGCGAGAGGAAGACGGTGCAGTCGTCGTTCGCGAACATCTCCGCGAGTACGTCGCCCGCCTCGTTGACCGCGGCCGCGCCGATCCCGGCGTCGCCGTACCCCTCGACCAGCTGGCCGACCGTCATGTCGGCCGTCGCGCGCGTGTGTCCGACCGGGTCCTCGTGGAACTCCTCTCGGTGCGGGTCGCCGCTCCCGTGGTCGTCGTGTGAGCCGTCACCGTGGCCGTCACCGGCGCTGTGGCTGTCGCTCCCGTCGTGTCCGTCGCCGTCGTCGTGCTCGTCGCCGTCGCTCATGTCGTGCGATGCGGCTGGCGACCGTTTGAAACGACCGATCTACCGCCCGCCCGAGCCTCCGCTCACCGGCGGGAACAGCGCCAGTTCGTCGCCTGCTTCCAGCGTCGTCTCTCCCCCCTCGTCGTGGCTGACGCTCCGCCCGTTCCGGAGGACGTTGATGTGGTCGGCTACCGCCCCGTCTTCGATCACGCGGTCCCGGAGGTCGGGGTGCGCGTCGAGGAGGGCGTCGAGCGCGTCGTCGACCGTGTCGCCGGGCGACGCCTCCACCTCCACGGCGCGGCCGCCGGCGATCTCCGCGAGGTCCGCGAACAGCTTCCACTCCATACGGTGACCCCGCACGGACGCCTCAAGAGCGTTGCGTCCCGTCGCTCGATTCGTCGGTGTCGTCCGCGGACGGTTCGGCGTTGGTCCCCGCCCCGCCTTTTCGCTCGGATTCAGCGTCGTCGCTACGGGACTCGGCGTCGCCCGGCTCGGAAACGGGTTCGGACGGCGGAGTGACGGCCGACGGCCCCGCCCGCTCGCCGCTGGCGTCGGCTTCGAACCGGCGGAGTGCGTCGGGGCGACCGACCAGGTACACCAGATCGCCGGCGGCGAAGACGTACGCGCGCGGCGGGATCGGCTGTACGGACCCGTCCTCGGGTCGGACGGCGGCGACGACGACCGCCACGTCGCCGACGGTGCTTCCGTCGAGGGCGCTCCCGGCGCCGACCGTGATCGCCGCCATCGTCTCGTCGGCGGCCCGGAGCAGCGAGGCGAACTCGCGGTCGGCCTGCGGCTCGGCCGGCAGCGTCACGATCCGATAGGATTCCTCCTCGGTGAGTTCCTCGGCGTCGGACTCGTCGAGCGCGACGGTCGCCGCGTCGCCCGCGACGCCCCGGAGCTCGCCGGTAGCGACGCGCTTCGGCTCCGGATCGGTCCGCCACAGCTGGACCGCGTCGCCGGCGGTCGCGTTGTTCGGCGGGTCCGCGGCCACGGCCACCGCGGCCGACCCGGGCGCGAGCGTCGGCCCGAGCCCCGCCGCGCGGGAGCCGACCGCGAAGTACTCGACCCCCCCGCCGTCGGTGACGTCGACGTCGACGTAGCCGACGCCGTGGTCAGTTTTCACGCGCGCGACGAGCCGCTCGCGGAGCTCCTCGCCGGAGAACTTCCGCGCGAACACCAGCGTCTTCCCGGCCATCTCGGCTTTCTTCTCCGGTGACACCGGCTCGTAGGTGTCCATGTCCTTGATCTCCTCGGCCGGCGGGAGCGTGACGGCCGTGAACCGCCCGACGGCCCGGACGATTCCGCTCAGCTCTCCCTCCAGCTGCCTGGCCCCCGAGAGCGCGAACACGTCGACCGCGAGCCGATCGCCGACGTATCGACCGCCCGGTGAGACGACCGCCGCGACGCCGAGCGAGACGACGTTGAAGAAGACGCTCTCGGGTTCGAGCAGCGCCGGACTGTCGCCGACCGCGATCGCGCCGAGCGAGGTCGTGTTGAGGTACAGCGCGACGACGGAAACCCCGAGCAGAACGGCGACTCCCTCGGGGATCTCGTCGCGGAAGTACCACCGGTACGCCAGCGCCGCCGCGCCGGCGATGAGAATCGAGAGGACCGCGAAGGTGGCGAGCGTGACCGCCGCCTGCCGCGGACGCGCGAAGCCGACGTCGACCGGGGGTGCGACGGTGACGAGGAGCCCCCCGGGCTCCACGGCGCTCGCCGCGGCCGCCGTCGCGATCATCGCGCGGCCTCCGAGAACCGGTCGAGGGCGTCGCGGCTCCCCACGACGAACAGCTCGTCCTCGGCGGAGAGGAGCTGCGAGCCGCTGGGAGCGATACTCCACGACTCGTGCCGCGCCGCGAGGACGGCGACGTCGTACGCCTCCCGAACGCCCACCTCGCCGATGGTGTGGCCGTCGAGGGGACCGCCGGGGACGACGGACACCTTGCGGAACCGCTTCCCCGTGCGGCGCAGCAGCGTCGTGAGCTCGTACTCCCGGCGCGTGCCGCGGGAGAGGACGAGGACGCGCCCTCTATCCGCCCGAAGGAGCGCCGTTGCCTCCGACCGATCGACCGCGACCGTCAACCGACCCTCTCCTCCCGTCGTCGTCGGCGCGCTCGCGGCCGGCGGGGTCGGAGGTGTCTCTCCGCCGTCGGTCCGGGGACCCCCTCCCGCAGGCGACCGCCCGCCGTCGGTTCGCGGGCCGCCGTCCCCCCGCGGTTCGGCGTCGCTCTGCGCGGGCCCGGGGAGGTCGCCGCCCGCTCCCTCGGCGCCGCCGATCGCCGGCGTCCCCGCACCCGGCTCCGGCTTCCCGCTCGTCCCCGCGGCCAGCACGGTCCCGTCCACGCTGAGACCGGACGCGAGTACGCGCACGACGTCGCCGCGAGCGATCCCCGTGGGGACGAGCGCCGGCACCGACACCGCTCGCTTCCCCTGCGGGACCCGCTTCGACAGCGCGCCGGTCGGCGGCGCCGCGGCCACGGTCGCGTTTGCGCGCTCGTCGAGCCGAACGGCGACGTCCGCTAAGTCGAACTCGGTCCGAAGCCGCTCCGCGAGCCGGTTTTCCAGTTCGACGAGCGGGAGGTCGGCCGGGAACGTCCAGTCGCCGTCGACGATCGCGCGGCGGGTCTCGGCCGGCAGCGGCGGGTACCCCTCCATGTCGTTCACCTCACCGGCGATTTCGACGGTAACCCGCCCTCGTCCGCCGACCAGTTCGACGACGTCGGTCGACAGGGTCCGGTCGCGGAGCTGCTGCAGCGAGAGCCGCTTCGGAACGGTGGCGCCGAGCTTGTCCCCCTGTGCGTGCGCGTACAGCGAGACCATCAGGATGACCACGATGGCCGTGAGGATCGCCGGCGCGCGCTCCGACGATCGGATCGTCGCGTCGTTGAGCGCGAGCAGACCGCCGTTGATGCCGGCGATCGCGAGCGCGAGGACGACGACCCCGAGCCCGGGTATCGTCACGCCGGTGACGTACTTGAACACGAACCCGAGCACCCCGGAGACAAGCGCCGGAAGGATCCCCGTGATGATCCCGAGGTAGATCCCGAACACGATCTCGACAGGCAGTGACATACGCCTCACACTCGCCGGCGCGGTTAAACCGCTATCGGCGTCCCGCGGCGTTCCGCCCTCGCGGGGTTTAAGTTCAGTGTCGGCGACGGGGCGGTATGGAGCTGACCCGCGACTGGGTGACCGTGCGGGCGTCCATCGCCCTGACGTTCGCGGTCGCGCTTCTGTCGATCCTCGCGGGGCTCGCCCAGATCGGCGGAGTCGGTGTCGACGGGCCGCTCGCCCCCTACGTCCCAGGTGTCGTCCGCCAGACGGTCGGGTTCACCGGGACGATCACCGGCTTCGCGATGCTCGGGAGCGGCTTCGCGCTGCGGAACGGGTACCGGGTGGGTTGGTACTCCACCGCGCTCCTGCTGCCGCTGACCGCGATTCAGGGACTGATGCAGGCGTCGGTGCTGTCGTTCCCGTTAGTGGCGCTGTCTGTCCTGTCGGTACCCGCGCTCCACTACAACCGGCGACGGTTCGACAGGGACTTCTCTCCGTCGCCGACGCAGCTCGCGGCGGGCGCCGCGCTCGCGACCGCTATCTCGTACGGGACGATCGGAACGTACGCGCTCCGCGACCAGTTCAACGGGGTGGAGACGATCGTCGACGCCTTTTATTTCACCGTCGTCACCGCTTCCACGGTCGGCTACGGGGACGTGACCCCGCAGGCGGGCGCGGCCGCCGACATCGCCCAGCTGTTCGTGCTCTCCTCGCTCGTGATGAACGTCGCCGCCTTCGCGGTGGCGCTCGGGGTCCTCCTCACGCCCGCTATCGAGGCACAGCTCTCCAAGGCGCTCGGGAAAATGACAGACAGACAGATAGACCTCCTCGACGACCACGTCCTCGTACTCGGCTACGGGGACCTGACCGAACCGATCCTCGAAGAACTCGACGCTCGCGACGGGACCAAGTACGCCGTCGTGACCACCGACGAGACCGCTGCGAGGCGGCTCGCCGATCGCGACGTGCCGGTGTTCACCGCGGACCCCAGCGACGTCGACCCGCTCGAACGAGTCAACATCCAAGGCGCCAGGGCCGTCGTCGTCGCGACGAACGAAGACGCGCGGGACGCGCTCGCGATCCTCACCGCCAGACAGCTCAACCCCGGTGTGCGGATCGTCGCCGCGGTGACTCAGCGGGAGAACGTCAACAAGCTCCGGCGGGCGGGCGCGGATCAGGTGATCTCCCCCGCGACGCTGGGCGGACACATCCTCATCGACTGCGCGTTCGGCGCGGACAGCGAGGACGCGACGACCGACCTCCTCGGCGACGCGATCGACGACGTGGAGCGCCTCGACGACTGAGAGCGACCGGCGACTCCGCCGTCTCGGCCTCACCTACTCCACCGTCTCAGCCTCACCTACTCCGCCGTCCCTTCGTCTGCCGGTAGTCCCGACTCAACACGTTCTCTCGCATGTGCTCGCGGAAGGCGTCGACCTCGGCGACGGTCATCGACGCGGGCGCCTTCATCGGCACCAGCTCGAACCCGCGCCCGCGAATCGTCGTCGCGTGCTCGGCGTCGACGTCGAAGGAGTCGGGGCGTCGCGTCGTGTACTCGATCGCGAGCTCACGGAGCGGTCGCTCTCCGACCGGGACGATGATCTGCGGGTTGATCATCCGGATCTCCGCGTTGAGGAACGGCTCGCAGGTGTCGACCTCGCGATCGGTCGGCTCGCGCTTCGGGTGTCGGCAGCGCGTCAGGCTGGTGAAGAAGACGTTTTGGACGTCCGGCTCCGCCGCGTCCGGCGGCGACCGGACGAATCCGAGATCGGCGAAGATCGACTGGACCCGCTCGTCGTCGCCCGCTCCCGTGAACGGGACCCCGTTCGCTTCGGCGGCGGCCGTGGGTCCGGTCCCGACGACGAGGAACTCGGCGCCGACGTCGCCGTACCCGTGGACGACGCGCTCGCGCTCGTCGCACAGCCCGGGACAGTTCTCGCACGCCGTGTCCATCCCGAACGGATTCCGGAACGTATCTTGATTCGCGTCCACGGGCGTACTGCGTCCCGCGAGCCCCTAAACGCTCCGCTGGCGGAGTCGGTGTCGGCGCCGAGAATCGGCGAGCCGCGGGAGGTCAGTTCAGCGCGTACGTGTCGCCGTCGCAGTCGACCATTTCCTCCCGCTTGAGGGTCTTCAGGATGCTGTACAGCGAGAGCTTCTTCATGCCGAGCGAGTCGCCCATCTCCGAGACGGTGGCGTCGCCGTTCGTCGTCAGATACAGGTACACGAGCTTCGCACGGGGGGACTGCAGCTCCGGCGGTAGGGCCGGTGCCGCCACGCGTGCGGTCTCTGTCTCTATCATCTTGTTCGGACCGTTGAGTTCGACGATAATAAACCCCCTCTTCAACGATCGTCGAAAAAAGCGTGAACGGCCGCGAGTCCCGCCAGAACCCGTTAAAAGCGTGGAATCGGGGGCGCCGGAAACGTCGCGTAGGCGGAGTCGGCGCCGGTGCATGCCGGTCGTTTCGACCGACGACGCATACAGAACCGTGAACGATCCGGGACGATCGTTCGCTTGCGACGGCTCAGTACGAGCGGCTCTTCGGCTCGTACGTCTTGTCCTCGCCTTCGAGGATCGTCGGCTTGTACCAGAGTTCGGGCTCGCCGTCGTTCCACGTAACGAAGGTGTGTTTCAGCCAGTTCTCGTCTTTCCGCTCCTGGTGCTCCTTCCGCCAGTGGGCGCCGCGGAACTCCTCGCGAGCGAGCGCGCCCATCGTGAGCGCCTCGGCGATGTCGAGGATGTTCCGCGTCTCCATCGTGTGGATGAGATCGGTGTTGAACGTCCGAGACGGGTCCGAGACGGCGACGTCTTTGTACGCCTCGCGCGCCTCGCGGAGGTCGCCGAGGGTCTCCTCGAGCCGGCCCTCCTCGCGGAACACGTTGACGTTGGCGGTCATCGTCTCCTGCACCTGCGAGCGGATCTCCGCGTGGTTGCGGCCCTTCCGCGAGAGCAGCGCGTCGACGCGGTCCTTCGCGCGCTCGACGGCGACGCCGAGCACGCTCTCGGCGTCGGACGCCACCGCGCCACCGTCGGCCGCGGCGGGCCCCTGCCCGCCCGTCTCGCCGACTTCGATCTCGAACTCGTACTCCGCGGGTTCCCACTCGCCCTCCTTGCCGGTCGTGACCTTGGCCTCGCCCATGTCCTCGCCGGCGGCGTGGCGGCCGGCGCGCTTGCCGAAGACGATGAGCTCCGGGAGCGCGTTGCCGCCGAGGCGGTTGGCGCCGTGGACCGACGCGCAGGCGCACTCGCCGGCGGCGTACAGCCCGTCGATGGCGGTCTCGCCGTGTTCGTTCGTCTCGATGCCGCCCATCGCGTAGTGCTGGCCGGGCTTGACGGGCATCGGCTCCGTGAGCCCGTCGGCGCCCTCGAAGTCCTCAGCGAGGTGGAGGATGTTCTCTAGCCGGTCGAGTATCCGCTCCTCGCCTAAATGCCGCATGTCGAGGTGGACGTACTCGTCCTCGATGCCGCGCCCCTCGTTGACCTCGGTCAGCTCGGCGCGCGAGACCACGTCGCGGGAGGCGAGTTCGCCGTCGTTGTTCGCGTAGCCGTGCTCGAACATGAACCGCTCGCCGTTCTCGTTGTAGAGGATGCCGCCCTCGCCGCGGACGCCCTCCGAGATCAGGACCCCCGTCGACGGCAGCGTCGTCGGGTGGAACTGGATGAACTCCATGTCCTCCATCGGGACGCCCGCGCGATACGCCATCGCGACGCCGTCGCCGGTGTTCGCGACCGCGTTGGTGGTGTGGTCGAACACCTGCCCCATCCCGCCCGTCGCGAGGATGACGCCGTTGTCGGCGCGGAAACCGCTGACCTCGCCGCTCTGAATGTCGTAGGCAACGACGCCGTGGCAGGTGCGGTCGGCCGGGTCATCCTCGTCGGTGACGGCGAGGTCCATCACGTGCCACTCGTCGTACACCGTAACTCCGCGTTTGACCACCTGCTCGTACATCGTGTGGAGCATCTGGTGGCCGGTCTCGGCGCCGGCGTACGTCGTCCGCGGGAACGAGAGCCCGCCGAACGGGCGCTGGGAGACGCGGCCGTCCTCCTCGCGGGAGAACGGCATCCCCCAGTGTTCCAGCTGGATGACCTCTTCCGGGCTCTCCTGACAGAGCGCCTCCACCGCCGGCGCGTCGCCGAGGTAGTCCGACCCCTTCATGGTGTCGTACGCGTGGTCCTGCCAGGAGTCGGCGTCGCGCAGCGCCGCGTTAATTCCTCCCTCGGCCGCGCCCGTGTGCGAGCGGACCGGGTGCAGTTTCGAGACGATGGCCACGTCGGCCCCGGCTTCCTGTGCCGCGATCGCCGCCCGGAGTCCCGCCCCCCCGGCGCCGACAACGATGACGTCGTGTTCGTGCATTGTGGTTATGATAGTGGGTTGGTTCCGAATGCCCTTGAGAGTGTCTCCCGCCGTTACCAGAACTTCAGGTTGTTCTTCACCGCTTCGCGCTTCAGCTCCTGGATGTGCTCGGTGAGCGGGATGTCCTTCGGGCACACCTCGGTGCAGGAGAACTGGGTCTGACACCGCCAGACGCCGTGCTCCTGCTCGATGATCTCAAGCCGCTTCTGTTTGATGTCCTCGCCCTCGCGCTCGTCCATCGCGAACCGGTACGCCTTGTTGATCGCGGCGGGCCCGAGGTACTCGTTGTCGCCGGCGGCGATGTTACACGATGACATACACGCGCCGCACCAGATGCAGCGCGTCGACATCTTCACCTTCTCGCGGTTCTCCCGCGTCTGGCGCTGTTCCGCCAGCTCGTCGTCGGGGTACTCGTTCGTCTGGAAGTACGGCTCGACGGCCTCCATCTGGTCGTAGAAGTGCTCCATGTCGACGACGAGGTCCTTCTCGACCTCGGCGTGCGGGAGCGGCTCGACGCGGATCGGCTCTTCGAGGTCGGCGATCTGCGTCTTACACGCCAGCTTCTGGCCGCCGTTGACGAACATGGCGTCCGAGCCGCACACCGCCTGCCGACAGGAGTGGCGGAACGTGAGCGAGGAGTCGTAGCTGTCCCGCGAGTACATCAGGGCGTCGAGGACGGTCATCCCCTTCGTGAAGGGAACGTGGAACGTGTCGAACCGGGGCTCCTGTTTCCCCTCCACTTCGGGGTCGTACCGGAACACCTTCAGCTCGATCGTGTCCTCGTCGGCCGCGGCCTTCTCGGCCTCCTCGGCCTGCCGCCGAGCCTGCTCTTCCGCGGCCCGGCGGCGCTTCTCGGTCCGCCGCTCGTCGCCCTTGGAGGCGACGTCGGTCTCGGCTTCGGTCTCGCTCGATTCCTCGGTCTGCTTGGGTATCTGTGTGCTCATGGTCGGTTCAGTAGAGTCCGATTCCCGCCCACGCGTTCGCGGTGCGCACGCCCTGCAGGATCAGGACCGCGCTCGCGGCGACGAGGGTCCACTTGATGACGGTGCGTTTGGTGCCGGTGAGTCCCTGATTGACGAGGGCGTTGTACACCCCGTTGACCCCGTGGAACGTCGCGGTCACGAGGAAGAGGATCATCAGCGAGTAGTAGCTGATCTGCTCCATCCGCGCCGAGCTGGCGAGGAACGACACCTCGTCTGCGTGGTGGACGAAGTGAAGCAGGAAGAAGTGGAACGCCAACACGACGAGCAGGAACGCCGCCGTGATCCGCTGGAGCAGCCACATCCGGCCGCCGGACTGGAACGAGGAGTAGCGCTCGGCCATCTCAGAACGCCCCCGCGATGAACGTCGGCACCGACGCGACGGTGATCGCTCCCGTCAGGATCAGCGACGCGTAGAAGCTCTTGTCCTGTGCGTCCAGGCCGACGCCGAGGTCGACGAGGAGGAGTCGGGTCCCGTTGAGCATGTGGAAGACGGCCACCGCGAGCAGCCCGACCTCGAGGAGCCGCACTAAGAGCAGGCTCTCGAGGCTGACGATAGTCTGGGTGTACACGTCTTCTCCCGCCATTATCGCTGCCTCACCCGCGCCCGCCGCCGGGATCCCGGTACTCAACACGGCGATGTGGGTGAACAGGTAGCCGATGAGCACCCATCCCGTGAACTTATGGAAGATCCAGGCCCACATCCCCGCCTCGAACTCCCGCCACCGACTGAAGTCCTCGATGAGGCCTCGATTGTACGACTGACTCATACGTACCGCTTTCCACCGGGGTCGTATAGTAGTTTCTAACACGGCGGGATCGACCCCGACGCACCGCCGCCGCGTCCGGGTGTGACCCGCCGTGTCACGCCGGAATCGCTCGCGGAAGCCTTTTATGTTCCCCTCACCCTCTTTGAGACGCAATGGCGAAAGGCGAAGTTGACTTCTTCAACGACACTGGCGGCTACGGATTCATCGAGACTGACGACGCGGACGAGGACGTGTTCTTCCACATGGAGGACGTCGGCGGCCCGGACCTAGAGGAGGGTCAGGAAGTCGAGTTCGACATCGAGGAGGCGGACAAGGGTCCGCGCGCCACGAACGTCACCCGTCTGTAGCCGCTGACGAGGACGTTCCACGGTTGTATCGGCTTTTCGACTGCTCTACGCCTCCGAGCGGCGGCCGCGTTCACAAGCAGCGACCGGCGGTCGTCGACCCCCGCCGGAGGTCTGTCGCGGCCGGCGAACCGGCCGTTCGGACCCCGACCGATAGGAATTTACCGGTTGCTGACTGACCGGTCAGTCAATGAGCGACCAGCCGAGCGCGGCCGACGAGATCATGGACGGGGTCTACCGCGCGCTCCGCGCCCACGGCTACGCCGACGTGACGATGCAGGACATCGCCGACGAGTGCTCGAAGAGCAAGTCGCTGCTCCACTACCACTACGACACGAAAGAGGACCTCCTCGTCGCCTTCCTCGACTACGTCATCACCGACTCCGAGGCGCGGATCCGAGCCCACGCCGACGACCCCCCGGCGGAGCGGCTCGCGGGATTCGTCGGCTGGTTCGTCTTCGAGGCCGACGCCGCCGACCGCGAGGCGTTCCACATCGCCCTCCTCGAGCTCCGGACGCAGGGTCCGTTCAACGAGCGCATCCGCGAGCAGTTGGTCAGGAGCGACCGCCTCCTCCGCGGCACCGTCGCCGACATCCTCGAATCGGGAATCGAGACGGGCGTGTTCCGCGAGGTCGACGTCGACGAGACGGCGGCGCTCGTCGTCGCCACCCTCGACGGCGCCCGGACCCGACAGATCACCCTCACTGGCAGCGCGGACGGGGTCGACGCCGATTCGGACGGCGACGCCGGTACTGACGCCGACACGCCCACCGGGAAAGGGGACGCGGCCGCCGACGGCCTCCCCGAACCGACGTACACCCGGCGGGTCGCCGAGGCGACGCTGCAGCGGATCGTCGAGCCCCTGCTCGCCGCGGGCGTGGAGCCGCCGTCGCTGGAGGAGGGGATCGCTGCGATGACCCGCGACGACGAGACGGAATGACCGTCCCCCGAGCGGAGCACGGAGCGATATCGGTCTCCCAGCGGGGCCCCTGATGGGGGCGTTCGGCTTCGATCGGCCGCCGACCGTGCTGCTCGCGGTGATCGCCAGCACCTTCTTCGTCGGGTTCGGCGGCGGAGTCGTCTTCCCCATCCTGCCGAACCTCGGCGCCGTCCTCGGTATCTCGGCGTTCATGGTCGGCGTCATCCTCTCGGCGAACCGGTGGGTGCGGCTCGTCGCGAACGCGCCCGCCGGCGCCCTCGTCGATAAGTACGGGACCCGAACGCCGTTCGTGTACGGGCTTTTAATCGAGGGGATCGCGACGCTCGGCTACGTCGTCGCGCTCGCGATGCCGCCGGCCGAGTCGCTCCGACCGCTCGCGGCGTCGCTGCCGCGGATCGCGGTCGGTCCCGTCGCGGTCGGTCCGGACTGGTGGTTCGCGCCGCTCTCGGTCGCCGTCGCGCCCGAGACGTGGTTCCTCCTCGCGCGGGTCCTCTGGGGGATCGGCTCCGCGGCGGTGTTTGCGACCGCCTACACCATCGCCGCGGACCTCTCCGACAGCGGGTCGCGCGGGACGAACATGGGCGTCGTCCGCGGCGGCATCACGTTGGGGTTCCCGGCCGGACTCGTGCTCGGCGGGATCGTCTCGTCGCTGGCCGGCAACGCCGCCGCCTTCGTCGTCGCCGCCGCGTTCGCGCTCACCGCCAGCGTGGTCGCCTACCGGTACGTCCCCGAGACGCACGTCACGGGCGACCGCTCCGGGGACTCGATAAAGCCTTGGGACATCGACACCGCCGTCCCGGCGCTGACCGTCGGGCTGGTCAACTTCGGGCTGCTGTTCGCGTACATCGGCGCGCTGTTCTCCACGCTCGTCCTGTTCCTCGGCGAGAACGACATCTCGCTGTTCGGACTCGCCCCGCAGGGGACCTCCGGGCTGTTCATGGCCGGGACCGTCCTCTCGGCGTCCTTCTTCATGCTCGTCGGCGGGCGGATCTCGGACACACGAGAGTCGCGCACGCCGATCCTGCTCACGTTCCTCGTCGTCTCGTTCGTCGGGTTCCTGCTGCTCGCCCGGTCGGGGTCGGTCGTCGACCTCGCGCTCGCCTGCGTCTTCATCGGCGCCGGGCAGGGCGGCACCAGCGGCCCGATGATGGCGCTGCTCGCCGACCTCACCCCCGAAGAGCGGATGGGTCGCGCCTCCGGGACGAACAACGTGTTCGGCGACATCGGCGGCGGGCTCGGCCCGATGGTGTCGCTGCCGCTGATCGAAGCGGTCGGTTTCGCCCCCATCTACGCCGCCTGCGCGGTCCTGCCGCTCGCCGCCGGCATCGCGCTGCTCGTCGGCGTCCGCCGGGAGACCGGGACGTTCCTTCCGGGGCGCACCGCCGGTGACGCGGGTACCGCCGCGAGCGACGCGGCCGGCGCGGAGCCGTAGGTCCCACCAAGATGCGGCGGAGTCGCCGCCTCGCCGTGTGCGAACCGCTGACGCCCCCTACCCGAAAGAACAACCGTTAAAAGTCGTCACCGGGTTCGTACGGATATGGCTGGAACTATCGAAGCGCTCGTCCCCGGCGGGCAGGCCAACCCCGGCCCGCCGCTCGGTCCCGAGCTTGGACCGACGCCGGTGGATGTACAGGATGTCGTGGCGCGGATCAACGACGAAACCGCAGCATTCGACGGAATGGAAGTCCCCGTCACCGTCGAGTACGACGATGACGGCTCGTTCACGATCGAGGTCGGCGTCCCGCCGACGGCCGAACTGATCAAAGACGAGGCCGGATTCGAGACGGGCTCCGGCGAGCCCCAGACGGACTTCGTCGCGGACATGTCGATCGAACAGGTGAAGAAGGTCGCCGAGCAGAAGTCGACCGACCTGCTCTCGTACGACGTGAAGAACGCCGCCAAGGAGGTCGGCGGCACGTGCGCCTCCCTCGGCGTCACCATCGAAGGCGAGGACGCCCGGACGTTCGACGACCGCGTCGACGCCGGCGACTACGACGGCGTCCTCGACGCGTAACGGGTCTGTCTCGGTTTTCGGCGGCTTTTCACCGTTTCTCCGTCCCCGTAGCGGTGCTGACCCCTTTCCTCCCGACCGCGCTTCGCAGTCGGTCTCCCGCCCCGCCGACCGTCGCTTTTTACCCGCGACGCGTCGACTCGCGACCATGCCAGATCTCCACCCGATCGCGAAGCGGATCCACAACGTGCAGCCGCGCCCCGTCCGGCTCACCCTCGACGACGGCGAGACCGGCGTCTTCGAGTTCTCCTCGACCGAGTTCTTCCAGCGGGAGTTCCGCGGCGAGGGCGTTCGCACCGACGCCGACGGCGACGCCGAGTTCCGGCTGATCACGTCCGAGGACCACGAGTCGGTGTTGTTGGGCCGGTCGGGAGCGGACGAGGAGGGCTGGACGGTCGTCGGCGAGATCGTCGAGGCGGAGCGCGCCGAGGACTGACGGCACGGCGCGCTCGTCGTGCTCGCCGCACCGGTCGGCTTGCCCCGGTCCCGTTACCGAACCACCGTCACCGGCACCTCGGCGCGGCGGACGACCCCCTCGGCGACGCTCCCGAGCAGGATACGCGAGAGCCCCGTCCGACCGCGGCTCGCGAGCACGACGTGGTCGAACGGCTCTCCGGTCCCCTCCGCCCCGTCCTCGTCGCCGACTGCGGCGTCGCCGCCCGCGACTGTGAGGACCGTCGCCGTCGGACGCCCCACCTCCAGTCTGGTGTCGATGTCGCGGTCTACCGCTTCGCTCGCCTTGCGGAGGATCCGCTCTCCCCGTCCTTTCGCGCTGTCGTACCACTGGTCGACCGCGCCGGGGAACCCGCCCTCCGCCCCGGTCGTCGAGTCGGCCGGGTTGATAACGTGCAGCGCCGTCACATCAGCGTCCGGCCACTCCGTGACCGCGAACCGCAGCGCTTCGATCGCCTCCTCCGAGCCGTCGATCGCCACCAGGATGCGCTTGGCCATATCTGGCGTTTCTCGCTCCGCCCTCAAAAAGGGAGTCGGCGGCTCCGGCGGCGTGGAAACGCGATTCGACCCGGCTCCCGCTGCCCTACTCGCCGTGACGCGTCACGCACTTCGAGAGCCCGATAAGCTCCACGGGCTCGGAGTTGTCCGGCGAGTAGACCACCATCTGACCTTTCTCCATGTACGGGACCTTTCCGGCGAGGTTGGAGGGGATGTTCACGCTGGAGATCGCGTCCTCGTCGCCGAGGTTTAAGACGATCTTCGTGTTCACCTGTTTGAACACCGACTCCGCGACGTCCTGCGGATCCTGCGTGATCAGGAAGAGCCCGAGCCGCTCCTTGCGGCCCTGTTTGGCGGCCTCCGTGAACGTCTGGACGACCTTCCGCGCCTGCACGTTGTCGGCGTCCGCGAGGAAGTTGTGCGCCTCGTCCATCCCGATGAGGAGGGGCGTCTCCTCGATCCGGTCGCTGTCGGGGTCGTTCGAGAGCTTGTCGTCGACGAGCAGCCCCGCCACCGCGAGCACGACGATCTCCTTCTGCCGGGAGGTCGGCAGGTGGTACGTCGGGATCACCGAGAGTCCGCCGGGCCGGACGAGCGTGTGGTCCAGCTCCGTGATCGGCTTCGCGTCCTGGTCGAACACCCCGCCGGGGACCGCGCGGACGCGCCGCTTCACGGCGTCGAACGTCGCCTCGTGGACCCGGCCGCTCTCGTCGAGCTCCGCTTTGAGCGCCGGGTCGTCGAGGTACGAGAGGAACTGGCTGTAGGTGCCCGAGTCGCCGTAATCCCCGAAGAAGCGGTTGAGGAGGGTCAGGAGGGCGGGGTACTGGTTGTCGTTGAGCCCGGAGCCGGCGACGAGCCACGGCATGTCGCGAGCGAGCGAGAACGGGATGGTGAACTCGACGCGCTCGGCGCGGTGGCCCTCGCCGGGGTACGCCGCGTTCGCGACCCGCGGCACTAAGGCGACGGTGTCGTCGTGGCCGCCGTGCGCGATCCCCTCTCGGTCTAGCCGCCGGGCGAAGTCGGCGTCGAGGTCGGGGTTGTCGTCGTGCATCTGCGCGTACTCGTCCTGCGGGTCGAACTGGACGACCGCCATCCGCGACTCCCGGCCGTCGCCGGTCGGGTAGGTGCGGTCCGAATCGAGGTACTGCCGGAGGACGTTCTTCGAGGCGTGGGTCTTCCCCGACCCCGTCCCGCCGGCGACGAGGGTGTGCCGGAACGCGAGGGGGTCGCCGTCGGTGTAGTCGTCCGTCACCCGGTAGTCGACGGTGGGCGGCTCCGCCGCGGTCCGGACCTTCTCGCCCCCGACGGAGAGGTGGCCGAGAAAGACGCCGTCCTCGGGGATCTTCAGCCCCGTCTTGATCTCGGCGTCGTCGGATGCCTCCTCGACGACCGCGCCCGGCTTCGGCACCCGGTCGGTCATCCGCCGCTTCATCCCGTCGCCCTCGCCGTACACGACGGACATCGGCTCCAGTTCGGCCATGAACTTGTAGTCGCGCTCGGCGAAGTCGTCGCGGCGCATCTGCCGGCGGGCGTGGATCTCGGTGGCGTCGTCCGAGCGGAACTCCTGTGCGTACTCCAGTCCCGTGATCCGACAGAACAGCCGCTCGCCGTCCGGGTACGGGACGAGGAGGTACTTCCCGAGCCGAACGGCCTCGCGGTTCCCCGCCGTGACGAACGCCCGCAGCGTCGTCTCGTCGTCCTCCTCGGCGACGCGGAGCCCCTGCGAGACGGAGACGACCCCGAGCCCGGTGTCCTCCCCCGCTGGCTCCACGTCGTACGCGGCGAACCCGTCGGCGGCCGCGTCGTCGGGGGGCGCTCCCGTGCCGTCGCCCCCGTCTCCCGGGGACACCGCGCGCCCGCCGTCGCGGCTCGCAGCCCCTCCTGGTTCCCCGCGGTCGCCGTCGCCGGCCTCGGGCACGCCACTGTCGTCGGCGGCGTCGCGGTCGGCGGCCGAGCCGGCGGCGTCTCCCCCGCCGTCGCCCTCGTCGTCGGTGAACTCGGTGAAATCCTCCAGCGTCATGGACGGACCACCGCTCGCCACGCCGAAAGCGTTTCCCCCTGCGCGGGACGGTCCGTCGACTCCGCGGTATCCGCCCTCACGGGCTCCTTTTGGGCCTCGAGCCCCTATCAGCGGTATGATACTGGTTCGCGGCAGCGGCGGCGGGACGGACCTCACCGGGACGGTGTTCGAGCGCGGGGAGGACCCGCCGACGTACAAGGGCGCGCCCGACGAGGACGCCTCCTACGTCTGGGTGTGCGACTCCTTCTATCAGGTCGAGAGCGGCGGATCGGCTCTCACCGTCGACGGCGAGGAGATCCGGGTCGCCTTCGAGGAACCGATGCCCCGCGGGTTCGACACCAAGTCGGCCGCGATCGACGCCGCCGAGGAGCACGTCCGCACGCAGTTCGCCCGAATCGGCGTCGACCCCGACGACGTCGAGGTCGAGACGACGAAGGCGGACCCGGCCTGAGGCGTCGTCGCGGCCGCTCTCTGCTTTCGGGTCGCCCCGCAACGCGCCGGGATTTACCCGTTCGGCCCCGGTACGGAGGGGTATGTCCGATCCATCGGAGGAGTTCGATGCCGGATCGCGAACGGAGCGCGAGGTCGGCGCCGAGGCCGCCGACGATCGCTCCGACTTCCTCTCGCTCATGGCTCACACCTACCGCGGCGAGCTCGGGCGGACGAGCTCGTGGCGGACCCGCATCGACCGGACGACCAACTGGGCGGTCGTGTTGACCGCGTCCCTGCTCACGTGGACGTTCTCGAACGAGTCGCGGCCCCACTACGTGCTGCTCATCGGGCTCGTGATGCTCAGCGTCTTCCTCGGGATCGAGACCCGGCGCTACCGCATGTTCGACGTCTGGCGGTCGCGCGTGCGGCTCTTGGAGGAGAATGTGTTCGCCAACGCGCTCGAACCGGAGGGCGTCGAGCAGTCGAACTGGCGGCAGCTCCTGAGCGAGGACCTCCGGGCGCCGACGATCAAGACGCCGAGCATCGAGGCGATGTCGCGGCGTCTCCGCCGGGTGTACGCGCCCCTTCTCAGCGTCCTCATGGCCGCGTGGATCGTTCGGCTCACGGTGTTCACGCCGTCCGGAAACGGCGTCGTCGCGACCGCGGCGATCGGCGCGATCCCGGGCGCGTTCGTGCTCGCGCTCGTCGGCTGTTTTTACGCCGGCGTGCTGGCGTTGACGCTGCGACGGCCTCCGAGACGGGCGAAGGGCGAATTCCAGTCCGCCGCGGGCGCCGACGAGTGGAAGTGACCTGAGTCGACCGCGGTTCCGCTTCCCGCAACCCCTTTTCGCCCTCGGTCCAACCACGCTACATGACAGCGCTACCGGACCGCGTCGTCGGCGACGCACGCACGAGCGACTTCGGCTGGGACCTCCTCACGGACCTGACTGACATCGGGAACCGAATGGCGGGGTCCGCCGGCGAGCGCCGCGGCGCGGAGCGGGTCGCCGCGGCCTTCGAGGCCGCCGGCCTCCGGAACGCCGGGCTCGACGAGTTCGAGATCCCGGGGTGGTGGCGGGGCGACTCCGCGATCGAGGTCGCCGGTCCGGTCGAACGCCGACACGAACGCTCTCACGAGGTCATCGCGCTCCCCGGCACGCCGGCCGGCGAGGCGAGCGCCCCGCTCGTCGACGTCGGCGACGGGACCGACGAGGAGTTCGAGGCCGCGAGCGACGCGCTCGACGGCGCGATCGCGATGGCCTCCTCGCGCACGCCGGACTCTCACGGCCGGTGGATCCACCGGATGGAGAAGTACGTCACCGCCGCCGGGCACGGAGCGGTCGGCTTCGTCTTCCGGAACCACGTCGAGGGGTCGCTCCCGCCCACCGGCGAGGTCGGCTACCACAACCGACCGGGGCCGATCCCCGCGGTCGGCGTCTCGAAAGAGGTGGGCGAGCGGCTGGCACGGATCGCGGACGGCGACGAGGAGGGGGGCGGGAACCGCGACGCCGACGCGCCGGAGCTGTCGATCGAGGTCGACTGCCGGAACGAGCCGACGACCTCGGTCAACGCGGTCGCCGACGTGGGGCCCGACACCGACGGGGCGGTGTTCCTCACCGCACACGTCGACGCCCACGACATCAGCGACGGCGCGAACGACAACGGCGCGGGGTCGGCGCTCGTCGCCGAAGTCGGTCGCCTGCTCGCCTCGGTCGAGGACGACCTCGACACCCGCGTCCGCCTGGTCACGTTCGGCGCGGAGGAGATCGGGCTGTGGGGCGCGTCCCACGTCGCCGAGGCGACGCCTCACGACGAGATCGCCTGCGTGATCAACCTCGACGGCGCCTGTAACTCCCGGAACCTCAGGGTGGGGACGAACGGCTTCGACGGGATGGGCGCGACCTTCGAGGCGGTCGCCGAGGCGTTCGACGCGCCGCTCGAAACCGGAGAAACCGTCTCGCCGCACGGCGACCAGTGGGCGTTCGTGCAGGAGGGGATCCCGGCGGTGATGGCGTCGACGACCTCGGAGCGGTCCGGGCGCGGGTGGGGCCACACCCACGCCGACACGCTCGACAAGCTCGATCCGCGCGACTTCCGGGAGGTGGCCACGCTGATCGCGGCCGCGACCTACCGCTTCGCGACCGACGGCGGCGGCGCGGCGGGCGGCGAAGCGGTCGCTCACCGGTCGCGGTCGGCGATCCGCGAGTCGATCGCCGACGGCTACGTTACGGAGCTCAAGACGGGCGGTCGCTGGCCGTACGACGGGTGACGCTCGCGGCCGGCGTGCGCCGCATCGGCGCTCTCACGTCTCCGCTTCTCCCTCTTCGTCCTCGTCCGCGTCGCAGACGCCGAGGGGGAGCGTCTCCGGCGGCTCTTGGTCGCCGTCGAGGCCCTCGTAGGCGTCGTCGATGAGGCGGGCGAGCTGGGTCTCGGGGGTCACGCCGCGGGCGGCCGCGAGCGCCGCGAGCCGCTCGTACTGCTCGGCCGGAACGGACACCGAACCCTCTGTCATACCTCTCGCTGGACACCGTAGCTACAAAAGCGTTGTTCGGGTGTCGCTGTCGCTCGATTCACTCGCCTCCCGCGGACTCATTCGCCTCCCGCGGACTCACTCGCCTTCCGCTGGCTCGCCGTCCCCGCGATTCTCCGGTCCGACCTGTGCTTCGAACCGATCGAAGAGAGCGTTCATCACGGTCGACTCCGCCCGTGAGAGATGCTCCCACACCGTCGTCGATCCGAGTCCGAGCTCGTCGGCGACGTCCTCGACGCCCACGCCGCCCCCGTGGTCGTAGTAGCCGATCGCGATGGCCGTCGCGAGGACCTCTCGCTGTCGCGACGTGAGTCCGTCGAGGATGCCTGAGGCCGGCAGCCCGGGCGGTCGCTCGATCGACGCCAGCTCGACGTTGCGCGCGAGCTCGACGTCGTTACCGCCGCGCTCCAGCTCGCGGATCACCGCCGAGAGGTCGTCGTCGGCCTCGATGTACGCCGTCCAGCGCTCGATCCCGCCGGCGATGGTCGTCCCGGTCCGGTAGTGGATCCCCATCTCGGAGAGCCGCTCGCGGATCCCCTCCCAGCCGTCGCCGTCGACCACGACCGCGACGTAGGCGTGGGTCCCGCTGATCGGCGAGAGCGGCTCCGCCTCCACGACGGCGTCGGCCACGCGGAACTCCTCGATGAACGACTCGATCTCCGCGGTCGGCCCCCGGAGCTCCACGATCCGCTTCCGCTCGCTCCCCCGCCCGGTCATCGACGAGACGGACCGCATCGTCACCTCCGGGTGGCGGGCGCTCACCTCGGACTCCGGCCCGCCGCGGTGGCGGATCCGGAGTGTCACCTCGCGCATACGTGTCCGTGTCCGCCGACGTTCAAACGGTTTCCGGGACGCGCCGGCGAGACACCGGCGACCCGCGCGCGCCGTCTCCCCGTCCCTGCCGCGCGCTTATCGGTGCGCGTCACTAAGGACGGATCGAATGCCCGGGGATCCCTCCGACGACGGGCACGGGGCCGAGCCGTCGCTCGACGGGGCCGGTGAGGTGACGACCCCGCTCGCCGACACTCCCGACGCGACGGGCGACGTCGACGACGAGGTGCAGCGCCGCCTCCGGGAGGCGTACCTCAACGACGAGGAGCGCGTTCTCGTCGTGACAGCGGTGCGGTCGTCGGGGCGCCGCGTCGTCGTCGAGCTCCGTCCGCCGCACGGCGGGGCGACGCACGTCGAGCGGTTCCCGGCCCCGCGGGACGGGTCGCTGGCGGAGTCCGAAGCATTCCTCGCGTTCCTCGACGCCGCGGGCGTCTCGCCGCTCGGCGTCGACGAGCTGATCGGGACGCGGATCCCCGCGACCTACGAGCCCGACGAGGGGTGGCGGCTCGACGAGGCGTACGTGGGGGAGCGCGGCGGAGACGAGGACCTTGCCGCGTCGGGGGCGCTCTCGGCGCGGTGGAACCGGGCCGTCAAGTGGCTCTGGACCTACCGTTACTGGCTGGTCGCGACACTCCTCGTCGGCGGGGAGCTGCTGTTCGTGGCCGTGATCATCCTGCTGTTCGCCTGATCGGCGTTCCGAGCCTCAATTGCCTCACACGCCCCAGACCACCGCCACGCCGCGGGGATCCGCGCCGGACACGTCGCTACGGTTTCGGGGAGCAGTCGGAGAACGGCGCTGCACACCGCGTGAAAACGGTCTACTGGATGTGGCCTTCGCGCCGCAGCTGGTCCGCGTCGTCGTCGTCGTACCGCCACTCGACGTTCGCCTTCTCGTCCTGCCACGACCAGGGCTCCGCGAGCACGACGTCGCCCTCGCTGATCCACGTTCGGTACTTCATACGGCCGGGGATCCGGCCCAGCCGGGTCTCGCCGTCGACGCAGCGCAGGCGGACGTGATTCCCGCCGAGGTGCTCGGTTACCACGGCGAACACTTCGTCGTCCGAGGGCATTCGGAGGTTCCGACGCCCGGATTCTTCGCTCATACAGGCCGTAGTGCGTTCGTCCGTATAAGTGATGGGAGACGCGTGTGCGCGCTTCTCATGGAGGTTGGTGGCATGGACCACCTCGGTTGGTGGCATGGACCATCCCGGTTGGTGGTATGGACCATCTCGAACGAGACCACAGGCTTCCCCTCACGCGTCGCGGTCGGTCGGGTCGTCGACGGACGAGCCGCCGAACGCCCCGTCGACCTGCGCGAACGTCTCCGTCTCGTCGCCCGAGTTGTCGACGACCACGTGGTCGGTCTCGATCCGGTCGAAGGCGTCCTTGAAGTGGAGGTAGACCTCGAAATCGGCGTCGCTGATCCCGTCGCGGCGCTCGATGCGGCGCTCGACGACCGGCTCGTCGCACTCGACCGCCACGAGGTCGAATGACCCGGCCACCCGCTCGCCCATCTCCCGAACCTCGGCGCGGAAGCGGGCGTCGGCGAACGTGGCGTCGAGCACGACGGCGTCGCCGTCGGCGGCGCGCTCGCGGGCCCGGTCGATAAGCCCCGCGTACACCGCCTCGGTCTCCGCGTCGGAGTAGTCCGGGTCCCCGAACAGCTCCTTCCGGATCACGTCCGTGCGGAGGATCTCGCCGTCGATGTGAGCGGCGATCCGCTCGGCGACCGTCGTCTTGCCGACGCCCGGAAGCCCGCAGACGACCGCGAGGGCGCCGGCCTCGGCGTCGCCCGTCTCATCGCCGCCCCGGCCGGCAAACGCGCCGGCGGTGTCCCCGCCGTCGACCGCGTCACGGTTCGACATCGACACCTCCGCTCGGTCCGGCGAGTTGTCGCGCTCCGTCGCTCATCCACCAGTACTGTCCGGCGAGAAGTAAAAGAAAGTTCTCTTCGACGGCGGGAGGCTCGTCGCGGTGCCGATTCGACGGCGATTCGGCCGGCGGAGACGCCCGCCCCGGGACGCGAGCGAAGCGTTCAAACCCCGCGGCGACGAGGCGACTCGTATGAGAGACATGGAAAGCCTCGTCCTCGACCAGAACGAGGAGACACTCGCACCGGCCGTCGTGGTCGCGACGGTCGCGTTGATCGCGGTGTTCGTCCTCGGATTCCTGTTTCAGATCGTCGGGTTCGTGATCTGACCCGGTCGGCTCGTCCCGGTCCTGCCCTTTTCGGTCCGTCCCGCTTCAGTCCGGCCCCTTTTTGAACGCCCACCGGGAGTTGCTGATTATGAGCCGCGAACTCCTCGCCGAGCTCCTCGACGGAAACGACGACCACGTCGAGTCCGCCGCCGCCGGCGAGCTCGCCGCCCGACGCGACGGGCAGCGACCGCCCGTCGTCTCCGTCTGCTGTTCCGACTCGCGCGTCTCACAGGAGGGGATGTGGTCGGTCGATCGACCGGGGTTCCTCTTCACCGCGGGCAACATCGGAAACCGCGTGAGCGACGTCGTCGACGGCGAGCGCGTGCTCTCGGGGAGCGTCGCCTACCCGCTCGCTCACACGGACACGGACGTGCTCGCGGTCGTCGGCCACACCGGCTGCGGCGCGGTCGGTGCCGCCCTCAACGCGGTCCGCGACGGAGCGTTCCCCGACGAGCCCGGCGTCCGGACGGACGTGGAGGAGCTCGTGCCGATCGTCGAGGCGGGGCTTGCCGATATCGCCGAGGCCGCCGAGGTCGACGCGAGCCTCCGCAACCGCCTCGTCGAGTACAACGTCCACGAGCAGGTCGCGATCGCCCGCGAGACCGAGGCCGCCGCCGACGCCGACGTGTACGGCTTCGTGTACGACTTCCACGGCGCGTACGGCGACTGCGACGGCGCCGTCTACCTCGTGAACGCGAACGGCGAGCGCGACCCGGACGCCCTCCGAGAGCTCGTCGACGCGGACCACACCGAGAGCGTTGCGACGCTGCTGTAGCTCTTCCCATACGGTTCCCGGCCGGATCCGACAGCCGTATGACCGCGACGCCCGAACGGACCGTCAATGGACCGTCGCGTTCTGTTCGCGAGCCTGATCCTCTTCGCCGGCGGCGCGACCGGCGTCGGCGTCGCCCTGTTCGCGTTCGTCGGCATCGACGACGCCGCGGTCGACTCCGAGATCGTGTGGGAGACCGAGCCCGTCGCCGGCGACGACGGGAGCGGCGCGGTCGTCGCCACGATGGACGGCGACCCGGTCGTCGTCCAGTCGACGCCCGCGGACGGCGAGCGGGTCGTCCGCGCGACCGCGGTCGGCGGCGACGTCGCGTGGCGAACGCCGCTCTCCGCCGTCGCCGCGGGCGCGCTCGCGGGCGGGGCCGGGGGCGGTG